>DWYK01000062.1 GCA_019118705.1 Candidatus Merdibacter merdigallinarum | reverse complement strand
AATCTAATAAAAAGTATGGTAAGTCCGAGCTTAAGAATACAAGAAAAAAGCTCTAAATAAGGCGAATGTAATCGAAAATTGTCGCATAGGTGTGCCGAAACATGTGCGGGGTGATGTGGGGATGATCGTCGCACGTCCGGCTGTAATTCTGCAGCAGCAGACGGACCGACTGATCGGAGATCGCCCGCCCGTTGCGGTTGCGAAAAAAGAAATCCTGTGTCTGTGCATGACCGTGTGCCACGCGATGATACGCCTTCAACGCCCTGCGCGCACAGGGGCTTCCGATGGACAGCAGCCGCTCCTTCTTTCCTTTTCCGCGGATGCGCAGCGTGTGCGCGAGCAGGTCGACATCACCGATGCGCAGCTGACAGAGCTCGGAGATGCGCACACCCGTGGAGAACAGCAGTTCAAAGAGCGCAACATTGCAAAGGGCGCTCATCTGGCGAAGCGGGGTATCTGCCAAGTCTGCCTGTCGGTAGAGATAACGGAAAAAGTGCTGCAGTCGTGCCGGAGAGATCGTTCGGGGAAGCGGCAGCGGTTTTTGAAAGTGCGTGCAGATCTTATCGAGCGGATTTTCTTCGATCCGCTCATGGAAGACGAGATAGGAGAAAAAAGCATGCAGGCTGGCGAGCTTTCGCCGGACGCTTCTGGGGGCATAGCGCGCGTGCAGCCGGCAGAGATAATCTTCCAAAAGGGTGCGGGACGCCGCCCGTCCGTTCAGAAAGTGGCAAAACTGCCGCAGATCACAGCGATAGGCCTTGACGGTCTTTCGATCCAGACGTCTGCGCTCTTCGCACTCGGCCAGATATAGCATCAACAAGTTTTCAGTGTTCATAACGGTCCTCCTCTCAATGTCGGTGCAGTTTCTTTGTAGCATGGAATCACAAAAAAGCAACACCTGGCAGAAAAAGGAACTTTGCCGGTCATTGATGGAGAGGTGAAATTGTGCTATGATTCCAATTGACAGGATACAGGGGGTGGAAGGTTTGAAACGAATATGCGGGTGTCTGTGCGCACTGCTGGCGGTCAGCCTGCTGATCATCGATCTTCCTTTGAAGGCTTCACAGCCGGAAACAGAGCAGGAACGCTATGGAGAGGCCAGCGAAAGCATGGCCGATGTGGAGATCGTTACTGCGGAGAATTATGTGCCGATCGATCCGGAGGTATCGCAGCTCATGGAAAATGTGGCGATGGGCGCCTCCATGGAACAGGAGCCCTCGCTGATGGCAGCCGGGGATCCTTACTGGGAAGAGGAGAACGGCGTCCGCTCGTTCTATGACGGCTATGGAAATCTGGTCTACGGCAGAGGAACGAAGAAGATCATCGACGTATCGGAGCACAATGGGAAGATCGACTGGGAAGCGGTCAAGGCTTCTGGTGTCGATGGGGCGATCATCCGTCTGGGATGGGGCTATCTGGGCGAAGACACCTATTTTGACTATAACATCTCCGAGTGCAACCGTTTGGGGATCCCATATGGCCTGTATCTGTACAGCTATGCATATGATGCCAATTTTGCCTATGCCGAAGCGGTGGGAACGGCAGAGATGCTCAAGGATGCCAATGTCAATCTGTCGTATCCGTTTTATTATGACATCGAGAATTTTACGCCGTGGAACGACAATGGAACGACGCGGCGCCCGCCGAAGACCATCGCCGGATACGAAAGCGTCATTTCTACTTACATCACGACGCTTTCCGGACTGGACAGCCGTTTGAGCGGCAAGATCCATGTGTACAGTTATCGCAGCTATCTGACCGGTGTGCTCAACAGTCCGAAGGTCATTTTGCCGTATGTGTCGTGGGCGGCGGAGTATGGTCCGCAGCTGCAGTTTACGAATCCATATTACACGGGGGCCCAGGGCTGGCAGTATACCTCCGGCGGAACGGTGTCCGGCGTGTCCGGAAGGGTGGACATCAGCTGTTTCTCCGATCAGTTCTACAACAAGGAGCTGTCGACGACGATCCCGTCCGCGCTGAAAGAAAAGCTGGATGCGCAGGGACTTCGCTTCCAGGAAGGCTATATCAGCGGGTTTGCCCTTGGCAGCAACCTCAGCACCCTGGCAGCGAGCCTGTCATCGCTGGGAGCGGTGACCTGTACGAACGCATCCGGGAATATCATCTCCAGCGCAAAGGTGGCGAGCGGTCAGACGGTCAGCGTGGTGATCGAGGAGAACGGAGAGCCGATGACCTATACGATGCAGGTGGTCATACGAGGTGATCTGAATGGGGATGGCAATATTGGGGCGACCGACCTCTATAAACTAAAGCTTCATATCATTCATAAGGAACTTCTCAGCGGAGCGTTTTTACAGGCAGCAAAACTGGCAAACGATTCCGCTGGAGCAACATCACTATTAAAAATTAAAAATGATATTATTGGCAAAGAAAAAATCAAGCAATAGAGGAGGAAGCAATGAAAAAGCTAAAAAAGATCGTGATAAGCTTGTGGGGAGCATTGCTTTTGATGATGCCTGTGCACATTCAGGCAAATGCATCGATACGCATGCCAAGCACAGCATATGTAGGGGACACGATTTCGGTTACGATCTCTGTTCCCAGCAATTCCAAATCGTGGGCCTATGCGGTACGAGGCGCGGTGTCGGAAGAGCCAATGGGCTTTGAAGGTGATCCTACAACAAATACATACACGTTTAAGGCATCAAAAGAAGGAACCTATACAGTATCTGTAGAGGGACAGTATTCCGATGGGGTCAACGATTATATTATCAATACAAGTGCAAGCGTCACAGTGGTAAAGCGTCCGACGAATAATGGCGGCGGTTCTTCCAGACCGTCCACACCATCGACGACGACTCCGGCGCAGGAACCACAGGAGGATCCTCGTTCAAAGAATTATGACCTGAGCTCGCTGAGCGTCGATCAGGGAACGCTGACTCCAAAATTTTCATCGGATGTGACGGAGTATCGGGTCCATCTGCCTAAGGATGCGACATCGATCACGGTCTCTGCAAAAGCAGAGGATGCGGCCGCAACGGTCATTGGTACAGGAACGAAAGAACTGCAGGCCGGCGACAATACGATCGAAGTCACCTGCCGCAGTGAGTATGGGACAGAGCAGGTGTATACGATCCATGTCTATGTGGAGGAAGAACCGCTCGTCTATCTGGATCATGACGGCAAAAGTCTGGGGGTTGTCCGCAATACACAGGATGTAACGATACCGGATGGCTTCAAGGAAAGCAAGACGACGATCGATGATACGCAGATCACCGTCTGGACGAATGAGAACATGCATGCGACGATCGTCTATCTGATCGATGAAGAGGATCAAAAGGGCTTCTATCTGCTGGAAGACGGCAAGGTCACCTCTTCCTTTGTGCCGGTCTCCATCGCCGGACGCACGCTGTATCAGATCGATGTTCCTTCCGATCAGCGATCTCTTGCGGGCATGCAGTTTCAGACGGTGACGATCAAAGATCTTGAGCTGTCCGGCTGGGTCTTTGACGATCCGGATCTGGAAAACTTCTGTGTCATCTATGTGATGAATGAAAAAGGAGAACGGGCATACTATCAGTATGACAGCGCGGAAGAGACTTTACAGCGATTCAACGGGATGAGCATCGATGCGGATGCGTATGCATCCGTGCAGAACATGCAGTATGTCGGTTTCGGACTGGCCGCTGCCTTTGCGATTGCTGCGATCGCACTGGGCGTCTGGATGGCCCTACGCGTTCGAAAACCGCGGGACAAGGCGAAATAAAGGACGCAGCGGTTCCGCATAGAACGGTCGATCCAGTTTCCTGCCCCTTTCTCAGATGGCTGAGAAGGGGGCTTTTGCACATTCGCGGCAAGCGGCGCACAGGATGGCAGGTTCCGCTTTGGATCGAATGGTCTTCTTTGGACCGGCAGGGCGGGGAGGACATGAGTGAAAGGCCGTGTTTTTATCGTGTCTGCTTTTTCCTTTCAGGGCCGGATCCTTTCGGATACGTTCTTCTTGTAAATGACAGAGAAGTTTTTTTATAATGACAAAAAAGACATCTTTGCTATGTGATTGGAGGGATGAACATGCATCAGCTGACGATCGATCGATTGGGGCCCGTTCAGCATTGTGAGCTGGCGGTCCGACAATATACGGTCCTGACTGGTTTTCAGGCAGCGGGCAAAAGTACGGTCGCAAAGGTCATTTATTTCTTCCGCACGATGAAAGATGATATTTTCCAGCTGATCCAGCAGCAGGAGTATTCAAAACGCATTTACGGATCGAAATATGCGGCTTCTTTGGAAGATGCGAAACAGCGCACATTGTGCGGTGATTTTGAGAGCCTTGTCCGCAGCAAATTTCTCAGTACGTTTGGTTCATCCTACAGCATGGATAAGCGCATGCGACTGTGCTATCGATATCATGACGATGTGAAGATCACCATAAGTCTTACAGAGAGCCGCAATTCCCTGACACCAAATTTTATCTGGGTGGAGTATTCACCTCAGATCCGGAGCTTTCTGAACCGTTCTTGGACAGCGAAGGATCCAGGAGCCCTGCGACGGGAGCTCAACGAGCTGTTTGATGATCCATATGAGACCGTTTATATTCCTGCCGGGCGCAGTGCCCTGACCATATTGGGCAGTCAGTTCAATTATTTCTATTCTACGATGGACGATGCACAGAAGCGGTTGCTGAATGCTTGTACCCGGGATTATCTGGAACGCGTCATGCGGCTGCGCCCACAGTTTGCGAACGGTCTGGAAGGGCTTGGGGAAGGGATGCTCATTCCGAAGACCAAAAAGGATCTGTATGAAGAAGCTCTTACACTTGTTGCGCAGATCCTGAAAGGAAAATATACGTTTGCAGACGGGGAGGAGCGCACCTGGGTCGATAAAGACCGTTATGTGAAAATCAATTTTGCTTCTTCCGGTCAGCAGGAGACCGTCTGGATCCTGAACCTCTTGGTCTATTATTTAGTTGCAGAGCAGCCGGTCTTTTTCATCATGGAAGAACCTGAATCCAATCTGTTTCCTGAATCACAGAAGCTGATCATTGAATTGATTTCGCTGGTCGTCGGTGCCGGAAATGCTATACTATTGACTACGCACAGTCCATATGTACTGGGAACCGTGAATAATTTGCTCTATGCGGATACGGTGGGGAAACGCGCTTTGCAAAAGACGGCACAGATCATTTCTCGTTGCAAGTGGATCGAGAGTGCGTCTTGTGCGGCCCTGTTTATCGAAAATGGACATGCTGAGGATTGCATGGATCCGGAATTGATGCAGATCGATAATTCCTTGCTTGACCAGATCTCGCATGGGATCAACAAAGAATATGATGCATTGTTTGCCATTGAGCAGCAAGCAGAGGAGGGATCGTGATGCCTCTGGATGGATTTCCTCCTTATGCGAAGAACGCCAGCCGGTCATCGTTAGCCGCGATGCGAAGGGAAGACGTGAACATCGAGCTCTGAATATGGATGCCTGTCTGGTAACTCAGTACAGAATAGACGGGGACGTCATACGTGATGCATCCATTTGCTGCGATTTTCTGGTCATGAATGACGATCGGCGCGATGCCTACCTCATTGAGCTGAAAGGTTCGGACATCGATCATGCGCTGGATCAGCTGGAAGCGACAGCGGCCCGCTTTCAAACGGAGCTGAGAGAATACCGTGTCAGATACCGCCTGGTGTGTTCCCGTGTAAAGACACAGGCAATGCATAGCACCAAATACAAAAAAATTCATGAAAAAACATAAAGCCGATAAAGCGTTCATTTGCAAGGAAAACCAAATTGAGGAAATGATCTGATCGGATCGTGAAGCTGAGAATGAAAGGTCAGAAAAAGGCATGCGGTACGGATCATCCGATGCCCGTTTATGATATGCCAAGCATGACTGAGACCCACGGCAGATAACAAAGTGGCCGATCCTTTTGAACAAAGGGAGTTCGCCACTTTTTTATTTTCATGCCGTGCGCTCGGGCGAGCAGAAGAAATTTGCGTTTTCCGATACAGCTTCACCTTCTTTTGTGCCGTATTTGCTTTTTGATCTGCTTTTTACTTCACGGCAGCGAAATAAATACGGCCGGGTCCTGTTTTTTCGATCCGATCCTTGCTATAATAAATTTGATT
>DWYK01000061.1 GCA_019118705.1 Candidatus Merdibacter merdigallinarum | reverse complement strand
GCAAAGGATACCAGCCGCAAGGTGAAAACGGCGCTCCGTGCCAAATTTGCTGCCGGAGAACGCACTTTTGCCTATGCGCCGCTGGGATACATCCGCCATCCCGAAATCAAAAACACTTTAGCCATAGACGAAGAAACCCGCTGGATCATCGAGAAAATCTTTGACCTTGCACTTCATGGGGCGGGTGCAGCGAAAATCACCAAGACCCTGATTGCAGAGAAAGTTCCGACTGCGGGCTGGCTCAATTATCAGCGGTATGGAACTTTCGCCAATATCTATGCCAATGCGCCGGAAGAAAAATCCTATGCCTGGACGATCGCTCAGGTCAAAAGTATTCTGCAAGATGAAACCTACATCGGCAACAGTGTACACAATAAGCAGACCAATATCTCTTATAAAAACAAGAAAAAGGTTCGTAAGCCGAAAGAAGAATGGATTCGGGTGGAAAATACCCATGAGGCGATCATCAGCCGGGATGTGTTTGAGCAGGTGCAAAAGCAGATTGCCAGCCGCAGACGGCAGCAGAAGGATGCCACAACGCAGATTTTCGCCGGTCTTGTAAAATGTGCAGATTGTGGCTGGTCTATGCGCTTCGGCACGAACCGGCAGAACAAAACGCCGTACAGCCACTTCACTTGCAGCCAATACGGACAGATGGGTACACAATGCTCGGCGCATTATATCCGCTATGATACGCTCTATGTCTATGTACTGTCCAGAATCCAGTATTGGTCCCATCGGGCGCAGATGAGCGAAGAAAAACTCTTGCAGCAGATTTTGAAAAACGGTGACCGGGAACGCATAACCGCCGCCAAGCGTCAGGAATCTGAGCTGAAACGGGCGGAAAAGCGCAAGGCAGAAGTGGACGGAAAATTCGTCCGAATGTACGAGGACTGGTCTGCCGGACGCATCACCGAATATAACTTCAATCTGCTGACGAAAAAGTACCAGGCAGAACAGCTGGAGCTGGAGGAAAAAATCAGCCGCCTGCAAGCGGAACTGACCGCAGAGCAGCAAACTGCTCTGGATGCCGAAAAGTGGGTCGCTCTCATCAAGCAGTACGCCAATCCCACAGAACTGACCGCTGAACTTCTCAATACCCTGATTGAAAAAATCGTCATTCACGAGGCCATTAAAAGTGCGGATGGGATGCGAGATCAGGAGATTGAGATTTACTACCGCTTTATCGGCAAAATTGATTAACCTGTATCCATATCTTTAACTTTGGGAAACCGGCAAAGGAATGCCGGACTATGCACTGATCCGGCCGCTGTGCGAGGCGCTGGACATCCGTATCGGCGAACTGATCGAAGGCGATGTGCAGCAGCCGCGCGGAGATGAGGAACGGCTGACGGACCTGCTGCGGCGGACCCAGGAGCTGGAGCGCCAGAACAAGATCCTGTATGGGATCCTCCTGATCGTCTTGGGAATCGCCATGCAGGCGCTTTCTCACAGTTTCTATGGAAGCGCAGTACAGGATTTTCTATCTGGGGCGCTGATGGGGATATCGGTCGGTGTGATGTTGATCGGCCTCTATGTGATGTTTCGCAGATGAAAGATATAAAAAAGGCTGTTGCGGCCGACCGAGGATGGGTCCGGCTGTAACAGCTTTTTTAGTCGTGATCTTCTTTTTTCAGCATCTGATAGTACGTCTTCATATAAACGATGAAGGAATAGATGAGGAATGCGGCGGTGACCAGCAGCAGGATGTCGGCAAGCAGCTGGCCGATGGAAGGAAACAGGATCAGCAGGACCATGCAGATGTAGAAGACGGTCGTTGCGACCTTGCCGCACCACAGCGCGCCATCCAGCCGGCATTTCTTGCGGATGGAGACGAGACCGCAGATCGTCATGCTCGTCTCCTTGATCAGAAACAGCACCAGCACGCCGACGGCGAGCGGATACTGATAGATGAGCAGCACCAGCAGCGTCAGCTGCAGCAGCTTATCGGCGATCGGGTCGATGATCTTGCCGATTTCGGTGACCATATGATAACGACGGGCGATGAAGCCGTCGAGGAAGTCGGTGATCTCCATCACGGCCAGGATCAGTGCGGTATAGAGATAATCGATCGCCTCCTGTGCGTGCAGATAAGTCACGACAAAGTAGGGGATCAGTGCGATGCGCAGGTAGCACAACAGATTTGGTATGGCGAACAGCTGTCTGAACTTCACGGTATGACCTCACATTCTGTAATGATTTTCGTGCCGGTTTCAATGCGAAAATACGGAAATATTATACCATGTTTGCCTCACAATGCAAGAAGCGGGCATCTGGCGGACGAGCGTCAAAGCCGCAAAAAGTGAAGAAACGAGTTGACACAATGGTTAGTTTTTGCTAACCTATTAGTTAGCTTTGGATAACTAAAGGGGGCGATTGCTTTGATGATCGATAAAAAGCTCATTCGTGAGGTGGGATCCTCACTGTATCATATTAAGCGCAACGTGGGGTATCAGTGGCTGATGCTGGTGCTCAATATCCTGCTGATCACGGTGCTCACCTGGCTGCTGGCCGCTTTGCTGAGCGGCGCGCAGCTGTCGTCAGGAGCGATCGGCATCGTCATCGGGACCGCAGTCCTCGTCATCGTCCTGCGCCATTACCTGGGCGTCCTGGCAGCGATCAGCAGCGAGCGGGCCAGCCACGCCGTCAAGCAGCAGCTGCGTGAGAAGATCTACCGCAAGCTGCTCTCTCTTGGAGGCAGCTATCACGAACGGGTGTCGACCAGCGAGATCGTTCAGGTGAGCGTGGAGGGCGTCGATCAGCTGGAAACGTATTTTTCCAGTTATCTGCCGCAGTTTTTTTACAGCATGCTGGCGCCGGTCACGCTGTTCGTGGCATTGGTGTTCGTGAACTGGAAAGCGGCGGTGGTGCTGTTTGTCTGTGTGCCACTGATACCGATATCGATCGCTGCGGTGCAGACATTTGCAAAAAAGCTGCTGTCCAGATACTGGGGGCAGTACACCTCGCTCGGCGATCATTTTCTGGAAAACCTGCAGGGGCTGACGACACTGAAGATCTATCAGGCGGATGAACGTCAGCAGCGGATCATGAACGAGGAAGCGGAAAAGTTTCGCCGCATTACGATGAAGGTGCTGACGATGCAGCTCAATTCGATCACGATCATGGATCTGGTCGCCTTCGGCGGGGCGGCGCTGGGCATCGGCATTGCCGTCTGGGAACTGCACAGCGGGACGATCACGCTGCAGGCGGCGCTGATGACGATCCTGCTGGCGGCGGAGTTCTTCCTTCCGATGCGCACGTTGGGATCGTTCTTCCACATTGCGATGAATGGGATGGCGGCCAGCGACAAGATCTTTCGTCTGATCGAACTGCCGGCGGAGAAGAGCGGGGAACAAGCGCTGGCACCGATGCCGTTTCCGATCACCTTTGCGAACGTGTCGTTTTCCTACGACGGGGAACGGACGGTCGTCTCGGATCTGAACATGCGCCTGCCGCAGGGCAGCTTTACCGCCATCGTCGGTCCCAGCGGCTGTGGGAAGAGCACGAGCGCTGCTTTGCTGATGGGAGAGCTGGACGGGTATGACGGAGCGATCTGTTTTGGTGAGCAGGAAGGACGGACGCTGCGTGAAGCGGACCGTCTGCGTTTCATCACCCGCGTCACGCATCAGTCGTATCTGTTTTCCGCAACGGTGCGTGAAAATCTGCGGCTGGCAAAAAAAGATGTGGATGATGCAGCGATGTGGGCGGTGCTGGAACAGGTGCGGCTGGCAGATTTTCTGCGCGGCGAACAGGGGCTGGATACGATGCTGAAGGAACAGGGATCCAACTTCTCCGGCGGACAACGGCAGCGCCTGGCGCTGGCGCGTGCCCTGCTGCACGATTCGCCGGTCTACATTTTTGATGAAGCGACCAGCAACATCGACGTGGAGAGCGAAACGCTCATCATGGAGGTGATCGAAACACTGGCAAAGACAAAGACGGTGCTGCTCATCACCCATCGTCTGGCCAATGTCGTCCACGCCGATCAGATCTATGTGATGGAAGCCGGTGCGATCGTCGAACGAGGCAGCTTTGTACAGCTGGTGAATGGCGATGGCGGTTTTGCACAGCTGTGGAATGCACAGCAGGCACTGGAGAATTATGGAAAGGAGCGGGAACATGAAGAGAAGCAGGGTTAGCATCCTGTATGCGATGCTGGGACTGGTCCGTCCGCTGTGGCTGTGGATGGTATGTGCGGTCGGTCTGGGGGCGTTGGGCTTTTTCTGCTCGATCATGATCACGGTGTTCGGCGCTCTGGGCATACTGAAGGCGCTGGGGGCGGCGGATCCGTTTTCCTGGCCGTTCTTCTTCGGAATGTTGGCGGTGTTCGGCATTGGCCGGGGCGTGCTTCGCTATGGTGAACAGGCGAGCAATCATTATATCGCTTTCAAACTGCTGGCGCTGATCCGTGACCGTGTGTTCACGGCGCTGCGACGGCTGTGCCCGGCGAAGCTGGAAGGCAGAGGGAAAGGCGATCTCATCAGCCGTCTCACCAGCGATGTCGAACTGCTGGAAGTGTTTTATGCCCATACGATCTCACCGATCCTGATCGCGCTGGTCATGAGCATCCTCATGAGCCTGCTCATTGCCGGGCTGCATCCGCTGCTGGGCGTGTATGCGCTGGTGAGCTATGCGATCGTAGGCATCGTGCTGCCGCTGCTGCTGTCACACCGCTGCAGCGATCTGGGCATGCAGAGCCGGCAGCGTGCCGGAGCTTTTTCCGGCTATCTGCTGGAATCGCTACGCGGTCTGACACAGACGCTGCAGTATGCGGATGGTGAGGCGCGGCTGGCTTCGATCCGTCATCAGAGCGAGGCACTTTCCAAAAGTGAAGGGGAGCTGCGCATCCAAAGCGGCAAAGGCAGTGCACTGACCGGCACGGTGATCCACACGCTCAGCCTGCTCATGCTGGGGCTGTGCGGCCTGCTGCATCAGCAGGGCATGCTCTCTTCCGCAGGCGTACTGCTCGGCTTTGTGACGCTGCTGTCTTCTTTCGGTCCGGTCACGGCATTGGCCAATCTGGGCGTGACCCTGCAGAATACGCTGGCCAGCGGAGAGCGGATCCTGGAGCTGCTGGAAGAAGAGCCGCTCGTAGAGGAAAACCGGGAAGGACGTGAGGTCAGCGACGGGGATCTGGAACTGACACAGGTATCGTTTGCCTATGAAGAAGAACAGATCCTCAACGATGTCTCCCTGCAGATCCGTTCTCATCAGATGACCGGGATCCATGGTCCCAGCGGCAGCGGCAAGTCGACGCTGTTGAAGCTGCTGATGCGTTTCTGGGACGTCGATGCGGGGAGCGTGCGCATCGGAAACGACGATGTTCGAGACCTCAGGACCACGGCACTGCGCGCACATGAAAGCTATATGACACAGGACACCCATCTGTTTCACGACACGATCGAAAACAACATCCGTTTCGTCCGTCCGCAGGCCACGCATGAAGAGGTCGTCGAGGCGTGCAGGAAGGCGAGCATCCACGACTTCATCCTGTCACTGCCGCAGGGCTATGCCACCAACGTGGCAGAGCTGGGGGACTCCCTGTCGGGCGGTGAGCGTCAGCGCATCGGGCTGGCTCGTGTCTTTCTCTACGACGCGAAGCTGGTCCTTCTGGATGAGCCGACCAGCAACCTGGATTCGCTCAATGAAGCGGTGATCCTGAAAGCGCTGGATGAGCAGAAACAGGAAAAGACGAACGTGCTCGTATCGCATCGTCCTTCGACGCTGCGCATCTGTGATGTGTGCATGGAAGCGGATTTCGGGAGAAAGCGCGGATGAAGCGCAGCGTCGAAGAAAAACGGGCGCGGGAGGAACGCGTGGTGAAAGAGATGATCACACTGTACTGTCGGCATCACCATGGCAGTGCCCTGTGTCCGGATTGTGAAGAGCTGCTCGCCTATGCGCATCAGCGCAGTGAAAAATGTCCGTTCATGGAGACAAAGACGTTTTGTTCCAACTGCCGGGTGCACTGTTACGATCCGGCGCACCGAACGCGCATCCGGTCGGTCATGCGTTACAGCGGTCCGCGGATGCTGTTTCATCACCCGCTGCTGGCCATCGCCCATGTCATCGAAACGAAGAAAGAACAGCGCAGAATGCGCAGGGAGGAAAACAAATGAGGATCCTGTATATCATCGTCGGCATCGCTGCTTTCGTGCTGGGGACCATCGGCACCGTATTGCCGGTCCTGCCGACCGTACCGTTTTATCTGCTGGCTACCTGGTGCTTTGCGCGAAGCTCGAAGCGCCTGCATGCCTGGCTGAACAGCAAACCGCTGTATCGCAAGCACATGACCCCTTTCTTCAACGGGGAAGGGCTGACGCTTCGTCAGAAGGTGACGATGATGAGCGTTACGACGATCCTGATGCTCATCGCCTTCGTGCTCATGGGCGAGGTGCTGATCGGCCGCATCGTGCTGGGGGCGGCATGGCTCTTCCATGTGTTCTATTTCATCTTCCGCATCAAGACGCGGCCGGAAGCGGCATAAACAGGGCTTTTCAAAAGCTCTTTTTTTCTTTGCGGGGAAAGCGTGCTATAATGGAGCCGGTGATGGAATGCGTATATTTGTCATATTTGATATGGATGGCACGCTGTATGATCTGTATGCACCTTTTGCGGAGGCGGCATGTCAGTGTCTGAAGGAAGAGACACCGTCGGATGATGTGCTGAAGCAGATCTTTGCGGCTTCCCGCCGGTACAGCGATGTGCTGCGCGCACAGGGCGTCAACGATGCAGAACAGCTCGTTCGTCAACGCAACCGACTGGCGTTTTCTGATTTTGGGCAGCTTCTCAGCGAAGCGCAGAGCATCGAGCTGCAGCGGGCGTATGCGAGCGCCCAGGCACATCTGCGCATGGAGCCGGCGATGCGAAACCTGCTGGCCTGTCTGCGGGAGGCGGGGGCGCAGCTGGCGCTGCTGAGCAACGGGGATGCCCGACATCAGCGCGAAAAGGCCCGGCAGCTGGGAGCAGATGCGTACATACCGGTGCAGCGGCAGTTCTTTTCGGGGATGATCCATCGGGACAAGCCCGACCCCGCCCTCTTTCGCTGGGTCGAAGAACAGCTGCAGGTCGCACAAGGGGATGTAATCTGGTATGTGGGCGACAGCTATGAGGCCGATGTGATCGGTGCGCACGATGCCGGCTGGCGCAGCATCTGGAGCCAGGCGTATCTGCCGCAGAAGCAGCTGCCCGTGAACGGGATCATCGACAGGGTCGCTGTCGATCTTGATGAGCTGCGCGAACAGCTGATTGCTGTCTTGAAAGGGGAAGAATGGGATGAAATGTGCAGGAAAAGGTGAACAGGCGAGCGGGATGCTTTTGATCGAAGGCTTTCTGGTCGGCGGATGTGCCGGTCTGGTCGCCATCGTCTACCGGCGGCTGCTGTCGTGGGCAGAGGAGGCGGTGATGTGGATCAGCACACAGTTGCGCGCGGATCTGCTCTGGCTGCCGCTGGTGCTGGTGATGCTGGTGCTCATCGGCGTGGGGATCGCCGTATTGCTGCGGTGGGAACCGATGATCTCCGGCAGCGGCATTCCTCAGATCGAAGGCGAGGTGCAGGGGACGATCGATCAGAACTGGAAGCGCGTGATCCCCTGCAAGATGGCGGCCGGCACGCTGGCGGCGCTCGGCGGTCTGTCACTGGGGCGGGAAGGCCCCAGCATCCAGCTGGGCGGCATGTGCGGAAAAGGGGTGGCAACGCTGCTTCACCGGGAGTCACATGCACGTTCGCTGATCACCTGCGGAAGCGGTGCCGGCCTGGCGGCAGCGTTCAATGCGCCGCTTTCCGGGATCCTGTTTTGTCTGGAGGAAGTGCTGAAGGATTTTCGCACGCCGTTGTTGCTGGCGGTGGTCATCGCGGCGCTGACCGGCGACTTTCTCTCAAGGGCTGCCTTCGGTTTTGCGCCTTCTTTTGACTTTGCCCTGGAGTCCTCCCTGCCGCTTTCTGCCTATGGCTGGGTGCTCCTGCTGGGGGTCGTGGCCGGTGCGGCAGGCGCATTCTATAATTATGCGACGCTGCGGATGCCTGCACTCTATGCCCGTCTTTCGTTCGTGAAGCCGCATCAGCGTGTCTGCATCGCACTGCTCGTGAGCGCGCTGTGCATGGTGTTCTTGCCACAGCTGCTGTGCGGCGGCCATGCGATGATCGCACTGCTGGAGCACTCCCCGCGGCTGTTGGGGACGCTTCTGTTTTTGCTGGGGATGAAATTTCTGTTTTCGCTGGTGAGCTTTGGCAGCGGTGCGGCCGGCGGCATCTTCTTTCCGCTGCTGGTGCTGGGCAGCTATCTGGGAGCTTCTTATGGCTGTCTGGTCACATCGCTCAGCGGCATGAACGAGGCCTACATCAACAACTTTATCATTCTGGGGATGGCGGCTCTCTTCAGCGGGATCGTCCGTGCGCCTTTGACCGGCATCGTGCTGATCATGGAGATGTGCGGAGGACTGCCACAGCTGCTTTCGCTGACGCTGGTGTCGCTGACCGCCTATCTGAGCGCACAGGCGCTGGGCTCCCGGCCGATCTATGAGAGCCTGCTGGAGCGGATGACGAAGAAAGCGCCGTCGCGGTCTTGAAACGCAGATCATCTGCGTTTTTGTTTGTCCTTTTCAGTCGCACAGGACAACGCTGAACCGGAAATGATCACAGCGATCTATGGCTCCGCAAACGGCTGGAACGCCAACGGTGCCTGGGTGAGATTCTCTCTGGGAGAGGATCTGGATCTGACAGATGCAGATGCAAACATCAAGGTCCGCTATGAGTACCTGGAGGACAGTGAGATCAAGAGCGTCAAGAAGACGAGCGATCAGAGCGTCTATGAGAAGAACAAGGCATGGGATGGTTATCTGACCGGTACGGATGGAAAGAAGTATTCGGCCTGGCCAAATGAGAACACGACGGTTCCTGCCGGACTCGTCCTGCAGACCAACCTGACACAGAGCTCGGTCGCCGGTCTGGATGTAACGGAGAAGATCAAGGACGGTACGGTCACACAAGTGCGTACGGTCGTTGAGGTCACGGATGAAGAAGGTGACGTGACGACGGCAAAATCCAACTGGGTCACTTATGATAGCAACCTGACGGAATCGACACCGAAGGGCATCGGCTATGATACGGTCAAAGAATATGTGGATGCACATCCGGAAACGCGTTTTGATGCGGTAGCGAGCATCGGTGCACGTCAGTTCACAACGCTGAATGCAGCGCTGGCTGCAGCAGTGGACGGTGATACGATCCTGCTGAAGAACGGTCATTACGAAGGCGGTCTGACGATCGATAAGGCAGTTACCATCATCGGTGAGTCGAAGGAAGGCACTGTGATCGAAGCGACCGACAACACCAAGTCTCATATTCTGTATACGACGGACAATGTCACGCTGCGCAATCTGACGATCGACGGCAAGAAAAACGAGCTGACGGCTGCACATATTCAGGGACATGGCATCTATGCGGTCAAGGGTCTGAATGTATACAATGTGGACATCGTCAACATCGGCTGCCGTCAGCAGGGCGCGGTATGCGGCTGCCAGACCGGCATCGGCATCTATGTGGACAGCCCGCAGGGTGCGGAGAACGCTGAAGATGTAACGATCGAAAACGTCAGCATCACGGAGTTCCAGAAGGCCGGTATCGTCTGCAAGACGAACGGTTCGGTACGGATCGACGGTGCGCTCATCAAGGGCGTCGGCGCAACGAATGCGACGGCGCAGAACGGCATCCAGATCAACAACACGAAGGATGCGACCATCCGCAATACCGAGATCTCTGACCTCTGGTACAACGGCGCGGAAGTTTCCTGCGGCGTGCTGCTGGTCAACGGTGCCAATGTCACCGTGGAAGGATCGACATTTGCCGATGTTGAGAACATGGTCAGCTGCTACGACGAAGATGCAGTTGCTTATGTCAACGACGGTGATGCAATCACGAAGTATACCTATGACAACCCGGATGGCGAAGTAGTTGAGATCCTGTGCAAGGGCGTTGCGCTTGATCGCGATGAACTGACGCTGGCCGTCGGTGACAGCGCAGAGCTGAATGCGATCCTTGATCCGGAAAACAGCACACAGGAACTGGTATGGACGAGCTCTGATGAAAACATCGCTGTCGTAGAAGGCAACGGTACGAAGGGCGTCATCACTGCGAAGGCAGAAGGCACTGTTACCATTACGGTTACCTGTGGTGACTACTCCGCTTCCGCTACGGTCAAGGTCGGCATTCCAGCCACGGAGCTGGAACCGTCCGATCCGATCACCCCTCCTGCACAGGGAAATGGAAACGAGACACAGGATCCGGAAACGGGAAGTGCTTCCTACATCATGGCGTTCGTAACGCTGGCACTTGCGTCTGCAGTCTGCAGCGGTGTGCTGTACGTTCGCAAGAAAAGAGCATAAGCAATTTTCACGACAATCAAAGACGAGGTGAGATCACCTCGTTTTTTTGTATGACGGGCATGCCGTCTGTCTGTGGTGAAAGTCCACCGGGGCGTAGTTGCCGACGAACCCTAAAGCGACTCCCAAGGTTTGTAGCCGTGAGGCACAGGCGAGAAGAAGGGATAGCGAAATCGT
>DWYK01000007.1 GCA_019118705.1 Candidatus Merdibacter merdigallinarum | reverse complement strand
CAATTTTACATGTTTTGGTAATATAATACATATATTTTTGGAATTCCCTTAAGTTCAGAATAATTTTACTAAATTTTGCCCGGTGCCTGTGATCGACAGGATCTTGCCGGTTTTACTGCATATCCCCTCGTATATGTAGAATCTGACCTTTTTTCTTCACAAATCGTCACATTTCGCACAGATCGCTTTTAAATTCTCTCTGTTTTCATATATAATAAGTTACAGAACACATACTCTTACAATGGAGGGACTCAACTATGGATCTGCAAACGATAGGAATTGCACTGGTCGTCATCTGCGTCATCTTCTTTCTGTTTACGGAATACGAGAAGCGCGCGACGTTCCGCAAGCTGCACAACCTGCTGGCGAGAGGAGAGTACGGAGAATATCTGACGATGCTGGACTCTTTTCTGGTCAAATACCTGTATCCGAAGTACAATCGCCTGTACATGAAGCTCAACGGCTACATGTTCATCGAGGATCATGAGGAGATCGGGCGGCTGTTCGATGAGATGCTGGCGATGCGCGTTACGAAGAAACAGCGCAAAGACCTCGTGCTGAAGGCGTTCAACTACTATGTGGAGCGTTCGGACGGCAAGCGGGCAAAAGCGCTGATCGATGAGATCGACACCTGGGAGGACGATGAGAACCAGAAAAAGGAGTCGCACCGCATCTATGACATCTTCATCCTGAAGAAGTATTCTTACATCGATGAGATGGAAGAACGGCTGAAAGAGGCATCCGGACTGGATAAGGGATTTTTGGAATACCTGCTCGCCCTGCAGTATGACAACAAGGGCGATGAGAAGAAGAGCGCCATGTATCTAGAGGCATCCAAGAAGGACATGATCACATCCGTCGAAGAGGCCAGCAAGGCAGCGGCGGACGCAAAAGAAAAAAAGAAAAACTAACTACAGACCGGTGTCCGTACCTGTGCGGTCCTAGTTTTTCTTTTGCTTTCCCTGCTTTGTCTGTTATAATGGTAACGGGCAAACCCAAACTCGTTTATTTTATCTGCATGTCTATGCAGCAGACGGAGGAAATGATGAAAAAACTAAGAAAGGCGATCATTCCGGCAGCCGGCTTCGGTACCCGGTTTCTCCCGGCGACAAAAGCAGTGCCAAAGGAAATGCTGCCGATCGTAGACAAACCGACGATCCAATACATCGTGGAAGAGGCCGTACAGAGCGGGATCGAAGAGATCCTGATCATCACCAACTGTTACAAGAGCTGTATTGAGAATCACTTTGACGTCAGCTTTGAGCTGGAAAAAAAGCTGGAGGCTTCCGGCGATCTTGACCATCTGCAGATGGTGCAGGCGATCGCTTCCATGGCCAATGTATACAGCGTACGCCAGAAGAATCCGCGCGGACTGGGACATGCGGTATTATGCGCAAGATCGTTTGTCGGAGATGAGCCTTTTGCGATCCTGCTGGGGGATGACATCGTCGTCAACCGCAACGGTAAGACCGCAACGCAGCAGCTGGTGGACGTTTACCATGAGACCGGCGACAGCGTCGTCGGCGTACAGCGGGTCGCACCGGAAGTCGTCCACAAATACGGCATCATCGATCCGAAGGAACAGCTCAGCGAGCGCCTGAGCCAGGTCCGCAGATTCGTGGAGAAGCCATCCAGAGAAGAAGCGCCGAGCAATTTCGCCATCCTGGGCCGTTATGTGCTGACACCGGCCATCTTCGATCTGCTGGAGACACAGGCACCGGGCAAAGGCAATGAGATCCAGCTCACTGATGCGATCGACCGCCTGAGCAGACAGGAAGCGGTCTACGCCTATGATTTTGAGGGCAGACGCTATGATGTCGGCGACAAAAAAGGCTTCCTGCAGGCACAGGTCGATTTTGCCCTGGAGCGGGAAGACCTGCATGATGCGATGATGGAGATCATCCGCTCCGTCATCCAGAAATAACACGCAAACCGCAGCGGAAGGAAATCCTTCGGCTGCTTTTTTATACGACAGTGCCATTCCTTCCTCTCACTGTGTCCACTTTCGCACAAAAACAGAAAAGAATCATTGATGTATTTTCATAAACAGTGTAAAATTGTTTCATATAATGAAAATTACAGGAGGAAGATCTATGAAAATTGATACAAAGTGTCTTCATGAAGGCTATCAGCCGCAAAACGGCGAACCGCGACAGATTCCGATCTATCAGAGCACCACATTCCGATACGACAGCAGCGAGGAGATGGGAAAGCTGTTCGACCTGGAACGCTCCGGCTATTTCTACTCCCGTCTGCAGAACCCGACCAACGATGCCGTCGCCGCAAAGATTGCCGCGATGGAAGGCGGCGTTGCGGGGATGCTGACATCATCCGGCCAGGCAGCCAACTTCTTTGCCGTATTCAACATCTGTGAGGCCGGTGATCATTTCATCGCCTCCAGTGCGATCTACGGCGGAACATACAATCTGTTTGGCGTAACGATGAAGAAGATGGGCATCGAATGCACCTTCGTCGATCCGCACATCAGCGAAGAAGAGCTGGAACGCTGCTTCCGCCCGAACACGAAATGCATCTTCGGCGAGACCATCACCAACCCGACCGTCGGCATCTTCGATATCGAGAAGTTTGCGGCCATCGCACACCGTCATGGTGTTCCTCTGATCATCGACAATACCTTTGCCACACCGGTCAACTGCCGCCCGATCGAATGGGGCTGTGACATCGTTACCCACTCCACGACCAAGTACATGGACGGACATGGCGTCGCTGTCGGTGGTGTGATCGTGGACAGCGGTCGTTTTGACTGGGAGGCCCATGCGGAGAAGTTCCCGGGCCTGACCACACCGGATGCTTCCTATCACGGGCTCACCTATACGAAGAAATTCGGCAAGCTCGCTTACATCACCAAAGCCACGAGCCAGCTCATGCGTGATCTCGGCGCCATCCAGTCACCGCAGAACGCATTCTACCTCCAGCTGGGGCTGGAATCGCTCGCTGTCCGCATGAAGCGGCACTGTGACAATGCACTGGCCGTTGCCCGCTTTCTGAAGAGCCGGGACGAAGTCGCATGGGTCCGCTATGCCGGACTGGAAGACGACAGCGATCATGCGCTTGCGCAGAAATACTGCCCACAGGGCACCTGCGGCGTGCTCGCCTTCGCCTTGAAGGGCAGCCGGGAGAAGGCCGAAAAATTCATGGATTCCCTGCAGCTGGCGATCATCGCCACCCATGTGGCGGATGCCCGTACCTGCCTGTTGCATCCGGCCAGCCACACCCACCGCCAGCTCAGCGACGAACAGCTGAAAGAGGCCGGTGTCGACAAGGATCTCATCCGTTTCTCGATCGGTCTGGAAGACCCGCAGGACATCATCGACGACATCCGACAGGCGCTGATTGCCAGCGAGGCCTGACATGCCGATCAACATTCCCAATGACCTGCCGGCTAAGGACATACTGGAAAGCGAAAAGATCTTTGCCATCGCCGCAAGCGATGCCTCCCGCCAGGATATCCGTCCACTGCGGCTGATCATCCTGAATCTGATGCCAAAAAAGATCGAAACGGAGACCCAGATCCTGCGCCTCATCAGCAAATCCCCGCTGCAGGTCGTCATCGATTTTCTGATGGTGCGAAGCCATGAGTCGAAGAACACCAGCTCGGATCATCTGCTGAAGTTCTATGAGTTCTTCGATCAGGTGAAGGACCGTTATTATGACGGAATGATCATCACCGGAGCACCGGTGGAACATCTGGCTTATGAAGAGGTCGATTACTGGCAGGAACTGACCGAGATCATGGACTGGTCCAGATCGCATGTGTATTCCACATTGCACATCTGCTGGGGCGCACAGGCGGCGCTGTACCATCACTATCACATCCCTAAGCGGCTGTTGCCAGAGAAAGTGTTTGGCATCTATCCTCAGCGGCTCTGTGATGAATACGACTTTCTGACCAACGGATTTGACGAGATCCACGATACGCCGCATTCCCGGCATACCGCCATCGACGAGGAAGCTCTGCGCCAGGTCCGGCAGCTGGCCGTGCTCTCTTGCAGCGATACCATCGGCTCCAACATCATCGTTACGAAAGATTATCGACAAATCTTTCTGATGGGACACTTTGAGTATGGAAAGGAGACGCTGGCACAGGAATACTGGCGAGATGTTCGCCTGGGAAAACCGATCCAGATTCCCTATCGCTATTTCCCCGATGATGATCCCAACAGAGAACCGATCCTCACCTGGCGCTCCCATGCGAACCTGCTGTATCGCAACTGGCTCAACTATGTTTACCAGATGACTCCTTATGCCATCGAGACGATCGAATTGATCCAGGAACCCATCGGGACGAGCGGGAAAGATGCCCATGGCTATGCGCACGCCTTTCGGAAATGAACAGATGCACCACATCAAACGAACAAAAGAAAATCTGAGGCAGATGAAACTCATCGAATGCCTCAGATTTTCTTATTCGCTTTCTTTTTTATGCAACTGACGGATGCGCAGGTTGCTTCTTCTGCGGATCATCACACAGCCGATCAGAGCGACGATGGTCGTTACGGCGAAGACTCCGGCCGCAATGATGGCGATCTGTTCGATCTGCCGATCGTGCAGATACGTTTCAGTGCTGACCGGTGCGGCATTAGAATATAACTGAAGCGTATTCTGTGTTGCCTCATATTGATAATACTGCTTTTCTCCTTGTTCATTCATCACATAGATCAAACAATACTTATCAAAACCAGCTTCATTAAACTTCCAACCTTGTAGCTCTTTCTCATCTACGGTTACTGTTGTAAAGGTCATTCCTTG
>DWYK01000060.1 GCA_019118705.1 Candidatus Merdibacter merdigallinarum | reverse complement strand
CCCTCATTTTATGCTTTGAAGCGATGTTCAGATTCAGGATGAACAGCATAGCTTTGAACTGTCCTTGGAATCCTTCGCATGCCTGCACTTTTGGTTGTTTGCTATACTTAGCTTTTCTCCCATAAATAAATCCCACCTCTGTAGTTTCACATCGATGGGATTTACAAGAATATTTCGTGTGTCTACTTCGGTGGGATCCTATCAATTTTTTTCATTTTCCCATAAAGGGCACTCAGTTTTCTGCAGAAGAATTTCTCCGACGGACCGCCACATAGACACCGCCCAGAGAGACTGCCAGCAATACCATCGGCAATGTGGCCATATGTTCAGCGGCTGCTGTCTGTGCGGACTCATTCGGATCATCTGCTTCTTCATCACTGCCCGGCGTTTCCGGTCTCACAGGCTTTCCGTCATCTGGATCGATCGGCCGTTCCTCTTCCAGTGCCGGAATCTCGACCGGTTCTTTCTCAAAACCACAGATGGAACATTCCTCATGACGATAGCCGACGATGCCGATCACTGGTTCTTGATCCGTTACCCAGACAAAGGAATGTTCGGCTTCCGCAAAGATCTCACCGCAGTTCAGACATTCTTTATAATGCGTTTCTTCCGTCATCTTCCACTCTTCCCTGATGACATGCACCGCATGGCGAACCGTATAAACGCTCGTGACCGAACCGCTCTCACCATTGTCCGAACGTTTGACCGTAACCGTCAGCGTATAATTGCCCAGCTCTCCCTCTGCCACATCATCTACGACCAAGCTGCGCGTCTGAGCGATGATGTTGCCTTCGGCATCCTTCCACTCATAAGTATATGTCTGATCGGATGCTTCCTCGAAGTCCGGCGTCAGCGTGATCTCGGTATCCTGGCATGGCATGTCTAACGTATAGCTGTCGGACAGTTCCGGCAGTTCGACCGGCAGTGCTTCCCACTTTGCGTAAAGCAGGAAATCGCCTTCTTCTCGCGGCAGAAGATCCGTCGCAAAATCCCATGGATCGCTCAGCTGCACATCTGTATACCAGCCGGCCAGACGATATCCAGCCTTGTCGACATTCTCCGGTTCGGCAATCGTATCTTCAACAAACGCCCAGTCGGCGAGTGCTTCCAGCTCCTCTTCTCCATCCATGAACACGATCGGTCGTTTGGCCTCCGTATACAGATAGGTCTGATCCTCCGATTCCTGATAACCATAATATGGGCTGATGTTGATAAAATGTGTATGATCCGCCATCAGACCATCCGTATAATTCACGATGCGCTGACCCAGCACATAATAGAACAACGTATCCAGTTGGATCGGAGTGACCGGTGTAAAGGTGCCAATGACCTCTAACGGCTGAAAGTCTACGGATAAACTGCTGTTCGCGTAGATGACACTTGGGCCTTCCACATTTGGAGAACCGCTGAAGCGAAGATACGCACCGGTTCCCTCGATTTTGCTGCGGCTCCAGAGATAGATGGCGTTTTCGTTGCCTTCTTCATCGGTATTGTCGTGGATCGAACCGCCGTTGATATTCAGGATACCATCCCATTTTGTACCAAACGATGAATGGTTCGTCACATAGAGCGCACCACAGCCGCTCACCGACGTATTTCCATAGATCTCCGTCCCGTTCAGATCGACCGTGCCGCCTTGGATATGGACCGCACTGGCCATACCGGATACCTGTGTCCGGTTCCCATAGATCTCTCCGCCGTTGAGGACCGCACGTCCGCTGCGGTTGGCCATGATACCAGAACTGCCCTTGTTCAACGTCTGATTGTCATGGATGCTGCCACCGTTCATGATGAACGTGCTTTCCTCCAGGATCGTTACCGCTACTCCCGTATCATTGCTGCCATCCGGCATCACGTTGTTGCGGATCTCTCCGCCGTTCATCACACAGGTGCCGCCCGGGACATTGGTACCGATCGATATGGCAGCTGTTCGATTATTTTGCAGGATCGTTTGATCCTCGATCGCCACATGACCTCCTTCGATGTTGACGATGTTGGAAAACTTTCTGTTATTCGCACTGCTGCCATCGAGAACGATGTTTCGGATCGTCAGTTCACCGCCTGGCCGGACCTCGATCATCGAAAAAGCTTCATCTTTGGCCGTTACCGTATGTCCCTGTCCATCCAAGGTCACCGTTTTCCCTTCAATGGTCATCATCGGATTCTGCCGCCTGCCACCCAATGTATAGAATGACATCTCGATATCTTCATTCAGAAGGATCGTATCGCCGTCTTTTGCGGCCCTTGCTGCCTGATCCAGCGTCGGATAGTTCGTCAGCGTCCCCTCACTGCTTTTAATCGTGACCGCATCGTCGCTCAAATTGACAGGTTCTTTCGCAAAAAGAACTGTAGACGTTAAGAACATCATGAGGACACCTATGAAAAGGACAGATATCCTGCCGGCCTTGCTCGCCTTCATTTTCCCACGTTCCTTTCATCTCTGATGGACCTCTGCTCTATGGCCCAAACATCGTGTCACGCCGGATGAGACACTCAATCGACAGGTTTCCCTTGTATTTATTATGGTAACTATAATTATGACC
>DWYK01000059.1 GCA_019118705.1 Candidatus Merdibacter merdigallinarum | reverse complement strand
ACTTCTTCTCCCTTATTGAGCTTACTCATTGTGCCAGGGGCAATGCCTAAATCTCTACGCAACTGCACCTTTGTAATATCTTTTTGAATCAGCAACATCCAGAGCTTTTTATAACTAATCTTCATGCAAACACCTCTCAAACATTTGCCTACACCTATGTCTAGCATATGTGATACCACAAAAACTCAAAGATTACAATATATTACTACTATTATTCATAAAAAACTTTCAAGTTCTTGGATTATTTTTGTTTTTAACCCAAATCACGTGAACGGATGAAGACTGATATGTTACTCTCAGAACAACGCATCACAGAGCAGAAAACAAGTGATTTTCAACCCTTAAACGCACAAAAACAGACGACACCCAACCGAAGTTGAAAATCGTCTGTTTTGTTGTCCAATCCTGTTCGACAGATGCCGTAAAATAGTAATTTTTTAGAATTACTGTCTTACGAGCACCCATCTAATGATCCGCTGTTTTTGTCATTTTGGGCAGGGACAGCATCGTGCTGTATAGAAACTGCATGTCATCCGATCATCTCGCTGATGATGATGGAGGGCAGCGGCCGTCCCTCTTCCCAGTGTTCCAGCGTGTCGATGACCTGATTGGTCAGATAGGTGGGGGTGCTGGCACCGCTGGTGACTGCTACGCAGCGACAGTCCTCGAGCTGCCGGGCCTCGATGCCGTATACATCATCGATCAGATAGACATGTGGGATCCCCTGTTCCTTTCCGATCTGAGCCAGACGTTTGGAATTGTTGGAATGACGGTCGCCGACCACATAGAGCACATCGACCTGCCGGTCCTTCAGATCGGCGATGGCCTGCTGGCGGATGCGGGTCGCATTGCAGATCTCCTCACTGAATCGTGCATCCGGATAAGTGAGGCGGATCTGTTCAAAGATGCGTTCGACATCGAAGATCGACATCGTCGTCTGATTGGTGACGAAGATCTGCTGGGTCAGACCGGCGGGAATATCCTGTGGACAGGTGATGAGATGCACCTGTTCTCCCAGTGCGCAGACCGCTTCCGCCTCCGGGTGGTGGCGTTTGCCGATGTAGAGGATCGCCTCTCCCTGTTCGATGTGCGAGCGGACGAGGTTTTGTGTCTTGACGACATCCGGACAGCTGGCATCCACACAGATCAGTCCTTTTTCCTGTGCCTTCCGCTTGACGGCATCGCTGATGCCGTGGGCGGTGAAGATGACGATGCCCTCCGATATCTCATCCAGCAGCTCCAGTCGGCTTTTGGTGCTGTCCTCTACGGTGGTGATGCCTTTTTCTTCCAGCGCTTTTTTTACATATGCGTTGTGAACGAGCATGCCCAGCACGGTGATGGGACGATCCGGATGATCCAGCGCACACTGGCGGGCGATGGAGATCGCACGGATGACTCCTTTGCAGTATCCTCTCGGACGGACCTTGATGACCTTCATATCACTTCAACTCCATTCGTTCCTATTATGGCATAATCCGGCGGAAAGCTCAACAAGAGGGAGTTCTTCAAAATGGGGAAAAAGGTTTTGAAAACGGTGGAATATCATGTATAATAAATGCGTTTGAAGGAGGCGACAGCAATGGAAATCAACCGTTTACCGAAACGCAGTGCCGCACTGGCCGCACTGGAAGGATTTCGTCATCTGACACCGATTCAGGAACAAGTGATCCCTTTGGCGTTAAAGGGAAGAGATATCATCGGTATTTCCGATACGGGTACCGGCAAGACGCATGCTTTTCTGATGCCGATCTTGGAGATGGTGGACATCGACAGGCAGGAGGTGCAGGCCGTGATCACCGCACCGACCAGAGAGCTGGCCATGCAGATCTATCAGCGGGCAGAGGCACTTTGCCGTGTGGAGGAACAGCTGGTCATCCGCCTGATCAGCGGCGGCATCGAAAAGAGCCGCATGAACGAACAGCTGAAGAAACAGCCGCATATCGTCATCGGTACGCCAGGGCGCATCCGCGATCTGTTTCTGAACGATCAGACGCTTCGTTGCGATACGGCACGAATCCTGGTCGTCGATGAGGCGGATATGACACTGGAGTTTGGCTTTCTCGAGGATGTGGATCAGATCGCCGGTCGTATGGGAAGTGATTTGCAGATGATGAGCTTCAGTGCGACGATTCCCAATGGTCTGAAACCATTTCTGAAAAAATACATGAAACAGCCGCAGACGGTGCAGATCGAAAGCAGCGAACACTTTCAGCCGCAGATCCGACACGTACTGGTGCCTTGCCGCCACATGAGCTATCCGCAGAAGCTGATGGAGGTCCTGAAGGGGATCCAGCCTTATGTCTGTCTGATCTTTGCCAATACGCGGCTGATGGCGGCCCAGACGGCAGAAGCGATGCGTGCAGAGGGCTATGGCGTGGTGGAGCTGCACGGTGATCTGACGGCCCGGGAGCGCACACGGGCCTTGAAGGAACTGCAGCAGCAGAGCAAGAGCTATGTCGTTGCGACCGACATCGCTGCTCGCGGCATCGATATCGAGGGGATCACCCATGTCATCTCGCTGGGATTCCCGAAAGAGCTGGACTTCTACATCCATCGCAGCGGACGTACCGGTCGCGCCGGCCGTGACGGCGTCTGCTATGCGCTTTACCGTGCGGAGGATGATGCGATGATCCGTACCCTGGAGAAGAACGGCATCCACTTTGAGCATCAGAACATTCGCGGCGGACAATGGGTGACGCTGAAGGAACTGCATACCGTGCGTGTGAAAAAGAACGATCCGCTGGAACAGGAAATCAGCAAGATCGTGAAGAAAAAGAAGACGAAGGTCAAACCGAATTATAAGAAAAAACAGAAGCAGCAGATCGAAACGCTGCGTCGTCGGGCCCGTCGGGAGATGATCCGGGAGGATATCCGCCGTCAGCAAAAAGAGCGCGCAAAAGAGAAGATGCGCCAGCAGCGGGAGGAGGAAGAACGATGATCATCGGATCCCATGTTTCCATGTCCGCACCGGATTATCTGTTGCAGGCATTTCGGGAAGCGAACAGCTATCAGGCAAATGCGTGCATGATCTATACCGGTGCACCGCAGAATACCCGGCGCACGGCAGTGGAGAAGCTGAAGGTCGAAGAGGCGATCGCCTATGGCAGTGAGCATGAACTGCCGATCGAGCATGTCATCGTGCATGCCCCCTATATCATCAACCTCGCCAACACTCTGAAACCGGAAACGTATGAGCTGGCCGTAGATTTTCTGCGGCAGGAGCTGGTGCGTGTCAGTCAGATCGGTGCCGGCGTCCTCGTGCTGCATCCGGGTTCCCATGTACAGGCCGGAGAAGAGGCTGGTCTGGCGCAGATCGTAAAGGGGCTGGATGAGGCGATGGAGGGGATGGACCCTTCGATCCACATCGCATTGGAAACGATGGCCGGAAAGGGCAGCGAACTGGGCTATCGCTTTGAACAGCTGGCTTATCTGATCACACATGCAAAGCATGGAAACCAGCTGGGTGTCTGCATGGATACCTGTCATATGCACGATGCCGGTTATGATGTCCACGCATTCGATGAGCTGCTGACCCAGTTTGATCAGATCATCGGGCTGGACCGGCTGTATTGTGTGCATGTCAACGATTCCAAAAACGGGCAGGGCGCCCGCAAGGACCGACATGCGAACATCGGGTTTGGCGAGATCGGCTTTGAAACGCTGAATCGCATCGTCCATCATCCGGCGTTGGCATCGATCGTAAAGATACTGGAAACGCCATATGTGGACGGTCATGCGCCGTACGGTCAGGAGATCGCCATGTTGAAAGAGGGACGCTTTGATGCGGACCTGCTGGAAAAGGTCAGGGAGGAACGATGATATGAAAAAAATATGTGCCTGTTTCTGCGCGTTGTTCTTGTTATGCGCCTGCGGGGGAGGAGAGCCGCATCTGCTGCAGCTGGATGATGTGCAGGAGGGCGATACGTTGGCAATCATGGAAACCGATTTCGGCGAGATCACGATCCGTCTGTTTCCGGAGGAAGCGCCGAAAGCCGTCGAGAATTTTACGACCCACGCTGAAGAAGGATATTATGATGGTCTGACCTTTCATCGCGTGATCAATGGATTTATGATCCAGGGCGGCGATCCGGCCGGCGATGGCAGCGGCGGTGAGAGCATCTGGGGCGGAACATTCGAAGATGAGTTCAGTGATCAGCTCTACAATTTCAACGGCGCGCTGAGCATGGCAAACCGAGGAGAGGATACCAATGGTTCTCAGTTCTTCATCGTTCAGCAGCAGGACGGTTCGCAGTATGGAGATGAGACGATGGATGCCAACTATGAGTATCCTTCCAATGTCGTCGATCAGTATCAGAAAGTAGGCGGTACGCCTTGGCTGGATGGGGTACACACCGTGTTTGGACAGGTCGTGGACGGCATGGATGTCGTCAATGCGATCGCATCCGTACGGGTCGATGAGAACTCAAAGCCGTTGGAGGATGTCGTGATCCATACGATCCGCATCGAAACGGCAGATGCACAGCGGGCGGCAGAGCTCAACGCCTGATATCCACACCGAAAAGAGATCAAAAAAAGCAGAGGGGCATGTGAGGTGCATCTCTGCTTTTTGACTGCATCAGAATGCGAGGATCTCTTCTTTCAGACGTTCGACGATGCGATCCTGCGGAAGTTTTTCGATGATCTCTCCGCGGCGGATCAGCAGGCCCTCCTTGCGCCCGCCGGCAATCGCGATGTCCGCATGACGGGCTTCTCCCGGGCCGTTGACGACACAGCCCATGATGGCCACGGTCACATCTTTGTTGATCGTGGAAAGAAAAGCTTCGATCTCGTTGACGACCGGCTGCATGTCCCATGCGGTGCGTCCGCAGGTCGGACAGGCGATGAGGTTGGGGACATGATCGATCAGACGGCAGCATTTCAGCAGCTGGCGGACGATCGGCAGTTCGTCACAGGGATCGCCGTTTACGCTGATGCGGATCGTATCGCCGATCCCTTCATTGAGCAGGGTGCCCAGCGCCATCGAGCTTTTGACCGCACTGCTCATCCTCGTGCCGGCTTCGGTCACGCCCAGATGCAGCGGATAGGGGAACTGTGCGGCAGCGAGTCGGTATGCCTCGATGCACAGCAGCGGATCGCTGGACTTAAAGGAGAGCACGATGTCATGAAAGTCCATCGACTCCAGGATATCGACATGACGGCGGGCACTTTCCATCATGCCCTGTGCGGTCACCTTTCCATAGGCATCATGGATGTCTTTTTCCAGAGAACCGCTGTTGATGCCGATGCGGATCGGAATGTGATGTGCTTTGCAGGCGTTGACGACGGCCTCCACATTTTCTCTTTTCCCGATATTGCCGGGATTCAGACGGATCTTGTCGATCCCGGCCTCGATGGCAGCCAGCGCCAGCCGATAGTCAAAGTGGATGTCCGCCACTAGCGGGATCTGTGTAGCGGCCTTGATCGCTGTGATGGCGGCCGCATCTTCCATATCCATGATCGACATGCGCACGATCTCACACCCTCCGGCCTGCAGCCGGCGGATCTGCTCGATCGTCGCTTGTACATCTTTGGTCGGCGTGTTGCACATCGACTGGACGATCACTTTGTTTTGTCCGCCGATCGTGACATTGCCGACCTGTACGCTTCGTGTCTGTGTTCTTTTCATCTGTATCACCTTCCTCCTCATTATAAACAAAAGCAGGTAACTTTACAATGGCGCAGGATATGTGAACATCGGCTGATTTTCTTACTTTTTTCGGGGTTTGCTGGTAATTGAGCCACACTTTGTATTATAATGATAGCCAAGGTGGTGCAGCTATGATTCCCAATCCTTTTCGTAAATTTGATCTAGATAAGATGAGACGTTCCAGCGATCAGCTGAATCAGTCGATGGATTATGCCAATGAGGTATCCAAGCGTCTGATCATCTTCGCTGTCATCATCTGCATTTTATTCAGCGTTGTTTTTGTGCGCCTTTTTCAGATCCAGGTGCTCAGTCATGACGAATATACGGAGAAGATGGAGTCGTATAACACGACGACGCAGTCTTCTTCGACGCCGAGAGGGCAGATCTATGACCGAAACGGCAAGGTCATCGCTGCCACGGTCGTTTCTCACAACATCATCTATACGCAGCCGGAGGAGATCACCACAGAGGAGCGCTGGGAGCTGGCCAAGCAGTTTGCGGCAGCTTTTGACGTGGATGACAATGAGATCACCACGGCGCAGCGCAAAGATCTGTACATATTCAAACACATGCTGCTGGATGTGTCCGATCCTTCCTATGCCTGTAATGATCTGCTGACCGAGGAAGAACTGATTGCTTATCAGAACGGCTCCTGGGGCGATGAGGCGGAGAGCCGCCGGACGGAACTGCTGCATGAGCGGATCACGGATGATATGATGAGCGAGTCGATCAGCGATGAAGAGGAGGCCGGCTATGTCGTATATGCCCGCATGGTCAGCGGAACGAGCGGACAGAGCAAGACGATCCTGGAAGATGTCGATGACGATACCGTTGCCTATCTGGTGGAGCACAAGGGGGACTTTCCAGGCTTTGATGTCGATCTGGGCTCCTGGAAGAGGGAGTATCCGTATGGCGATACGCTGCGGGACGTGCTGGGAAACGTAACGACGAGCACCCAGGGCGTTCCTGCCGAACTGGTCGACTATTATCAGGCTCTGGGCTATCCGCTGAATGCGCGGGTCGGAAGCTCCGGTCTGGAATATCAGTATGAGGGACTGCTGAGCGGTACGCGTAAGGTTTCCAGCATTGAATATGATGAGGACGGGAATGCGATCATCAACGATGATACATCCGGTAAAAAAGGGTATGACATCTACCTGACGATCGATATCGATCTGCAGCAGCGATTGGATGAAGTGGTGAAGGAAACCCTGGAAAATGCCGCCGACAATCCATATCGTCAGGATTTTACGACGTTGTTCGTCTGTCTGATGAACCCGAAAACGGGAGAGATCTATGCGATGAGCGGTTATCAGCGCAATACGGAGACCGATGATGTCACGCCGTTTGCCAGCGGCAACTATCTGAGCTATACCAACCCGGGATCGATCGTCAAAGGAGCCACGCTATATATGGGGCTCAATGAGGGTGTCGTGGAGCCGGGAGAGATCATCAATGATGCGCCGATGCACATTCAGGGCACACCGGTCAAGGCATCGTATCGCAATTATGGACCGGTCGACGATGTCAAGGCATTGCAGGTTTCCAGTAACGTCTATATGTTCCACATCGCCATCCGGCTGGCAGGGGGAACGTATGTCCCGTATCAGTCACTGGGCATCTCGGATCCGTCATCGACGTTTGCTTTGATGCGTCAGTATTACTCGATGTTTGGCCTTGGGAATGTGACCGGGCTGGATGTGCCGAATGAAGTGGGCGGTTATGTCGGCTATTCGACCGAGGTCGGTAAGCTGCTGGACTTTGCGATCGGTCAGTATGACATGTGTACCCCGATCCAGATCCTGCAGTATGTGTCAACGATTGCCACCGGCGGTACGACCATGCGGCCGCATCTGTTCAGTTATGCGACGGAGGTCAACTCCACCAATGTCGTCGCTTCTTATGAGAATCAGGTGGTTTCTACGCTGCGCGGAAATATTGAATATCTGGAGCGGGTGCAGGAGGGCTTCCGCGCCTGTGTCACTTCCGGATACTGCGGTACGGCGATCAATGCGCTGTCGGAGGATGTTGCCGGCAAGACCGGCACGGCCGAGGTCGGTGAATCGACCAGTACCGCGCTGATCGGCTATGGTCCATATAAAGATCCAAATGTGGCCTTTGCCTGCATTGCGCCGACCTCTTCGGATACCGGCAGCAATCTGCAGAGCAACGTCTGTACGACCGAGGTCATGGGACCGGTGCTGGAGGAGTATTTCTCCATCATGAATGAAGAGCAGGCATCAAACTGACAAAAGAGCATGCTGAAGTGAAAAGTTTATTTCCACTTTGAAAGGGACGAAAAGAAAAGTGGAAATTACTCTTACAGAAACAAGTGATTGCAGCGATTTCTGTTCCCTTTTGTGGAAATAAGTGTTACATTAAATGAAGAAAACAACAGGCTGCTGGAAGAAGAAGGACTTTTTTGACACGACAAAAAAGTGGACCTTAGTCGAATTTTTTAAAAGTGTAGGACTAAATTCCACTTGTTATGGGGTATGTAGTTGTCCGGACAGCCACCTGTTGTTTTCTTTTCGTGTTTATATTGGATTTATTTTTTCAATAGATAAGGTTTCAGGATCACCTGGTCTTTATCGATCGGCCGGATGCCGAAGGCATACAGCTTTTCATAAAGATC
>DWYK01000058.1 GCA_019118705.1 Candidatus Merdibacter merdigallinarum | reverse complement strand
CGACGCCGTCGAAGTAGGAGCGGCTGCCGTCGGAGTTCCAGACGACCCACCCCGTCACCATCTCGCAGCGGGTGTTGAAGTAGTAGAACTTGCCGTCTATCTCGTGCTGCCACTGGAGGGCGTAGCCGTCGCTATCATAGTAGTACGTTTTTCCTTCCCAGGTTTTCCAGGAATCTACGAGATAAGTTCCGTCTTCCTGGAGAAATTTTATGCCGTTCTCATCCCCTACAAGACCGACCTTCAGCTTAAAATCAAAATTAATGTCAGTGTAGCCAGAAACGCCAGAAATCCTACCATCAGACATGCACTGCCACATGGCGTAATCGCCTGAATAGTCACATTGCGTGTTGTATTGGGCGACCCATCGATCCCACTGATTGTATTCGGAGCTTGTAAGATAGCTATTCCACCAGTTGAGATTAGCGTAAACGCCCACTTCATACCCAGCAGACTCAATTGTGCTAGCAAAAGCTTTGGCCATTGAAAGAAGATCGCTGTTGGTTGCGCGAATCTCCTTACCGCCGTCATCAATACCAACCGGCAAACCGGGATACTTTCCGTTGGAAACTCCCTCCTGCTCAAGATCGTAATAAACAGGATAATCAAGATCAGAAGGTTGGATTCCTGCCGCATTGAGCACGCGCAAGACATGCCGTGCCTCGGATTCGCCCGTTTCAGCATCCCAGCCATAGGAGTAAATATAGACACCAATCTTGAGGCCGGCAGAAATAGCGCCGTTCAGGTTCTGCATGACTTTCTTGTCATCTTGGCTAGGAGAATCCCCTCCATATCCGATGCGAATAATGGCGTAGTCAACCCCCGAAGCTTTCACCTTGCCCCAGTCAATATCGCCATTATGCTCAGAGACATCGATGCCAAATGCAGAAGCACCAGCAACTTCCATCCCGTTGCTGCCATAATACACTCCGTCCTTCTCGGACCATGTGACTCCAGCGGCACGAGTCAAAGCGCTTATTGCATTCGAAGGCATGCCATCTTTGTATCGCCAGCTGTTAGCGAACTTGCCTAAATCTAGAGAAGCGTCTTCCTCGGCGCCCTCGCCTACAGGCCCGGACTCCGCCTCTTCCTGTACGGAATCCTCAACGGCATCGACGGCATCTGTCCTATCATAAATCGCAGCATTCTCCTGCAACTCTCCCAAGGCGGAAGCATTTTCAGCATCCTCGGATGCATCGCCAGGAACAGAGACGTCGACTTCTTTGTCATTGGCCACGGAATCTTTAGGCGCAGAAGAGGAGGCACCTTCTTCTGAAGATGCTTCGTCTCCGTTCGCATCGTTGGCAACATCCGCCATTCCATTTGACAGCTCTTCTGCATATGCAATCGCGATAGATGGCGTCACCTGAACGGCTAGCAGCAATGACAAAAAGCATACAAGCAGTTTATGAACGACAGTTTTCCCCATGGCCAATCTCTCCGGACGATACCAACACGCCTGTAAAACAGGCTAATGCTTGAGCTCCCTTTTCACATCAGTAGTAGAGATGCCCTCAGTGCGATCGAGATACACAACCTCACAGTATTCTTTGAGCGCTTCAAAACGGGGGTCCCCGGCCCAATCGCCCCCCATAACTACAACATCAATGTTGTAGTTTTTGATGTCTTCGACTTTCTGCTCCCACGTTTGCTCAGGAATAACAAGATCGACGTAACGAACCGCCTCGAGCATTTCCTTTCGAACGCCATAGGAATAGAAACTTGCCTTGCCCTTGGAAGCGTTGAATTCATCGGTAGACAGAGCAACCACCAGATAATCGCCCAACTGTGCTGCGCGACGAAGAAGACGAATGTGCCCATAGTGCAGGAGGTCGTAAGTGCCGTACGTCAAAACGCGACGAATACCCTTGTAGTCATCACCGGTTCCAAAACGAACCTGAGGCTCATTCCCAGTTTCAGCCATTCCAAACTCCTTAACGAGTATATTGTGCTTATATGAAATCTGGATTTTACCTCAATTTTGCCAATTAACCTATTTCTTAACAAAGAGGACAGGACAACGGTGGATTCAAAGATGCAAGATGAAGCCCCGGAGAAATCCTCCGGGGCTTGAGATACCTGCCTTCTCTATCCGGGCGGCTTAGCGCTCTTTCGTAAGCTCCCGGCCCATAAGACCCGCAGCAGCCTCTTCGATGGTAACGTCTTTATTGAGAAGCTTCTTGACCATCTCCATGATGGGAAGCTCCACGCCCTTTTCATGGCCAAGTCGCAGCAAGGGTTCGAGCGCATGCGCGCCTTCCACAACCATGTGGCGGCGCTTCTCATAGTCCTCGACGCTAACGCCTTCACGAGCAAACGCTTCGCCATACATTCCATTGCGCGAATGGAGGGAATTGCATGTCGCATTCAAATCGCCCACGCCCGCGAGCCCCATGCACGTACTCAGCTTGCCACCACACGCTTCAGCAAGGCGCACAATCTCAGCCAATCCGCGCGTAATGAGAACGGATACGGCGTTGTCGCCATAGCCCGCGCCACGCGTGATGCCACATGCAATCGCAATCACGTTCTTGGAAGCACCACACAAGCTCACGCCAACCGGATCATTCGACACATACACGCGAAAGAAGTCGTTGGAAATGAGGTTCTGGAAATACTCGGCAACCGATTCGTCGGAACACGCGACCGTCGCACCCGCATAAGCGCCCCTGGACAGTTCCTCGGCATGGTTGGGACCCGAAAGCACGGCAACTCGATCGCGATTGCCAATCTCCTCCACCACAGCGTCAAGCAACAGCTTGCCGCCAGAAAGGTCAATGCCCTTGGAGAGGATAACCACAGGGGTTTCGTTCGAGATGGCACCAGCAATGCCACGTGCAGCATCGACCACCGCGAAGGAAGGGGTCACGATGATGACCGACTGGCAGCCCTCCACGGCTTTAGCAACATCACTCGTAGCGCAAACGCCCGAAAGATCGCAGTCGCTCAAAAAGGAAGGATTGTGGCCGGTCTCATTGATCGCCTGCGCGTCCGCCGGGTCATAGCACCATATGTTGACCGCATAGCCCGACTGGTGCAGCATCCATGTAACGGCCGTGCCGAACGATCCCGCTCCGATGACGGCAACGGGGGCTTTACTATCGACAGAAATCATTGAAGCTCCTTTGCAGCGCTCCGGTACTGCTCACGTGCGCTTATTGTTTGACAAGATTTTTACAAACCGTTGCAGTATACCATGTCAAAAGAAGCTTCCGAGGATGCTACTGAG
>DWYK01000057.1 GCA_019118705.1 Candidatus Merdibacter merdigallinarum | reverse complement strand
GGAGGTGTTGAAGTTGGAAATGATACGATCATTGCAGGAAATGAATCCAAACGTGAAGATTCATGATGTAGGGGAAAAAGGATTTTCGAGATATGGCCGGATCCTGTCATATGACGCCAGTGCGGTCATCGACCATCTGGCAAAGGAAGAAGCGGTGTTTTCAAAGCTGCCAAAGGCACGGTATGTGACCGACCGGGCAGATCTTCATGATTTTCCGCTGTTTTCGACCATACAGAAAGAAATTTATGGAGAGCTTGCGATCCAGGTCGGCGTCGTTCAGGGAAGAAATCAGTATGCGACCGGTACTGAATTTCATCAGGGCAGTGAGGTCAATATCGCGGTGACGGACTGTCTGCTGGTGCTGGGCGATCGGGCCGTGCTGGTTGCCAACGGCAGCGTGGATATCTCGCAGATGGAGGTCTACTTTGTCAAGAAGGGAACCGTTCTGGAAATCTATGATTCGACGTTGCATTACACTCCGATCGAGACGGATGCGAACGGTTTCTCACTGGTCGTCGTACTGATCGAGGGAACCAATACGGATATCGATACCGAAGCAGGATCGATGCTGACAAAGAAGAATAAATGGTATGTCTGTCATGCCTCGCAGACACAGAAGATCGAACAGGGTGCGGTAGCCGGGCTGACCGGAGCGCTTTTGAAGATCGAACATGCGTGATGCATGTGTCAGCGGATCCTGAGCGAAGAAACAGAAAAAAGCGGAGATCTGAAATCTCCGTTTTTTCATCCGAGGGACTCTTTGTTCAGCTGGTCGAAGACAGCTATGACATGTTCGGCAATCGTCCGATGTTCCTCTTCACTGCAGCCACTAACACCGATCCCGCCAGCAATCTTGCCGTTGACAAACAGCGGATAACCGCCGGCAACCAGCGTGATGCGCGGGGTATCGATCCTGGAGATGGAATACTGCTCACTGACATAGTTGAGGCTGCCGCCGGGCGTGTACAGGCGCAAAGCACCATCGATGATCAGATACAGATAGGAATCTCAATCGGGCTTTGTACAGATCTCTGTGCCCGCATCTCTGTGATTTCTTTGAGCTGTATCAGGGAACTGTTCATCGTGGAGCCTTCTTTCCTGTTTTTATTATAACGAATCTCTTTCGTTTGTCCGTTTGAAAGTGATCGCGTTGCGTATAAGCAGGGAAGAACGGCACATCCTTTGAACAGGAGGTGTGTGATGGAAGAACAAACGACTGCAAGTGTACAGATCGCGCACCGTACACTGTATGCGGATAAGGATGCGACGGTCGGCACTGTATGTGCGCATCTTCGCGATGAGAGGATCGATCAGATTTTGGTACGGGGAAGGCAGGGACGAGTGATCGGGCACATCCCGCTGTCTCATGTGCTGCAGCTGACGGGACGAGATCCGCGCTACTGTACACGGCTGCTTCGAGAACTGAGCATCGATATGGTCGCGCAGGCACTGAAGGCGACCATCGCCTGTCGCGGAGCCGTTGATCCACGATGGAACGGCGTATCGCTGGTGAGCGAAAAGGATGGGGCATTTGAAGTGCATCGTGCGCTGGTCCTCATGCAGGGCGATCGTTCTCTTGCGCTGCGGCTGCTGGAGAGCGATGCGGCCTGTGTCGTGATGACCAGAGCTTCCTTTGTCAGCGGTTCGCTGGTACGCCGAGCGCGTGAGCAGGAGATGCCGTTGCTGTTTACGCAGATGCGGCCGGTCGAAGCCATGCAGGCGCTGTGGATGCAGATCCCGCTGTTTGCGCTGATGGAACGGCTGCCTGCGCGTTTATCTTGCACTGAACAAAGAATCTCTCTATAATAAGAAAGGTCAAAAAAGATCGCATCAGGGAGGGATCGTCATGCATCTGCCACCAATCGGCAAGCGTATCCTGAAATCGGCCGCTGCCGTTTTTTTCTGTCTGCTTCTCGATCAGCTGCGGCAGGGCGCAGGCATCGTGTTTTATTCGTGTATTGCAGCGGTCCTGTGCATGCAGCAGGACGTGAGCAGCAGCGTGCGGATCGGCCGCAACCGTGTGATCGGTACGCTGATTGGCGGTGTGTTCGGCATGCTGGTGCTCGTCGGGGAACGGTGGTCCTCTCTGGATCACTGGCTGTTGCATGCCTTGATCGTCTCCGCTGTGATCATCGGGATCATCTATCTGACGGTCCTGCTCCATCAGACGAGCGCTTCTTATATTTCCTGCGTGGTCTTCCTGAGCGTCGTCATTTCGCATGGACACGATGCCGATCCGTTTTTGTTTGCCATGAACCGAGTGCTGGATACGCTGATCGGCATTGCGGTCGCCTATGCGGTAAATGCCGTGCACATGCCCTGGCGAAGGGGTGAAGGACGCGCGTGTCTGTGTGATCTGTCTGCCATCGACGGGCGACCGGCTGCTTTTCGCGTGCAGCTGCGCCGACTGCAGGAGCGCGGTGTGCGTCTGTATCTGCATGCGTTGCTGCCGCCGGGGGCCAATGCGGACCTTCTTTCAGATGTACATCCACAGGGCATCGCGTTGTTTGGCGGCAGTCTGCTGTACGATCCGCAAAGCGGCCATTATCAGTCGCTGTGTTCACTGTCCGCACAGATCGGCCGAACGGTGATGGACGTTTTGCGGGAGAGCGGATGCACATCGTTTGCCTATGTGCCCTGTCGGGATATCCTGCAGATCCATATCAGTGAGGAAGCGATGGATCCCTGCAGCGAACAGCTGTTTCAGCGTTTGCGCCGGGCATCCGCGCATGCCTGTATCTTTTCGCCGCCTGCACCGACACAGGCGATCAGCGCAATCTCCACAGTGATCGCCAGTGAAAAATTGCCCTCGTTTGAAGCACAGATGAAAGCGATCGGTGACATTCGCCTGTATGTATGGCCGCTGATGCCGACGCATGCACTGGTGGTGCTCTGCCCTGCACAGGCTTCGCTGCATCAGGCGATCGATCAATGGCAGATGGATGGTGTACATCTGCAGGTCATCACGGCTCTGATGGACGAGGAAGCGCTGTTTGCACGCTGCGACACGCTCTGCATCAGTGAACGGGCATCCAGAGAGGTGCGGGAAGCAGCCGAACGCTGTGGTGGTGTAGGGATCCAGGATCCGATCCGGGCGATCCGCCGCTGCCTGCGTGTGCGCTGACGGCGCTTTCTTGCACGTGCGCAGGCAAAAGGGAAAATATGCCTGCAATTTCAGCGGAATGTGATATAATGGTGGTACGTTTTGAGAGGATGAGGGTATGAGTCAGTGGATCGTCAGTCTGCACGACAGCGGAAATATCAGAAAAATGAAGGACGCAGGTGCGGATGAGATCCTGCTCGCGGTCCCTTTCTTTTCGCTTCGTCCCGCACATGTCTTTGCGTTAGAAGAACTTGCTTCGCTCACAGACGCCATCCATGCCTGCGGGCTGCGTGCGGCGGTGAACTGCACCCGTCTGTTCATGGAGGAAGATCTTCCCGCTCTGCGCGCCTTTTTGCGTGAGCTGAAGGAACTGCAGGTGGATACGGTCTACTTTGCGGATGAAGGAGTGCTCTTTGAGGCTGCTCGTCTGGATATGGCGGATCGTCTGGTCTATCAGCCGGATACGCTGATCTCGAATGCAAACGATGTGCGCTTTTATCGGGAACAGGGCTGTCAGGCGGTGGCGCTCTCCCGGGAGATCACCCTGGAGGAGATCGCATCGATCGCATCTCGGCAGGATGGCTGTGAGGTGCTGGTGCACGGCCGCTTTTCCATCATGCACAGTCGCCGCAGGCTGCTCAGCAGTTATTTTTCCTTCCTGGGCAGAGAGATGGAGGTGGAAGGCCGTCAGGATCTCACCTTGCGGGAAGCGACGCGTGAAGCGCATATGTCGATCATCGAGGATGATGGCGGCACGCATGTATTCAGCGAATATACGCTGCAGAGCTATGCGCAGATCCGGACGCTGGCAGAGGCCGGTGTTGCACGCTTTCGCATCGACAGCATCTTTCATGACGATGCCTGGACCCTGTGTGCGCTGCGTGACTATCATCAGATCCTTGCGGGAGAGGCCTGTGCATCGGATGTGCTGACGCAGCGGCAAAACGATGAAAACGAACATTACAGCGAAGGCTTTTATTATACGAAGACGACATTGGTGAAGTGAGGTGAGGAACATGGATACGATCGAACTGCTGGCGCCGGCAGGGGATCTCAAACGGCTGAAGATCGCGCTCCTGTATGGGGCAGATGCGGTCTACATCGGCGGACAGCAGTTTTCCCTGCGTTCCCGTGCCAGCAATTTCTCCCTGGAGGATATCCGCGAAGGCGCTGCTTTTGCGCGGGAACACGGGAAAAAGGTGCATGTGACGGTCAATATGCTGCCGCATGAAGACGATCTCGGCGGCCTCGATGACTATGTGCGCGCACTGGCCGATGCCGGTGTGCATGCGCTGATCGTCGCTTCGCCATCGATTGCCCGCCGGGTGAAAGAGCTGGCTCCCTCCCTGGAGGTCCATATCTCCACCCAGCATTCCACGACCAACGCATCCGCGATCCGTTTCTGGAAGGAACAGGGGATGGATCGTGTCGTGCTCGCCAGGGAATGCACGCTGGAGGAGGTCCGTGCCAGCTGTGCGAATGCCGTGCTGCCGGTCGAGGTGTTCATCCATGGCGGCATGTGCATTTCCTATTCCGGACGCTGCGTGCTGTCCAATCATATGACCAACCGGGATGCAAATCGCGGCGGCTGTGCGCAGAGCTGTCGCTGGAAATATGCGCTCTATGAAGGCGAACGGGAGATCAGCGATCCGGACATGCGCTTTTCCATGTCGAGCAAGGATCTGCAGGCCGTGCGCTTCATCCCCGCGTTGATCGAAGCGGGCGTGTCCAGTCTCAAGATCGAGGGACGCATGAAAAGCGCATATTATATCGCGACCGTCGTGCATGCCTACCGCATGCTCATCGATGAGTATGCACAGACGGGAACGCTGAATGAGGAACGCATCGCCTTTTATGAAGAGGAGATCGCAAAGGCGGAAAACCGACCCACCGGCCCCGGTTTTTATCTGGGGATGCCGAAAGCGAAGGACCAGCTCTATGGCGTCAACGGCGCCGGGGTCACACAGGAGTACATCGCGGATGTGCTCTCGTATGATGAGCGGTCACAGACGGCCCTGCTGCAGGTGCGCAATCACTTCCATCCGCACATCGATGCGGAGGTGTTTGGCCCGCACACGGCATCGACCCGTTTTCAAATCGAAGAGGTCTGCGACCTGGAAGGTCACAAGCTGGACGTGCTCAACCAGCCGATGCAGCTGGTCCGGGTGAAATGCGCATTTCCCCTGGAACCGCACGCGATGATCCGCAAGGTCTATGACCGCAGCAGCCGTCATGTTTATTAAAGGGAGAGAAGAAGATGAAATTAAAGAACAGTTTCTTTTATACGATGCGTGAGGACGCAAAAGACGAGGACAGCCGCAGCGGCAATCTGCTGGTGCGCGCGGGAATGATCAAAAAGACCAGCAGCGGCATCTACATGATCATGCCGATGGGCAAGCGCGTGCTGGCCAAGATCGAACAGATCGTCCGGGAAGAGATGGATGCCGCCGGTGCGCAGGAGCTGCTGATGCCGGCGCTGATCCTGGAGGATGTCTATGAGAAGAGCGGCCGCCGTGAGGCATTTGGCTCCAACATGTTCGCACTGAAGGACCGCTATCAGAAAAACTATGTGCTGGGACCGACCCATGAAGAGCTGTTTGCCGTAGCAGCTTCCATGAAGGGAAGATCCTACAAGGATTTTCCATACAACCTGTATCAGATCCAGACAAAGTACCGGGATGAAACACGTCCGCGCTACGGTCTGATCCGCGTGCGCGAGTTCATCATGAAGGACGCCTATTCCTTTGACGTGGACCTGGAAGGCCTGGATGTGTCCTATCATAAGATGTATGAGGCATACTGTCATTCGTTTGACCGGATGGATCTCACTTATCAGATCGTGCGAGCCGACACCGGTGCCATGGGCGGACTGCTGTCAGAGGAGTTCCAGGCGATCACCGGCATCGGTGAGGATATCGTCGTCGGCTGTGAACAGTGTGACTTCTCCAGCAACCTTGAGATCACAGAGGTCGTGGAGACGGAAACGGAAAGCCAGGAGGAACTGCGCACGTATACGATGGTCGAGACGCCGGACGCAAAAACGATCGAAGAGGTCGCATCGTTCTTTGATCGTGATGTGACGGACTTTGTCAAGACGCTCGTCTATCGCGTCGACGGCAGGACGGTTGCGTTCCTGCTGCGGGGCGATCGGGAGCTCAATGAGACAAAGGCGCTCAAGCTGCTGAAGGCAAATGAGATGGAACTGGCGGATTTTGCGGAAGTGGAGCGTGTGACGCATGCCCGTGTCGGATTTGCCGGTCCGATCGGTATCGAGTGCCCGGTCATCATGGACCGGGAGGTGACACATCTGCGAAACTTCATCGTCGGTGCCAACAAGAGCGATCATCATTACGTCGATGTCAACGTGCGTGATTTCCAGCCGGAGATGATCGGTGATATCGCACAGGTACATGAGGGCGACCGCTGTCCGAAGTGCGGCGGAAAGCTGAAGTTTCAGCATGGCATCGAAGTCGGCAACCTCTTTAAGCTGGGAACGAAGTATGCGACGACGATGGGACTGCAGTACCTGGATAAGAACAACCAGCTGCAACCGGTCGTCATGGGCTCTTACGGCATCGGTCTGGAGCGCTGCATGGCGGCGATCGTCGAACAGCATAACGATGAACACGGCATCATCTGGCCGTTGTCTGTCGCACCGTTTGCGGTCTGCATCGTCATCGTATCGATGAAGGATGAGCAGCAGATCCAGGCGGCCAACGCGCTTTATGAAGAACTGCGCGCGGCCGGTATCGAAGTGCTGCTGGATGATCGGGATGAGCGTGTCGGCGTCAAGTTCAAGGACATGGAGCTGATCGGTATCCCTTATCGTGTGACCGTTGGCCGCGGCATCGTCGATGGCAAGGTGGAACTGGTTGCCCGCGCGGACGGTGAGAAAAAAGAGCTCAGCGTGGATGCGTGCATGCAGGAGCTGAAAGAACTGCTGACCAAATAAAAAACGGACAGATCCGATATACAGCGGGTCTGTCCGTTTTATGCTGGAGAAACTGTGGGGGTCTGTCTGCCCGGCAGCAGCGTCTCCATCTGATGGCAGAGGTGTGCGCACGTCTGCGGTTCCATCGTGCACAGCAGGGCGACGCTGCACTCATGCGCATCATAATCCGACAGCTGCAGCACCCGGGTACAATACGCATGACAGATCGCATACTGCGACAGGGCATCTTTGATCTGGGTAAGGCCCTGTGGAGAAAGCTGATAAGTGTGTTCCTTCTGGGTCAGCACCCCATCTTTTACAAATGCCAGCAGCATCCGGCTGACGCTGGCCCTGGACACCCCCAGCCGGACGGCCAGATCGATGGGGCGAAAGGACTGTGAGGGAGATGGGCCGAGCAGGGCGATGGTCAGCAGGTATTTTCTTTTCGTTTCTGTGAACGCCATGTGATCACTTCCTATCAAGATGGATATTCCTTTGGTTAGTTTAAGCTAACCTGCGACGTTGACAGTTTACCGTATTTTGTAGCTGGTGTCAATATGTGCGGACGTTTCCGGGATCCATCTGTTAGTCATTTCTAACAAATGTCGAGCGCAGACAGAGAAAAATAACGGTTGTGAATGCTCTCACGGAGAAAAAGAAGCAATGTAAACACTTACAGGAAATGAAAATTTCTTTCCATGTGTTTTGTTTTTGAAATAAATCATGTATAATGTTCATAT
>DWYK01000056.1 GCA_019118705.1 Candidatus Merdibacter merdigallinarum | reverse complement strand
AGCAGGGATGTCGACGGATCTCTCGATAAGGAGAGGGATGGATCACTGCTCTAGTAAAACGGTTTCAACAATTTGATAAATATTTTCATAAAATGATGAAAAGGTATTGAAAACATCCTGTAAATGTTCTATAATGCTTCCAAAGCAATGAAGAGAAGTAGTACAGATGCACTTTTCCAGCAGAGAGAAGGCGGTTGGTGAAAGCCTGAGGAAAAACATCCGGAACGTGTCTTGGAGCTTTGATGTCGAAATGCAAATGAGGCAGTCAACGTGGTTCGCGTTATGAACGAGGTGTCATTCATCATAGAGGGTGAATGGAAGTAAGGTGGTACCGCGCAAGTCGTCCTTTGAACAGGGCGGCTTTTTTATTGGACAGGAGGAGAAGAAGATGAAAAAAACCTACAACAAGATCGTATTGGCGTATTCCGGCGGACTGGACACATCGGTGCTCATTCCATGGCTGAAAGAAAACTATCACTGTGAGGTCATCGCGGTGAGCGGCAATGTCGGGCAGGGGAGTGAACTGGACGGTCTGGAGGAAAAGGCGCTGAAGACCGGTGCGTCCAAGCTGTACATCGAAGATCTGACCGATGAATTTGTCGATGATTACATCATCCCTACGATGCAGGCAGGTGCGGCCTATGAGGGCTATCTGCTGGGAACCAGCTTTGCCCGTCCGCTGATCGCCAAGCGCATCGTTGAGATCGCCAAGAAAGAAGGCGCAGACGCCATCTGCCATGGCTGCACCGGAAAGGGAAATGATCAGGTACGCTTTGAACTGGCGATCCAGGCGTTTGCCCCGGAGATCGACATCATCGCTCCATGGCGGTTCTGGGAGCTGAATTCACGTGAAAAAGAGATCGAATATGCAAAGGCACACAATATCCCGCTGAAGATCACGGCTGAGACCAACTACTCCAAGGACAAGAACCTGTGGCACCTCTCACATGAGGGACTGGATCTGGAAGATCCGGCCAATGAGGCACCGCTGGAAAAAGAAGGCTTCCTGGAAATGGGCGTTTCACCGATGCAGGCACCGGATACGCCGACCAACGTGACGATCCATTTTGAAAAAGGTGTACCGACGATGGTGGACGGTGTGGCGATGAGCTGCACGGAAGTAATCAAAAAGCTCAACGAAGTCGGCGGTGCGAACGGCTGCGGAATTCTGGACCTCGTGGAAAACCGTCTGGTCGGCATGAAATCCCGCGGTGTGTATGAGACACCGGGCGGCACGGTCCTCTACAAGGCACATGAGAAGCTGGAGGAGATCACCCTGGATAAAGAGACCCAGCACTATAAGGCACAGCTGGCCATGAAGTTTGCCGATCTCGTCTACAACGGACAGTGGTATACACCGCTTCGCAAGGCGATGAGCGCATTTGTCAAGAGCACGCAGGAGGCCGTGACCGGTGATGTCACCCTGAAGCTGTACAAAGGCAACATCCTTCCGGTATCCGTGACCTCTCCGTTCTCTCTGTACTCGGCCGGTATGGCGACCTTCGATGAGGATGACTGCTACGATCAGTCCGATTCAGCCGGATTCATCCATCTGTATGGCCTGCCGTTAAAGGTGCGTGCGATCAAGGCGAAGGAAGAACCGGATCTGCCGGGCGTGGAGTAAGCGATGACAAAGCTTTGGACAGGAAGGTTCGCAAAGGAAACCGATCACAGCCTGGATGTGCTCAACGCTTCGCTGCCATTTGACCGTCGGCTGTATCGGCAGGACATCACCGGTTCGATCGCCCATGCGAAGATGCTGGCCAGACAGTCGATCATCAGCAAGGCGGATGGCGAAGCGATCGTCAAAGGCCTGCAGTCGATCCTGGCGGACATCGAAGCGGGCACGCTGGTGATGGAAGGGGCAGAGGACATCCACTCCTTTGTGGAACAGGAGCTCACCAATCGGATCGGTGATGCGGGGAAACGGCTGCACACCGCACGTTCCCGCAACGATCAGGTGGCGCTGGACATGCGGATGTATGTCAAGGAAGAAATCACGAAGATCCATGCGCTCCTGCTGGATCTGATCAAAGTGCTCTGTGCGAAGGCACGGGAACATCTGACTACCGTGATGCCGGGCTACACGCATCTGCAGCGGGCACAGCCGGTCACGCTGGCACACGTGTATATGGCGTATGGCAACATGCTGCGCAGAGACTGTGTGCGGCTGAACAACACTTTTGAGCTGATGGATGAGATGCCGCTGGGCAGCGGAGCGCTGGCATCGACGACCTATCCGATCGACCGCGATTATGTCTGTGAACAGCTGGGCTTTGCGAAGATCACCGACAATTCCATGGATGGGGTGTCGGATCGGGATTATTGCATGGAGCTGGCAGCCGACTGCTCGATCCTGATGATGCATCTGTCTCGAATCTGTGAGGAGATCATCCTGTGGTGTACCTGGGAATTTCGCTTCTGTGAGCTGGACGATGCGTTTTCCACCGGCTCCAGCATCATGCCGCAGAAGAAGAACCCGGATGTCTGTGAACTCATCCGCGGTAAGAGCGGACGTGTCTATGGGGATCTGATGACGCTGCTGTCGATGCAGAAAGGGCTGAGCCTCGCATATAATAAAGATATGCAGGAGGACAAAGAGGCGCTCTTTGATGTCATCGATACGGTGACGCACAGCCTGCAGGTATTGATCCCGATGCTGGATACGATGAAGATCCATGAGGAAAATATGAAACAGGCTGCGCTGGGCGGTTATATCAATGCGACCGACTGTGCGGATTATCTGACGAAGAAGGGAGTTCCGTTCCGGGATGCGTACCGCTGTGTCGGTGAGCTTGTCGCCTGGTGCATCGAACGCTCCTGTGCATTGAATGATGTATCCCTGGAGGATCTTCAGCAGTTCCATCCGCTTTTTGGATCGGATGTCTATGAAGCGATCGACCTGCAGACGTGCGTGCGGGAGCGAAAAGCCCCGGGCGGACCGGCACCGGACTGTGTGAAAGCGCAGATCGAGGCGCTGGAGCGTTTCGTGCAGAAAGAAGAGGCAGACAGATGAAGCCGAAGGTGTATATCGACGGACAGTCCGGGACGACCGGACTGCAGATCCGTCAGCGTCTGTCACAGCGCTCGGATATCGAACTGCTGCTGATCGAAGAAGAGAAGCGAAGAGATGTGGAAGCGCGCCGGCAGCGGATGAATGAAGCGGACCTGGTGTTTCTGTGTCTGCCGGATGCGGCGGCGATCGAAGCGGTGGGGCTGATCGAGGACCCGAACACCAAGATCATCGACGCCTCTACGGCACACCGCTGTGCGGATGCGTGGGCATATGGCTTTGTCGAACTGGGCGATGCCTTCTTGCAGGGCGTGCGCACCAATCCGCGCATCGCCAATCCGGGCTGTCATGCGACCGGATTCATCTCCATCGTCTATCCGCTCATCCACCAGGGGATCCTGACAAAGGATGCGACGATCACCGCATATTCGCTCACCGGTTACTCTGGGGGCGGCAAGCAGATGATCCGGCGTTATGAGGCCGGGGGCGACCCGCTGCTGAAAGCGCCGCAGCTGTATGCGCTGGGGCTGACACACAAACATCTGCCGGAGATGAAACAGATCTGCGGCCTGAAGAAAGATCCGCTGTTCTGTCCGGTCGTGGATGACTATTACAGCGGCATGGCGACCAGCATCCTGCTGGAAGCGGACATGGAAGCGGTGCATGCGGCACTGGCCGGCTTTTACGGTGAAGGGCTGGTGCATGTGCATCCGTCGGGATATGACGGCAACATCAGTGCCAATGCCCATGCGGGAAGCGATCAGCTGGAACTGATCGTCTGCGGGCGAAAAGAACAGACGATCGTGACGGCACTGTTTGACAATTTGGGAAAAGGCGCCTGTGGAGCAGCCATCCAGAACATGAACATCGCACTGGGGCTGGATCCGCTGGCAGGTCTGCACATCGAAAGGGGCAAATGATATGAAAGAAATACAGGGGGGCATCTGTGCGGCGAACGGCTTTTCTGCCGGAGCGGTGCACAGCGGCATTCGCAAATCCAGGACGAAGGAAGATCTGGCGCTGATCGTTTCTTCCTCGCCCTGTGACTGTGCGGCCGTTTATACGCGCAATCAGGTGAAGGCGGATCCGCTGCTGGTGACGAAACAGCACCTGGCGGATCATCGGGCACAGGCGATCATCGTCAATTCCGGAAATGCCAACGCCTGTGCACGCAACGGTCATGCACATGCGGTACGTGCCTGTCAGGCGGCTGCGGCGCATCTCGGGCTGGATCCGCAGGACGTACTGGTCGCTTCGACCGGCGTCATCGGTGTGGAACTCCCGATCGATCGCATCGAGGCAGCCATCCCTTCCATTCAGCTGTCGAAGGAAAACAACGATCTTTGCGCCAGAGCGATCCTGACGACCGACACGAAGGAAAAGGTGGTCGCAGTCACGTTCACGATCGATCAAACGACCTGTACGCTGGGCGGCATCGCCAAAGGCAGCGGCATGATCCATCCGAATATGGGAACGATGCTGGCCTTTCTGACGACGGACTGTGCCATCGATGCGCAGCTGTTACAGACACTGCTCGTGCGTCAGACACAGGTCACCTTCAACCGGGTCAGCGTTGACGGGGATACTTCGACCAACGATATGTGCATCGTCATGGCCAATGGGGAAGCCCATAACCCGAAGATCGTGACGGAAGGCGAACAGAGCGCTGTATTTGAAGAGGCGCTGCACTATGTGATGGAAGCGCTGGCGAAGATGATCGCGGCGGACGGGGAAGGGGCCGGCCGGCTGATGACCTGTACGGTGACGAACGCAGCTGATGAGCACACCGCAGAAACGCTGGCGATGTCCATCTGTTCTTCTTCGCTGGTCAAAGCGGCGATGTTTGGCGCGGATGCCAACTGGGGCCGGGTGCTCTGTGCGATGGGGTATTCCGGTGCTGCGTTTGATCCTTCGACGGTCAGCGTGCGCTTTGCCTCACAGGTCGGTGTGATCACCGTCTGTGAACAGGGAAAGGGCCTGGTCTTCGATGAAACGCTCGCCAAGGAGATCTTGTCGCAGGATGCAGTGGAGATCATCGCGGATCTGCATCAGGGAACGGCGCAGGCCAGCTGCTGGGGCTGCGACCTGACGTACGAGTATGTGAAGATCAACGGAGATTATCGGACATGAAACAGATCGACGCAAAGGTCAAGGCACAGATCCTCGTTGAAGCGCTGCCCTACATCCAGCAGTATGTCGGAAAGATCATCGTCATCAAGTACGGCGGCAACGCGATGATCAACGAAGAACTGAAAGAGGCGGTCATCAAGGATGTCGTGCTGCTGAACCTGATCGGTGTGCGCGTCGTGCTGGTGCACGGCGGCGGACCGGAGATCAGCGAGATGCTGGAGAAGGTCGGCAAGGAAAGCGTATTTCTCAACGGGCTGCGCTGTACCGATGATGAAACGATGGATATCGTACAGATGGTGCTGTGCGGAAAGGTCAATAAGAACCTGGTCTCCATGTTGCAGAAGGCCGGCGGCCGCGGTGTCGGGCTGGCCGGTGTAGACGGCAATCTGTTTGAGGCGGTACGCCGGGATGAAGAGCACGGCAATGTCGGCAACATCGTCGACGTGCATCCGGAAATCGTCCTGGATGTGCTGGAGAAAGGCTACATTCCGGTCGTATCCAGCATAGCGGCAGGTGTCGATCAGACGATGAACTACAATATCAATGCCGATTTTGCGGCAGAGAAGCTGGCCATTGCCCTGCACGCGAAGAAGTTTATCCTGCTGACAGACGTGAAGGGGCTCATGCGGGATTTCAGAGATGAAGATTCCCTCATCCGGGAAGTCAAGGTGTCCCAGGTGCCGGGACTGATGAAGGAAGGGGTCATTTCCGGCGGTATGATCCCCAAAGTGCAGTGCTGTGTCGAAGCGATCCGGCAGGGCGTGGAGACCGTCAACATTCAGGACGGCCGCATTCCGCATTCCATCCTGATCGAGATCCTCAGCAACGAAGGCATCGGCACCGTATTCTATTAAAGGAGGAGACGCAAATGCAGTTTGATGAGATCAAGGCAATGGAACAGCAGTATGTCATGCAGACCTACGGGCGCAGCGACATCGCACTGGTCCGCGGTGAGGGCGCAACGCTCATCGACAGTGAAGGACGACGCTATATCGACATGGGGTCGGGCATCGGCGTCAACTCGCTGGGATATGGGCATCCGCAGCTGACACAGGCCATCTGCGAACAGGCGCAGCAGTTGATGCACTGTTCCAACCTGTATTACAGTGAGCCGATGGTGCAGGTGGCCAGACATCTGGTGGAAGCGAGCGGGCTGTCGCGTGTGTTCTTCGCCAATTCCGGGGCAGAAGCCAACGAGGCGATGATTAAGACCGCGCGGAAATATTCTTCTGACCGTTATGGGGCACAGCGTTGTCAGATCCTGACGCTGAAGCAGTCGTTTCACGGGCGTACGATGACGACGCTGATGGCCACCGGTCAGGAAAAATTCCATCAGTATTTCTATCCGTTCCCGCAGGGGTTTTCCTATGTGATGCCCGGGGATATCGATGAATTTTATAAACAGGCGGATGCGCATGTCTGTGCCGTCATCCTGGAGATGATCCAGGGGGAAGGCGGTGTGCTGCCGTTGGACAAAGCGTATGTGCAGGCTGTCTGTGCGTACTGTAAGGAACATGACATCCTGGTCTGCATCGATGAGGTGCAGACGGGCATCGGCCGTACCGGTACTCTGTTCTGTTATGAGCAGTATGGGATCACGCCGGATATCGTATCGCTGGCCAAAGGGCTGGGCGGCGGTGTGCCGATCGGAGCCATCCTCTGTGGCGCGAAGTGTGCGGATACGCTGCAGCCCGGGCAGCATGGTTCGACTTTCGGCGGCAATCTGCTGGCGTGCCGTGCCGCACAGTGTGTGCTCTCGATCGTCGATCAGCCATCCTTCCTGCAATCGGTCAAAGAGAAGGGCGATCGTATCCGCGAACAGCTGACGGCAGCAGATCTCTCCGCCATCCGGGACATCCGCGGACTGGGGCTGATGCTGGGCATCGGCGTAGAGAAGGAAAAACGCGCCGGCTATGTGCAGAAACTGCAGGAGATGGGCGTCATCGTCTTGACGGCCGGAACAGATACGATCCGTCTGTTGCCGCCGCTGGTCATTACGAACGAAGAGATCGATCAGGCGCTTGCCTGCATGAAAGAGGTGTTGAAATGAAACATTTATTAAAGATGATGGATCTGTCCAAGGCGGAGATCATCGCGATCCTGGATCTGGCAGATCAGCTGAAATACGAGAAGAAACATGGGATCTCCCACCGGCTGCTGGAAGGAAAGTCCATCGGGCTGATCTTTCAGAAATCCAGTACTCGCACCCGCGTATCGTTTGAGACCGGCGCCTATCAACTGGGCATGCAGTCGCTGTTCCTCTCCAGCCGTGATCTGCAGATCGGCCGCGGAGAGCCGATCCAGGATACCGCCCGTGTGCTGTCCCGTTATCTGGATTGCATCATGATCCGTACCTTTGCCCAGCAGGAGGTCGAAGATCTGGCGGCGTATGGCAGCGTGCCGGTGATCAACGGACTGACCGATTTCAGCCACCCTTGTCAGGTGCTGGCCGACCTCATGACGATCCGTGAACGATACAGCGTGCTGGAGGGGCTGAAGATGTGCTATATCGGCGATGGCGACAACATGGCCAACTCGCTGATCGTCGGCGGTCTGAAAAGCGGCATGCAGGTCAGCGTGGCCACTCCGAAAGGCTATGAGCCGGATGAAAGCGTCCTCGCCTTTGCGAATGGGCAGGAAGGCTTCGTGCTGACGCAGGATCCCAAAGAGGCGATCGCCGATGCGGATGTCGTCATTACGGATACCTGGGCCAGCATGGGCGTGGAAAGTGAAAAGGAGATCCGTCAGAAGGCCTTTTCCGGCTATCAGGTCAACCATGAGCTGATGCAGCTGGCCAAGGCAGGAGCGATGGTCCAGCACTGTCTGCCGGCATATCGCGGACAGGAGATCAGCGAAGAACTCTTTGAAGCACATGCGGATGAGATCTTCGAGGAAGCGGAAAACCGCCTGCATGCGCAGAAGGCCGTCATGGTCAAACTGCTGCAGGATGCCAGATAAAGAACAGAAATGAAGTGAAAAGAAAAAAGGCGCTGCCTTTCGTCTGAATGAAGTGAACCCAAATATTTGGACAAAAAAATATTAATTAAATCATAAGGATTGATTCCGGTATTGTACAGGGGTCAGTCCTTTTAATTTTACTTGTATTCTTTCGTTGTTGTAGTAGTAAATATAATTTTCAATTTCTTGTATGAGATGTTCTATGGAAGTAAATTCGTATTCATGGTCATAGAACATTTCGTTTTTCATTCTGCCAAAGAAGTTTTCCATAGGTGAATTATCCAGACAGTTTCCCTTGCGTGACATTGATTGAAT
>DWYK01000055.1 GCA_019118705.1 Candidatus Merdibacter merdigallinarum | reverse complement strand
AATGCTAACATATCCTTGACCAAGGGAGACATATCTTTAAGATACAGGAGGCAGAAAGAAGCTATGAGAATCGTAATCAGTTCAGACAAAAAGGGATTGGAATTAAAAAACAGGATCGTTGAGTATCTGCGGGACCAGAGCTTTGAGGTAGAAGATCTCACTCCTCAGGGAGATGTGGATTTCTATGAAGCGAGCATCAAGGTCGTCAACGAGGTGCTCAAGGATGTCAAGGCAAACAAAGGCATCATTATCGATGAGTTTGGTGCGGGACCGTTCATGGTGGCGGACAAGTTCAAATACATCATCTGTGCGGAGCTCAACGATGAGCACTCTGCGAAGATGACACGTGATCACAACAATGCCAATGTCATTACGATGGGCAGCGGCGTGATCGGTGAAGATGTTGCCTGTCGGATCGCCAATCGCTTCTGTGTGGCACAGTATTCCGGCGGACGTCATCAGATCCGTGTGGATATGCTGAATAAGATGTGCTGATGAAGAGGAGGAGAAGCAGATGAAGGTAGCAATCGGATGTGACCACATCGTCACAGATATCAAGAATCATATCAAGGAATATTTGGAAAAGAAGGGCTTTGAGGTCGTGGACTGTGGGACCTATGACTTCGAGCGCACGCATTATCCGATCTATGGCAAGCGCGTAGCGGAGAAAGTCGTAAGCGGCGAATGCGATCTGGGCGTCGTCATGTGCGGTACCGGCGTCGGCATCACCAATGCGGTACAGAAGATAAAGGGCGCACGCTGCGCACTGGTCGGTGATGTCTGTGCGGCCAGATATGCCAAGGAACAGCTCAACTGCAACGTGATCGGTGTCGGCGGCCGTGTATCCGGTATCGGAATGATCGAGGACATCATGGATGCCTACTTCGGAGCGGAATATCATCCGACAAAGGAAAACGAAGCGTTGATCGAAAAGATCGACGGGCTGATCGATCGTACGGATTATATCGGTGATGAGCACTTCTTCGATGAGTTCCTGGAAAAGTGGGACCGCGGCGAGTACCACGATTAAACGAAAAAAGGAATCGAAAGGTTCCTTTTTGAGCAATGGGCGATTTGCCCTTTCCTGGAAATTCAGCTATGACAGACAAAAGAGGAGTTTATTGATATGGAGAGTTTTAGCACAGCGTTACTGTTGCTGATCGCGATCTCGGTCGTTTTGCTGGTGTATGTCATCTACATCTTCTTCGATCAGAGAAGCAATCTGCGATTTGCTTCACCAAAGTCCAAATGGGCACCGCTGATCGCGCTCGTATTGATCGTCATCGGTTTCGGCAACTATTTTTACAACGGACAGCGAACCGAGGATCTCGGAGCAGCCTTCGTCCTGGTGATCTTTGCGCTGATGATGGCCATCGGCAGAAGCGGGATCGGGGAAAGCGGTCTGTACATCGAAGGGATCAAGATGTCCTGGAAACAGATCAACAAGGCATCGGTGAAAAACGAGAAGGGGAAGGTCGTGCTGACCTATACCCGCAAGAAGGGGCAGCGCACATTGGAGCTGGCCGATACGACAGTGGAAGAAGTGGAGGAGTATCTGCGCAAAAAACGCAGGATCTACCATTTCGGCAAATAGACATAGGACCGGTCCAAAACAGGGCCGGTTTTTTATTTATGGGTATGGAAACAAATCATTTATCTGAAGGAGGGCACATCTTGTCTGATCTGATGGGGAGGGGGGCAAAGAAGTTATGGAAAAATGTGAATATTCTTCATTTACTGAATTTCTATATAGAATAAACTCGATAACTGTATACAGGCGCAGGATATTACCATTCTGCGCATGGATCGGACTCGGTCTGCTTCTTGCCAGAAAGCATCGGCATCATTCATAAAAAATGTAAGGAGAAGTGATTCGCTTCTCCTTTGTTTTGTCCGGGGGAACACTCGAATAAAAAGCGGTTCGGTCAGGAAAGTGGTGGGGACACCTCTTCATCATCTGCGGAAATACAGGAAGGCACGACAATGTATATGGAAAATACAGAGATAATATGGTTCTTATATGTTTGGTTTAATAAAACAATTGTTTGTTTTATGGATAAATTCGACATTTACGGAAAAGTCAAAAAGTTTTGGTAGGAAAACGAACTCAGAAGAATATGTCGGTTTTGTACCAATCGCCGTGCTTGAGCGAAAAAATACAGGATGTTTTAATAGAATCGTGAAAGCGTTTTACTTTGCGCGGAAGGAGAATGAATCAGCATATGAAAGGACAAAAACAATTACTTGCGTTTCTGAGCATGTCTCTGGCGCTGCAGATGTTGCCGGGCAGCGTGCTGCAGGTGCTGGCGAACGATCATGGCGACGATGTGCAGAAGCAGAAGGATCACGCACAGACTTTGGATGATACGACATATGAAGCGGTGCGGGAATACTGGCGAACGGAACTGCTGGGCGATACGGAAGGCCTGAGCGAAGACGGTGATCTTCAAACGGTCATCGAACAGCTGGATGCGAAGGCGCAGCACTACCTGGATACGATGTTGCCGACCTCCGGTGATCACCTGTGGGACGATCAGGCCTATAATGATGCGGAGATGGGGGCGAAAGCGACCGAGACGCTGGATCGTCTGAAGATGATCGCCATTCAGATCAATGAGCCGATGTCCTCCCTTTATCAGGATGAGACCGCTAAGACGAAGGTACTGGAAGGACTTCGTTTCGTACTGGATAAGAAATATGGCCCGGATACCGTAAAGGGGTCTTCCAACTGGTGGGACTGGGAGATCGGCGCACCGAAGGCGATGGTGGATATTGCCATCCTGCTCTATGACGATCTGGATGCGGAGACGATCGCAGATGTGACAGCGACGATCGACCGCTTCGTGCCGAAAGCGGATTATCGTCTGAACTCTTCTCTGAAGGAGACCGGTGCTAACCTGATCGACAAGGTCGCCATCGTCATCAAGCGTGCGGCGCTCGACGGCAACGAGGAGCGGCTGGCACATGCGAAGGAATGCATGGCACCGCTGTTTGCCTACTCTTCTTCCGGCGATGGTTATTACCCGGATGGCAGCTTTATCCGGCATGGAAACATTCCATACAATGGTTCCTACGGGTATGTGCTGCTCAATGAGCTGACCAACTGCATCATCCTGCTCAGCTATACCGACTACGTCATCGATGAGGAAGACATTCAGTTCTATGAGAACACATTGCTGAATCACTATCTGCCGTTTTTGTCCTATGGCGGAAACATGGTGGACAGCGTGCGGGGACGTGCGGTATCCCGAAAAGCCCAGCAGGGCGATACCATGGGCATGCAGACGATGGGCGTGCTGCTGCAGTATGCTGATACGGAGGCCAGTGAAGAAACGAAGGAAGCCATCTATTCTTCTCTGAAACCGATCGCTGAACAGAAGTTTGCGGATGAAGAACAGAGCGAGGACTTCTCGCTGCTTGCCTATGCGAACTATATCCGCGTGAAGAACCTGGCACAGGCAGAGGAGCTGCTGGCGAATTATGACAGCTCAGAAGCCTTTGCGACCCCGGAACAATACGAGACCCTGCGCGCCGCCCTGGAAGGCGCGCTGGAAGATGCACGCACGCTGATGGACAAAGGCAATGCCTTTACCCAGGAGGAACTTCGCGAAGTGACGATCGCGCTGGAGGAAGCGATCTCCTTTGTTCAGACACAGCTGTCCGCACATGCGCAGTATACGCTGGCCCCGGGGTATATGGGTGGTGAGGGGGATCTGGTCGAGACTTTTCTATTTGAACGGCATCGCGGCTATTGCCAGCATTTTGCCTCTGCCGCAACGCTCATGTTCCGGCTGTGCGGGATCCCGGCGCGCTATGTGAACGGGTATCGGGCCGAGGTCAGCGATTTTCACCGGGAAAGCGACACCTATGTCGCTGTGTTGCAGGAATCGGATCAGCATGCCTGGACGGAGGTCTATACGCCGGAATATGGCTGGATCCCCATCGAGGTGACGCCTTCCGCTGCCCGCTCGCTTCCTTCACAGCCGCTCTTTTCTGCTCTTTCTGTGCCGGATGTGCATCTGCCTGTCCTGGGAGCGGTGCTGGTGGCCGTGCTTGGTATCGTGTACGCGCTTCATCGGACCCACCGCCGCGATGCATCGCGTTCTCTGGCCGCGCAGATGGATGCCGTCGCAGTGATGCTGTCCGCTCTTCGCAGGGAAACGACACCGGCAAGCGACCCCGCCTTTGCGCAGATGCTCTGTCAGATGCTGCCCGCGCTGGATCGCAAACAGATCGAGACGCTGCTGCGATCGTGGAGCAGGCGGCGTTTGGACATACGCCCCCTGCAGCGGCATCGCTTTCCTGGGCGAAGGAAGAGGTCGTGCACCTGCAAAAACTGCTATGGGAGCGTCTGTCCTGGCCAAAGCGGCTGCGTATCTGCTTTCAGATCAGAAAGAAAAACCAAAAGAAAAACGGCGGTTCCCATAAACGGGCAACCGTCGTTTTCGTTATCGGTGAAGCGGGTGCTGCAGCCGGCTGATCGGACGCTGGCCCGCCACCAGCTTTCCATCCTGCACATATCCTTCTTCGCGTCCCTCCAGCTCCTGGATGAGCAGCGAGCGCAGATGGGCGATACGCTCCTGGCAGGCAGGGTCATCGATGCGGTCGTGTTCCTCTTTCGGATCCTGCTTCAGATCAAAATACTGTTCGATGTTCGTCTGGGTAAACCAGATGTACTTGTCTGTTTCGGTGACGATATACTGGTTGGACTGTTCCTTGTCGCGGCTGTGCTCACCGTGCACATATTCCCGCTCGATTCTTTTTGCCTCAAACAGCTCCTGCTTCAGAGAAGCACCGTCGACGCTGTCCGGGATCTGGATGTCGCACAGATCCAGCACGGTCGGCATGACGTCCATGAGCTCGACGACGCTCTCGCTGCGATGCGGCAGGCACTTGCGGATGTTCTTGCCAACGTGGATGATCATCGGGATGCGCGTGCTTCCCTCATATGGCAGCACCTTGCGGAACAGCTGATGGTCAAAGAGCATCTCGCCGTGGTCGGCCGTAAAGATGATGATCGTATCATGATAGCTCTCATCATTTTCCAGCGCGGTGATCAGCCGGCCGAACTGATGATCGACATGGGTGATGCAGGCATAGTAGCCGGCCATCGCCTGATGGCGCAGCTCTGCATCCCGACAGCCGTGCACGCTGTCTAAGATCATGCCGTCCCGCTCACACAGGGAGGGATCCACCCAATCTCCCATGGCCGGTTCGTGCAGCTGCTTGTTGACGTACAGGTCAAAGTACGATTTCGGGGCGTCAAACGGCGGGTGCGGACGGACAAAGCTCGTCATGAGGAAGAACGGCTTCGTGCGATCGCGCGTCTCCAGAAAGCGGATGCTCTCATCGACGACCCAGTTGGTCGGATGATAGCGTTCTTCATAGATCCATGGATGGGTGATCCAGGAATTGTTCTCTACACCGGAACCGTTGACATCTGCATAGGACCCCAGATGATCCCGCAGATAATGCATATAGTCATCCGATACATTCTGGTTCATCCAGGAAGGGATGTTCGCCTTGCGGTAATGGCCGATGTAGCCATCGTGGAGCCGGATCATCTGAAAGCCGCACTGCAGCCGTGGCGGATGGACGTGCATCTTGCCGACACAGGCCGTCTGATAGCCGTGATCGGCCAGTTCCTGTGCCAGATAATGGTCATATTCCCAGTCGATGCCATCCTGATAACCGACACGGCCATGGCTGGAAGGCGCCTGTCCGGTCAGCAGTCCGGCACGGGCCGGAATGCAGCTGGGGCAGGCAGAGTAGGCGTTTTCAAAATAGGTACTGTCTGCAGCCAGCGTATCCAGATAAGGGGTCTTGACATCCGGATGTCCGTCAAATGAAAGACAGTCCCCGCGAAGCTGATCACACATGACCAGCAAGATATTCGGTCGTTTCATCGGGAAATTCCTCCTCTAAGCATTTCTGAAACCATTATAACAAACGGTATATGGAGAAATGATGCAAATCAGCGAAAAGTGAAAATATTTTATGGATTATTCAGTCAATACACGAAAAACGGGCTGTTCATTTTAGTTCTTTTTAGTATAATGTAATCAGAACAGGTGAAAAAGGGGTTTGATTTCGCATATTTTAGGGAAGGAGGGCAATTCATGAGTGCGTTATACCGTGTGCTGCTGGTGGAGAAACAGCAGCAGATGATCCATGTTTATAAGAATATGATCCCCTGGGAGGAATCCGGTTTTCAGATCGCTTCGGTCGCGGACAGCGAATCGGATGCGCTGGCGCTGTATGGTGAATATAAGTACGATGTGATCTTCACCGCACTGGACCTGCAGGGCGGTAACGGCGTCTCGCTGATCAAGAAGCTGCGTCATCTGGGACCGGAATGCATCGTTGTCGTCATCTCCGCGCATGAAGATTATGATTCCGTGCGGGAGGCGTTCGTCGTCGGTGCGTATGATTATCTGCTGAAATCGCGGCTGCGCTATTCGACGCTGACGGCGCTGCTGGATCGCATCCGGGAGGATCTGGCGAAGAAAGAGGCGACCAGTCTGCAGGAGAGCTGGGAAGAGATGCTGGAAAAGATCCTGGGCCTGATCCGTGACGAACAGAAGGTCGACTATGATCTGCTCAAGGAGATCCTCAGCCGCCCGGAGCTCTATCTGCTGCAGGGGCGCTATCGACTGCTGTATTTTCGCCAGGACAACATCCGCAACTTCAATCGTTCGCTGAAGCGTTACGACAAGCCGTTCTGGATGAACAGCGATGAGTTCATCGACATGTTTCGCAACAAGGTCTCCATGCGCGATGAGATCCAGCTGCAGATCAAACGGCTGATCACACAATACCTGCAGGGGATTCGAGGCGCCTGCATCCTCTTCAACAAGAAACACTCCGGCGTCATCGTCCTGCCACCACTGCCGCGTGAGCGTTATGAAGCGCTGGCACATCAGATCATCGACGGGATCGGGGAACGGCTGACCTACGATTTCTCGGTCACGGTGTCGACAGAGCAGCAGGGCATCGATGACTTCCTGGGAGGATATCAGCAGGTGATGGAATACCACATGAGCCACAAGTTCTATGACGGCGATCGCTGTGTGGAGTTTGCAGAGGATGCGCGTGTGATCCAGCGTTTGCAATACAGTTCTTTCCCCTGCGGCAATGAGATCGCCCAGGGCATCATGGAACAGAACTTTGACAAGGTGAAAGGTTCTTACTCCAAGGCGATCGGACAGATGATCGAACGGTTCATCGACTTTACCGACGTCAAGGGCTATTTCGTCTCGATCCTGCACGACACCAAGAAGGTCATCTATGAGCATGGCATCAGCGAACAGTATCCGTTTGATATCCTCTATGAAGGCATCAACGAGGCAGAGAGCATCCAGTTTCTGCAGTTGGAGCTGGAGAAGATCTTCAAGACGCTGATCGACTGGGTGCGCGAGCACCACATCAGCCGCTATCACCACAAGGTGTCGGCGATGCTGGACTATATCGATGAACACATTGCGGAGAAGCTGACACTGGAGATGGTCGCTTCTGCCTCCGGGCTCAGCGTGACCCACGCCAGCCGGCTGTTCAAAAGCGAGGTCGGACACAGTGTGATCGAGTATGTCAACGAGCGCAAGATGGCGAAGGCGGAAGAGCTGATGCATGATCGCACCCGCAAGATCAAAGACGTGGCGGCGATGGTAGGCATCAGTGATCAGCTGTATTTTAACAAAGTCTTCAAGAAGTACTACCATCTCAGTCCTCGGGAATACCGCAAGCGTATCTGATCGGCAGGCCGTTTGTTCCAAGTGACGACGGCTGCCTTTTTTTGTCCGTACGCATCATGGCATCGGCCTTTGCATACAATGCGGATGAGGGAGAACTCTCCGGATCTGGGGATGAAATTAGTAAAATCACGCTGAATCGACGGAAATCACAAAAAATATGGAATATTTCACCTATTTGGCGGATCGGATGAAGAAATAAGAAGAAATTGGCTCGATTCTCCAATTTTTTTTACCGATCTGCGGGATATTTGAGACCGATAGCAAATAAAATTCAGCAAAATTATGTGAAGAGAATTATGGTTTATTCCATCGTGGAAGCGCTTCCCAATAAAAAATATGAATTATTTAATCAAATTATGTAAAAAAGTGGGGAAGAATCCGGAACGCTTATTGAATCTGCATTTTCGGGATGTTACGATAACCATGCCGAAAGTATAGAAGCGCTTTCATATTTACGCACAAAGAAAACAGGAGGTTGCAAATGAGTATTGGTATTATTCTGGCAAGTCATGGAGAATTCGCAAAAGCGGCACTCGGCAGTGCGGAGATGCTGGCCGGGGAACAGAAAGACGTTCATGCGCTGGCGCTCACCGTGGAAAAATCACTGGATGACCTGGAAAAAGAAGTGGCGGATGCATATGCCGACCTTTCCTCGCGTTGCGATGTCGTCGTTGCGCTCTGTGACATTTACGGGGGATCACCATTCAACGCAATCTCCCGCTGTATGTTAAAAGGGATGAACATGATCGGCTTTACCGGTCTGAATCTTCCGATTCTGATCGATCTGCTGCTGTCGCGCGAGATCAGCGCAGAAGAGGTCAAAGAACATGTGATGTCGGTTCATCAGCAGTCGGTCTGCCCGATCGAGGTCCAGCTGGCCGGTGATGATGAAGAAGATATGGATCTGTAAAAGAAAAGGAGGAGACAGATTATGGCATTGAAATTAGTGGATATTGATGACCGTTTGATTCATGGACAGGTAGCGACGACGTGGATCCCGGACTATGGGATCGAGTCGGCGATCATCGTCAGCGATGCGGTCGCCAACGATCCGGTGCAGAAGTCCGTTGCCGGTCTGGCGGCGCCAAACATCAAGGTCACCGTGTTCGGGGTGGAGAAATTCATCGACGTTCTGAAGAAGACGCAGCTCAAAAAGGCGACGATGGTGCTGTTCACCAACCCGATCGACGCATTGACGCTGAAGAAGAACGGTCTGGATTATAACTATCTGAATGTCAGCGGTATGCGTTTTAACGATCAGCGTACGCGTCTGCACAAGAACATGTCGGTGACGAAGGAAGAAAAGGAAGCCTTCGAGGAACTGATCGGCATGGGCGTAGAGTGCTGGATGCAGACGACGACCCGCGACAGCAAAGAGCCGGTAGCGGAACTGCTGAAGAACTTTCAGTAACAAACGCGGATAGTAATCGCACAGCGATGCTATATACATTCAAAAGAAGGAGGAAGAAAGTATGCAAATCTTTCAGGCGCTACTCATAGCGTTGTGGGCAGGTCTCTGTGCATGGGACCAGTTCGGACCGCATTTAGGTTTCCGTAAACCACTGCTCGCATCCGTAGGAGTAGGTATCATCTTAGGCGACATGACGACAGCCATCATGATCGGTGCAACGATGGAAATGATGTGGCTGGGCGTAAACAACATCGGAGCTTATGTACCGCCGGATGTCATCTCCGGTACGATCGTAGGTGCTTCTCTGGGCATCATGTCCGGGGGCAGCACGGAAAGTGCCATTTCGTTGGCCGTTGCGATCGGTATCCCGACCGCGACGCTCGTTCAGCAGCTGAACATCCTGGTCATGACGACCAACGTATCGCTGGTGCACGCTGCGGACAAGGCGGCTGACAGCGGCAAGTTCAGCAGCATCAACAAGTATTTCTGGATCGGTGCGCTGATGTTCTTCCTGTCTCGTGCCGTCCCGACCTTCATCGCCGTCGGCGCCGGTTCCGCCGTAATCGATACGATCATGGGATTCCTGCAGAACGACGTGCCTTGGGTACTGAGCGGCTTCTCTACTGCCGGTGGCATGATGCCTGCCGTCGGTCTGGCGATGTTGCTGACGATGATGATGAAGAAAGATATGTGGATCTTCCTGGTGATCGGTTTCGTTCTGAATGCATACATGGGCGTTCCGACGCTGGGATGCGCGATGATCGCTGCCGCACTTGCCGGACTCTACGATGTGATCGTGGAAGGACAGAAGAAAGCTGCCGCCGCCGCGCCTGCCGCTGCCACGGCTGGTTCTGAAGAGGAAGGAGAGTACGATCTATAATGGGAAAGATTTCAAATAAAGCCCTGAACAAGGTATTGCTTCGTACACAGGGATGTCAGTTTGCGCATAACTACGAGCGTATGCAGTCCCTGAGCTTAACGTACTGCTTCTCTCCGGTACTGGAGGAACTGTACAAAGATCGACCGAAAGAAGAAAGAGTACACGCAATGCAGCGTTATCTGGAGTATTTCAATACGCATCCGCTGGCCATTCCGTTCATCCTGGGCATCCAGGCAGCACTGGAGGAGTCCACTGATGAAGATCAGAAAGATACCTGCCGTGCGATCAAGACGTCCCTGATGGGACCGTTCGCCGGACTCGGTGACTCGATGCTGAACCTGACCTGGTATCCGATCGCCGGTTCCATCGGTGCATCCATGTGCATCAATGACGGCAGCCTGGTCGGACCGCTGGTCATGTTCCTGCTGATCAACCTGCTGTACTGGCCATTGAAGTACTTCGGACTGCATCTGGGATACACGAAGGGTCTGGAAGTCGTACAGAGCGGCGGTATGGCGCTGTTCGACCGCCTGGGCAACATGGCGAACGTACTGGGCGTCGTCGTTGTCGGCTGCCTGATCCCGCAGACGGTCAAACTGTCTACGGCGCTGCAGTTTGCCTTCAGCGAAGGTGAGCCGCTGATCATCCAGGATCAGATGAACAAGGTCATGCCTTGCATCCTGCCGGTAGTTCTGACCTTCGTCTGCTACAAGCTGCTGAAGAAGGGACAGGGCAAGAACAGCGCGTCCATCATCATCGGTATGATCGTATTCGCACTGGTATTTGCGGCGATCGGTCATTACACGGGTGTCAATATCTTTGCATAAAAACAAAAGAGCGAACGAAAGACCTGCTGTCGGTTGGATGGCAGGTCCTTTGTTTCCGATGGATATAGAAAACATCGCTGATTTGGAAGCCTGTAGAGAATAATATGTAAAATATGACTTAAATATGGAAAATCAGCATGGTATTTCATTTACCAGCGTAGATGACCGATTTGAGAAATGCTATGATAAAAGTGCAGGAGGGTCACGGAAGCCTGGAAGGAGTAATTTGCACGCATGTGCGCAGGCGGCAGGTGATCCGATGGAGAAAGGAGCAAGGCACTTATTATGAGAACTGTTTTAGTTTTGATGGATACGCTGCGACGTGAAGCGCTGTCCTGCTATAACCCGGAAACGATCGTAAAGACACCGAATATCGATGCGTTTGCGAAGGAAGCGACGGTATTCGATCAGCACTGGATCGGCAGTGCGCCCTGCATGCCGGCACGTCGTGACATCCTGACCGGACGCCTGAATTTTCTGGAGCGTTCCTGGGGACCGATCGAACCGTTTGACATCACGCTGCCGAAAGTCTTAAGAGATCATGATGTCTATACGCACATCACGACCGATCACTGCCATTACATGCGTACCGGCGGAGAAGGCTACTTACAGCAGTTCAATACGTGGGATTATCACCGCGGACAGGAGGGAGACCCTTGGGTATCCCGCATCGACGAACCGGACAACATGCCGGAGACGTTCTACGGGCGTGTGCGCCGTCAGTATCAGCTCAACCGGACGCAGTGGCCGAATGAGGAGGACATGCCTTCTCCGAAGACGTTTGCGTCCGCCTGTGAGTGGCTGGAAGACAACAAGGGAGATGATGACTTCTTTCTGATGGTCGAGGCATTCGATCCACATGAACCGTTCGATGTACCGGACAAGTATATGGATCTTTACGGAGGCAACACCGGACTGGACCGTGATTACTATGAGATCCCGCAGTATAAGCGCGTATCGGAGGCCGGTGTGCCAGAAAGCGCGGTCGATTATGTGCAGCGTCGTTATGCCGCACTGGTGACGATGACCGATCACTGGTTCGGTACGCTGATCAACAAGCTCAAAGAGCTGGATATGTATGAAGACACGATGGTCGTCATGACGACCGACCACGGTTATTTCCTCGGAGAGCGCGACTATCTGGGAAAGAACTACATGCATCTTTACAATGAACTGGCGCATCTGCCGCTCATCATCAAATTCCCGCATGGCGAGCGTGCGGGCGAGCATGTGCAGCAGATCACGCAGAACATCGACATGATGCCGACGATCCTCGATTTCATGGGCATCGAGATCCCGGACAGCGTACAGGGCGTTTCGCTGAAGCCGCTGGCACAGGATCCGCAGGCGAAGACCAAGGACTATGCGATCTTCGGTTATCATGGAATGGCGGTCAACCTCAGCGATGGTCATCACACGTATCTGCGTGCACCAAAGCCGGAGAATCAGCCATGTTATGAATATACGGCATTCCCGACGACCATCCGCCGCGTGCTGGGCGTCGAATGTCCGGAGAAGATCGAGATGGGACGTTACTTCAAGCGGACACAGTATCCGCTGTTCCGCATTCCGATCACGAAGCCGGGCATCATCGATCAGAGCGATGAGCCGCTCAAAGAAGTGCTGGAGACCAAGCTGTTCGACATCTGTGCGGACTATGGACAGACGAAGAATCTGGCCGGTGTGGACAGTGAACTGGAAGCACGCTACATCGAGCTGCTCTCACAGGCGCTGGACGCTTATGATGCACCGCAGGAACAGAAGGAACGCCTGGGCATCCAATAGGCTGATATGGACCAGAGGGGATCACAGTGATCTCCTCTTTCTGCATAACAGGACTTCGTGGAGAGAGCGGTCTGTGATACAATGAAGCGGAGGAGAACATCGATATGAAATACATCAGTTTTTTGATCAAACCGGCATCGTCACTGTGCAACATGCGCTGCCGTTACTGTTTCTATTATGACGTGGCAGATCATCGGGAAGTGCGCTCGCACGGGATCATGCAGGAAGACACGATGCAGGCGCTGATCGAGCGTGCGCTGGACCTGGATGCGGAAGCCGACATCACCTTCGCCTTTCAGGGCGGAGAGCCGACGGTCGCCGGCATCGATTACTTTCGGGCATTTACATCTTATGTCGATGCACATAAGCAGCGACAGACGATCCACTATGCCCTGCAGACCAATGCGACCCTGCTGGATGAGGAATGGGTGGCGCTGTTTCAGCAGCATCAGTTTCTGATCGGCGTGTCTCTGGACGGCTATGCCGCGCTGCACGATCATCTGCGCAAGGATGCGGCATATGAGGGGACCTTCAAGCGGGTGATGCGGTCGGTGGAACTGCTGAAGCGCGCAAAGGTGGATTTCAACATCCTGACGGTGCTGAGCTCTTATGTCAGTGCACATCCGCAGAAGCTGTTTTCCTTTTATCAGAAGCATGATCTCAAGTACATCCAGTTCATTCCGTGTCTGGCCGGTCTGGACGAACAGGAGAGCGAATTTTCGTTGCATCCCAGACAGTTTGCCTCTTTCTATAAAGTGTTCTTCGACCTGTGGTATCGGGAGTACGTGAAGGGCAATGTCATCAGCGTGACGCTCTTTGACAATGTGATCCCGATGTTCGCCGGCTATCCTCCGCAGCAGTGCGGGATGCTGGGGCATTGTGCGCCGCAGTTCGTCGTGGAGAGCAACGGTGACGTCTACCCGTGCGATTTCTACGTGCTGGATCAATACCGCTGCGGCAACATCAGGGAAAATACCCTGCTGGAGCTGGCGACCTGTGAGACGATGAAAGGCTTTCTCAAGGAGCCGCGCCGCAGCTGTGCAGCGTGCGGTGACTGTCCGTTTGAAGGCATGTGCCATCGCAACTGCAAACGTCTCAACAGCGCCTACTACGACGATCGCTACTGCGGGTATCGCGAACTGCTGGAATATGCAGGAGATCGTATGCAGCAGATCGCTCGCACGCTGCGCTGAACCTCTGTGCCCATCGATCGAAACGATGAAATGCCGAAGCATCCCCTGCGAAGGGGCTTCGGTTTTTTTATGTTGCTTCCGCTGTCATAAAAAATTGAAAAGACCGGGAAAGCTCCATATAATAAAGGCAACGATCCACAAAGGGAGGCGTGAGAATGGAACATCCGAAAACAGCGCCGACTTCCCGCGAACCCGGGAAAATGATCAAAGGATCACCCGCAGATGAGGAGAGGGAACGCGCTCAGTTGGCCAGGCTGCGCGCTGAACTGGCCGAGCTGTATGCACAGCGGGAGGAGCTCTCCTTCATCATCTGCAAGAATCTGGAGATGGAGTACATGTTGAAGGTGGGGGCGCTGGAATATGAGGTGTATGAGGCACAGTGCCGACTGCTGCGGCTGAAGCGAAAGCTGGAATGGATCCAGGCGAAGAAGAATCGGCGGGAAGCCATCGTGATCGCAGCCATCGAAGCACAGCTCGATCAGGAGTTTGCCGAATACCAGAAACAGCTGCTGGCACAGGTCGACAAGATGCACGCGGCGCTGGAACGTCGCAATGCGGAAACGTTGTCAGTGGAAGATGGCCGTGCGCTGAAAACGCTCTATCGACGGATCGTGAAGGCCCTGCATCCGGATCTGCATCCACAGGCGGGATCGATGCAGCGCAGGTGGTTCGAACATGTGGTGAAGGCCTATAAGAACGGCGATCTGCTGACCCTGCGGGCGATCGGGGAAATGGTGGAAGCCGTACGCCCGAAAGAGAGGAATGTCCGATGAAGGAGGAGCAGGAGCGGCTGCAGACACGGATCGATGCCATCAAAGCGAACATTGAAGAGATCCGGCATTCCTATCCGTATACGATGAAGGAGCTGCTGGCAGACGAAGCGAAGACAGAGGCAAAACGACAGGAGCTGAGTGCTCTTTTACAACAGTATCAGGCGTATATCCAGACCTATGAGAAACAGATCGAAGAAATGCTGAGGTGATCTTTCATGAGCGATCTGATCAAACCGGAGGGAGGAAGCGTCATCGGCCTGATCCATGGGAAAGATGGAACGCTCGGGATGCCGGTCCTATTTGAACGGGACATCTTTCTCTTCGACACCTGTGTGGCGGGAACCAGCCATGTCGAAGGGATCGAAGCGCTGGAATCACAGTTGCGCGAAGGGGAGCGGCTGGAGTTTTTCCGGGAGCCGGACAATCCGCACGATCCGCAGGCGATCCTCGTGCAGACAATGAGCGGACAGACGGTCGGCTATGTGCCAAGAAGGGATAATGTGGTGTTCGCCCGGCTGATGGATGCCGGAAAGCAGCTGTTTGGCACGATCACGAAAAAGGAGAAAAAAGGGAACTGGCTCTCGCTTTCCATCAAGATCTTCCTGCATGAATGAGGAACCGTTTTGCCCTGGATCCGACAAAAAAACCACCGTGCGGTGGTTTTTGTCTGTTTCAGCCCAGGATGCCCAGGTATTTGACCGTGTTGTAGATGTTGATGAAGATGATGACGATCATCAGAGCGATGAACAGTTTGTCGACGGTCTTCTCATCGATCTTTTTGTTGATCGCCCGTCCGCAGATGCCGCCCAGGATGCCGCAGGCGATCATGCCGATCAGCAGCACGATGGAGATCTGGGAAAGGTCGGTGGTGAACAGCGAGCGTCCGATGCTGGTGATCTGTGAGAACAGGATGATGTACAGGGAGTTCTGAGCAGCCTCCTTGGTTCCCATGGTGAAGAAGAAGTACAGCACGACCAGGTTGATCGGGCCTCCGCCGATGCCCAGGAAGGAAGAGAATCCGCCCAGGATGAAGCCGATGATCAGGCAGGCGAGCAGGTTGGTGACGTACAGGGTGTGCACCTTGTTTTTGTTGATGGTGTAGATCAGCGTTCCCAGCGTGATCAGCATCAGAACGAACGCCTGAACGGCGCCGGCGGTATTCGGCGTGTCGAACAGAGATTCGACATAGGAGAACAGCTCTTTGCCAAAGAGCCCTCCGATGGCCGCTCCGATGGCCAGCGGCGTGCCCAGCTTCATGTTGATGACGGAGTCCTTTGCGATCTTGGCCTTGATGACCGAGTACATCGTCATCGACAAAACGGTACAGCCGGACAGAAAGTTGATGATGGAGACATCCAGCGCCCCAAAGGCGTCCATGACCGGTTTGATGATGATGCCCCCGCCGATGCCGCAGATGGCGCCGATGATCGAAGCACCGAAGCTGATCAGAAAAAATAATGCATACATGACGATTTCCCTCCCCAAAAGAAAACGACACAGGTCGTTGTTTGCGTGAATGACAGAGATCCGGCCAGCGGATAACTGCCCGTATTATAGCACGGTCGTCTTTGGTTGTCCTGCGTGGGATGCCGGAAGCAGGCAGGAATGTTCCATAAAGGCTGAAATTTTATATATTTTGTGCAGCGATCTTTTGGGAATGGTCTGTTTTTCCTATTTATCGGCGAAAAGAAAGCGCCGCTGTGTGCGGCGCTGCGTGCTTCCGAATGGAAATCAGAACAGTTTTTCCTGATGAGAAGCGAACAGATACTCGTCGATCGTGTTCTTGATGCGGTCCTTGATCAGTTCTTCCGGATCGTTCTCCAATACGCCTTCGCGTACCTTGGTGTACTGGATCGGCATGAACTGAGAGAGCACGGCCAGAGAGATGCCGTACTTGCGCAGGTTGGCCAGCATCTTTTCCTTTGCGGCGTTGACTTCCGGTACCGGCATGTAGTAACGGCTGCGATCGGAGAAGGAGAACTTGCGCTTGAACCACAGTTCGTTCTCATCACCGTGGTAGTGCTTCTGCCAGTTTTTCGGCTCTGCCAGCATGGCGGTCTCCAGCACGTCGATGAAGTGGGACTGTTCCTCTTCCTTTCCGTGCAGGATCATCTCTTCCATGTACGCCAGTGCGAACAGACCTTCGCGCATCGCGTAGGTCAGGCCCGGACCGACCTTCAGGATGCCGACACCGTCTTCGACCAGTTCCTTCAGCTTGTACTTTGTCTGATAGTCGGTGGAATGTCCTTCAAATACGAGGTTCGGGAATTCCTTGATGCTGGCCATCAGTTCAGCTGCCTTTGCACGGTCATATTCCGTGCAGCCGGCATCTTTTTCCTCAACGCCCGGCTGAACGACACAGGCGATGACATCGTTCCAGGTCTCTTCCAGACCTTCCTTCTTGAAGGCGGCCTCAAATGCCGCAACGGTTGCCTTGAAGTCCTCGACGCGGGTCACCTGCATGCCGGCGTTTGGATCCTGTGCACCGCCCGGGATCGGTACTTCGCTTCCGACGATGTAGACCGGACGGACCGCATTCGGGTTGCTCTTGAGCAGTTCCTGATACGTATCTTCGCAGACACGGGCCAGTTCGGCACCGCGGCGGGCAATCGTCTCATCGCTCAGACGTGTGTTTGGATCGTCGTCTGCCACCTTCATGCTGGTGTCGATGTGGATCTTGGTGAAGCCGGCTGCCACATAGCAGCGGACGAGCTCGCGGGCATCGGCCATCGCTTCCGCCTCCGGCTTGGATGCGAAGGTCAGCGGACCCAGGTGGTCACCGCCCAAAAAGATGCGGTCGGTCGTGAAATCGACCTTCTTGGCGATCTCGTAGACGAAATCGCGGAAATCTGCCGGCTTCATGCCGGTGTAGCCGCCGTTCTGGTCTACCTGATTGGCGGTAGCCTCGATCAAAACGCAGGAGTTGTCGCGCTTTGCGCATTCGATGGCAGCTTCGATCACATAGCTGTTGGCGCTGCAGGCAGAATAGATGCCGACGGCTTCTCCTGCCTTCTGCTTCGCAATGATTTGCTTCAATGGGTTTTCGTTCATCTTGAATACCTCTTCTGTTGTCACGAGGAAGCCCTGCCTCTCCACGTGAAAACCTCCATCCTTTCTTTTTTGCGGCCATGGAGAACACGGACAGCGATCTGTCTGTGCGGGGAGGGCGAGGGCTTCCCGTACGCTGATGTTTCCACACCCGTAAATCAACCATAGTATAGCATTTTTTTATGTCAGAAAGAAGCACAACGGAAAGGAAAAAAACAGATATATGGAAAATATTGTGCCGATTGATCCATATTTTCGGCGGTTTGTGGAAAATGGTGATGGAATATGTTAATATTTTCGTAATTAGAGAAGGAGGATCTGACATGTTGGGAGTCATGGTCGTTGACAAGCAGCGGCAGATGTATGCGATCTATCGAAACATGCTGCACTGGGAACAGTATGGATTTGAGATCCTGACGTACTGTGACAGTGAAGCGAAGGCAGTGGAATATTTCTGTGAGTATCGCCATGATCTGGTCATCAGCGATGTCAAGCTGCGACAGGGGGATGGGATCTCGCTGCTGAAACAGCTGAAGGCATACGATCCGCACTGTCATGTGATCCTGTGCTCGTATGAGAGCGATCCGCTGCGGATGCGGGAGGCGTGGCGCAGCGGCTGCATGGATTATCTGATCAAGGGGATGCTGAAGAATTCACAGGTGATCGAAAACCTGCAGATGATCTGCTCCAAACGGCTGCACGGCGGAAGCGTGGCGCTCAGCGAGGACTGGCGCAATGAACTGCAGCGGCAGCTGGGACGCATTCGTGATCATCAGGATGTGCACAAGGAGGAACTGCTGGACCTGCTGCGGCGGGAGGAGCTCGCCTGTCTGCAGGCACCATACCATCTGCTGGGCTTTCGCATGGATGATGTCAAGCTGACCTTCGGCAAAGGGCTGTACCGGGACCGGGGTGCCTTGCAGGCCTCCTTGCGCGAGGTGATCGAAGATACGCTGCGCGATCGCCTGACGCATCAGATCTTGTTTTCCAAGATGCACTCCGGTGTGATCATCGTCGAGGCGATGACGATGCCACAGCTGCAGGCACTGTGTGAGGAACTGGTGGATCGTTTCTGGGAGCGGCTGCAGCTGCACGTCTCCATGACGATCTCGGATCGATGCATCGGCGAACAGCAGTTTTATGATACCTACATGGCGATCGCGGAACGCAGCTATGCGCGCTTTTATCTGGGGAACGGCTGTGTGCAGCAGCTGGACAGGCCGTCCTTCCGTCCGCTGAAGACACAGGGCCTTACTTATAAGGAAGGTTTTCTGCGACTGTCGGGCAGCGGTGCGATGACACAGATCCGCCAGCTGTGTGAGGAGATGATGGAGACGATGGCGAAACAGGCGATCGATCCGGAGGATGTCGTCTTCTACTGCCGTTCGATCATCCATGCGATCGAACATCAGAAGCTCCGCCATGCCAAGGCGGATGCACCGCCGATCCTCGCACAGGGCACCCCGCTGTTTGACAAGGCGGAGACGCTCCCCCAGCTGCAGAAAGAATTTCTGGCGATCCTGGAGGAGATCGAGGAATGGATACAGACTTACAGCGATGAACGCTATTCCCGGACGGTGAGCGCCGTGCTCGCCTACGTCGATGAACATCTGGATGAGAAGATCACGCTGGAACAGCTGGCCGCAACATTGGAGCGGACACCGGTGCACATCTCGCGGATCTTCAAAAAACAGACCGGGGAACAGCTGATCCAGTACATCAATCGGCGCAAGATGCAGGAAGCTGCCGAGCTCATGGAACATACCGACATGAAGATCAAGGAGATCGCGGCAGCCGTCGGCATGAAGGATCAGCTGTATTTCAACAAGGTGTTTCACCGCTTCTATCAGGTGAGCCCCCGGGAATACCGCAATCGGTTATGACCCGGGGAAAACAGGAGGGACTATGGAAATCAAGACATTGATCTGTGATCTGGACGGGACGCTGCTGGCACCCAGCGGCGGCGTGCTGGTCAGCGACCGGGTACGGGATGCGCTCATCGCCCTGCAGGAGCAGGGGATGACGATCGTGCTGGCCTCGGCCCGCATCTTTCAGGGCGTGCTCCCGCTGGCCAGACAGCTGCAGATGGACCGCTATCATGGCTATATCATCGCGCAGAACGGGACGCTGGGCTATGATGTGAGCCGGGATCAGACGCTGTTCGTACATGCGATCGAGCAGGCGGACAGCCTGGCGCTGTGGGAGATGGCACGGCAGATGGGACTGGACTTCGGCATCGCACAGCCGTCCTATATGGTAGCCAGCGGATACAGCGAGGGCTTCGCCCTGGATCGTTACAACTGCGCCGTCGACTATCTGTTGACGGATACGCCTCAGCGCTATGTCAGAGAGGAGATCTGGAAATGCTCCGCCTCCGGAGACAAAGCAACGGTCGATCGCAGCTTCGATCGGTTTCGGACACAGGTCGAAGCGCGTTATCCATACCGGGTCATCCGCAGCACCGACACCTTTGTCGATGTGATCCGTCAGGGCTGTGACAAAGCCAGCGGACTGAAGGAGCTGTTCACACAGATCGGTGGAAGCTTTGCGCAGGCGGCGGCGATCGGCGATGGAGACAGCGATGCGCAGATGATTCGGGAAAGCGCCTGGGGCGTCACGCTGGAAAACGGCAGTGCGCTGTGCAAGCGCCATGCGAAGCAGATCGTACCTTCTTATGAGCAGGAAGGCTGTCTGACGCTCTTTTCACAGCTGCTTTCACGCTGAGAACGGGAACTTTCCCCCGGAATGCCCTTTTATAAAAAAGAGGCGCATGGTATAGTATAGAGGCAAAAAATGAAGATAAAGGAGGCAATGGGATGAGTGTGATGATCGAACGGTTGGAAGGCATGGTCAACCGGTATCATGAGATCACCGATCTGATGATGATGCCGGAGATCACCTCTGACAATAAACAGCTTGCCAAACTGGGACGCGAGCAGGCAGAACTGACCCAGGTCGTGGAGGCATATACGGAATATAAGCAGACCGCTGAGGCGCTGGAACAGGCGAAGGCGCTGCTGAGCGAAGACGACAAGGAACTTCGGGAGATGGCGAAGATGGAGATCGAGGAACTGGAGCCGAAGCAGGAACAGCTGCTCGCCCGTCTGGAGATCCTGCTGATCCCCAAGGATCCCAATGATTCGCACAATGCCTTTCTGGAGATCCGCGGTGCGGCCGGCGGTGATGAAGGCAATATCTTTGCGGGCGATCTGTACCGCATGTATACGAAATACGCGGAGTCGAAAGGCTGGCGTGTGGAGACGATCGAGATGGACGAGAGCGAGGCCGGCGGCTTTTCGCTGGTTTCCTGCAAGATCAGCGGGGATGGGGTGTATGGCCGCCTGAAGTTTGAATCCGGCAGCCACCGCGTACAGCGTGTACCAAAGACCGAAAGCCAGGGACGCATCCACACGTCGACAGCGACGGTGCTGGTCACGCCGGAGGTGGAAGCGGAAGAGTTTGATATCGACATGAACGATCTGGAGATCGAGACGATGCGTGCCAGCGGTGCCGGCGGTCAGCACATCAACAAGACCGACTCGGCGGTGCGCATCATCCATAAGCCGACGGGCATCGTCGTCAAGTGCCAGGACGGCCGTTCACAGCACGAGAACCGTGCGACCGCGCTCATGACGATCCGTTCCCGTGTCTATGAGGAACATCAGCGAAAGCTGGAAGAAGAACAGGGCGTGGAACGCCGTTCTAAGATCGGTACCGGCGACCGTGCGGAAAAGATCCGCACCTACAATTATCCGCAGAATCGTGTGACCGATCATCGCATCGGCTTCACCATCCAGCAGCTGGATCGTGTCATGGAAGGTCGGATGGACGACATCCTCGATGCGCTGGTACAGGCGGATCAGCAGGCGAAGCTGGCAGGAGAGAAGTGATGGCGAGCTATCGTCAGGTGCTGCGGGAGGCGAAGGAACGCCTCTATGCGGCCGGACAGGGCGAACAGGCCGCTCAGCTGCTGATGCTGGAACTGGCCAATTTGGAGGCGCACAACCTGTATATGGAATATGACGAAGAGGTGCCCCAGGGCCTGCTGGAAGCCTTTAAAGCGGGGATCCGGCGCATGGAACAGGGGGAACCGTTAGGACATGTGCTGGGCTTTGAGTGGTTTTACGGCTATCGCTTCAAGGTCAATCCGGATGTGCTGATCCCCCGCCCGGAAACAGAGGAGCTGGTCGCTAACATCCTGGCAGCCTATGATGAGTGCTTTGACGGGCAGGATGTCGATGTGATCGATGTCGGCACCGGCAGCGGGGCGATCGCGATCGCCCTGCGCAAGGAGGAAGCGCATCTGCAGGTGACGGCCAGCGACATCAGCGAGCAGGCGGTGGCCGTCGCCAGAAAGAACGCGGCGGACAATGCGGCCGATGTGACCTTTCTGACCGGAGACATGCTGGAGCCATTCATCGAAGCGGGCATCCGCTGTGACATCCTCGTCTCCAACCCGCCGTATATCCCGGTTCATGAACAGATGGAACACAGCGTGGTGGACTTTGAGCCGCACGTCGCGCTGTTTGGCGGAGAGGACGGACTGAAGTTTTACCGGGAGATCTTCGCAAATGCGCACCGGGTGATCAAAGAAAAAGCGATTCTCGCCTTTGAGATGGGCTACGATCAGGGCGAGCGTCTGCGGACGCTGGCAAAGGAGCATTTCCCGGATGCACGCGTGGAGATCATCAAAGATCTCAGCGGAAAGAATCGCATGCTGTTTGTTTATCACAACCTGTAAAAAATGACGTTTTCACATAATGTTCACAAAACCGACACATTTGGATGCTATTCTTTAAATACAACAGTGCGTGATCATTTTGATTGACTGCTTTGATCTGAAGGAAATGCGGACTGTTGTGACATCAGCCGCTGCAGGATGGACCTCTATCCCTAATATCAACTTTTTCATTTCATCCTGCAGCCGGGAAGCCCTGTGAACCCACCACGGGGCTTCCCACTTTTTTTATGCCTTTTGTCAGAAAGCGGGGGCAAGCAGATGAAATTGCCCTGGTCTTGTGCGATACGGATGGAAGATGCAGGGATGGAGGAATTGTGAAAAAGAAACTGTTTTTAGCGACGGCGATCGTCACGCATTTCTTTGGTGCAAGCGGGGAATGTCGTTCATTTTCAAAGAAATCGTGCTATAATCTCTAAATGAGGGTGATGTTATGAAAACACAGAGAAACTCACGCTGCTGGTGCGGCAGCGGGAAGAAGTATAAGCAGTGCCATGAGAAATGGGATGACCGTTACAACATCCTGAAGCTGGAAGGGCATACGATGCCGGCGCGTTCGCTGATCAAGAGCCCGGAAGATCTGCGTCTGATCAGAAAGGCCGCCGCCATCAACAACGGTGTCCTGGATCTGGTCGCTGAACGCATCCATGCGGGCATGACCACGGAAGATATCAACACGCTGGTGCACAATTATACGGTCGAGCATGGCGGCATACCGGCTCCGCTCAACTATGAGGGCTTTCCCAAGAGCGTCTGCACCTCGCTCAACGACGAGGTCTGCCATGGCATCCCGAGCAAGGATGTCGTCCTGCGGGATGGCGATATCATCAACGTGGATGTGACGACGATCTACAAAGGGCATTACGCGGATGCGTCGCGGATGTTTCTGATCGGTGCGGTCAGCGAAGAGGCCCGCCGTCTCGTAGATGTGACGAAAGAGTGTCTGCAGATCGGCATCGATGCGATCAAGCCGTGGGGCCATGTCGGCGACATCGGCGCAGCGATCATGGAGCACGCACACAAGAACGGTTACACCGTCGTTCGCGACTTTGCCGGCCATGGTGTGGGCAACGGCTTCCACGAGGATCCGATCGTACCGCATGTCGGCATGCGGGGAACCGGAATGGTGCTGGCACCGGGAATGGTGATCACGGTGGAACCGATGATCAACGCCGGCGGCTGGGAACTGTTCATCGATGAAGACAACGGCTGGACGGCCTATACCTGCGACGGCTCGCTGAGCGCACAGTGGGAGCACACCATTTATATCGGTGAGCACGGCGTGGAGATCATCGCTTACTGATTACGAAGGGATGCGAACAGCATTCCTTTTTTTTGCGGCGGCAGGATCCTTTGAGATGAAACTGTTTGAAAATGGATGAAAACAGAGGAAGATTTGTCATTACTGTGAAAACATGCTATAATCAAACGGAAATGAAAAGGAGTTTTGCATTATGGAGAAATGGAGTGTTGAAAAATACTGTGAACGACTGCAGGCCATGAAGTGCGAAGCGCATGACAAGTTATGGCTTTATATCGAAGTGAATGCAAAGGATTTCATGAATGAATGTGAACCGGGCGTAAAGAATCTCAACAGCTGCTGCAAGGCGATGCTGACGATGATGCTGGAAGGCGACAACTTCATCGTTGAGCCGAAGAACCGCAGCAAGTGTGCCGGAACGCTGACGGTCCGCTATTATGTCGACAATCTGAGCCCGGAGCGCCGTACATACGCGCAGGCGATGGCTGACAACGATCAGTAAAAAAATCCGCGGAAGCGGATTTTTTGATGGAGGAGAAAGACGATGAAGAAAATTACCAGCTTTTGTGTCGATCATGATCATCTGGAAAAAGGGATGTATGTATCCAGAGAAGACGGGGATGTCATCACTTATGACCTGCGGATGGTAAAGCCCAACCAGGGCGGCTATCTGGAGAATGCGGGGCTGCATACGCTGGAACATCTGTTTGCGACCTATGTGCGCAACACGGAAGAAAGCGATGCGATCGTGTATGTGGGGCCGATGGGCTGCCGCACCGGCTTTTACCTGCTGACGAGAGATACGCTGTCCAGAGCACGTGCGCTTGCGCTGGTACAGGAGACGATGGCGTTCATCGCGGCCTATGAAGGGGAGATCCCCGGTGCTGCCTGCAGCCGGGAATGCGGCAACTACCGCGATCATGATCTGGCCGCGGCCAAGCGCTATGCGAAAGCATACGGCGAGGTGCTCAGAGAGTGGAGCGCAGCGCGCATGGAGTACACATCAGGGTGAGAGCCCCTGGGAGATCCGGAAATTTTCTGAAATCAGAGGTTGCTTTTTTTGAAGAACCTGCGTATAATGTAGCAAAGAAACGAAGAAGAGAAGGAGTAGCCGGAGGGCGTCTTTCAGAGAGTCTGCGGTCGGTGCGAGCAGACGGACAAGGACGGCGAACGTATCTCGGAGTTGAGTTCTCGAAGCGAAGCGAGGGAATTTCCGTAAAACCTGCGTTAAAGGTCGAGGGTCCGTATGGGAAAGCCATGCGGGAAGTAAGGTGGTACCGCGTGCATACACGTCCTTGTCTGATGACAAGGACGTTTTTTATAGGAAAGGCAAGGAAGAGAAGGAGTAGCCGTTTGGCGTCTTTCAGAGAGCCCGCGGTCGGTGCGAGCGGGCAGACAAAGAAGGTGAACGTGTCTTGGAGCTGCATTCTCGAAGCGAAGCGAGGGAATGTTCGTAGAACCTGCGTTAAAGGTCGAGGGTCCGCATGGGAGAGCCATGCGGGAAGTAAGGTGGTACCGCGTGCATACACGTCCTTGTCTGATGACAAGGACGTTTTTTATAAGAAGGAAAGGGGACAGAGACATGAAACAAATAAAAAAACTGCTGATTTGTCTGACTGCCGTGCTGCTGGCGTTCGCCAGTCTGCCGATCATTGCTTTTGCACAAGAAGGCGAGGAGTCGGATGGAGAGCGCTCACTGCTGGATGAGATCAAGGAAAGAGGGGTGCTCATCGTCGGTACATCGCCGGATTTCCCGCCGAATGAGTTCATCGATTCGACCAAAACCGGCCAGGATCAGTATGTCGGCAGCGATATCGAACTGGCGAAATACATCGCACAGCGCATGGGCGTCGATCTGCGCATCGAGGCATCCAATTTTGATACGGTGCTGGCGAATCTGTCGACCGGACAGATCGACCTGGCGATCACCGGACTGGCCTATACGCCGGCCCGGGCACAGTCGATGGAACTTTCCATCGGTTACAACATGGATGAAGATTCCGAAGCGAGCGCACAGGGCGTGCTGATCCGTGCGGAGGATGCGGACAAGTATCGGACGTTGGAGGATCTGCGCGGTGTGAAGATCGCAGCACAGTCGGGCTCGATCCAGGAACAGTATGTAAAGGATCAGATCAGCGATCCGCAGCTGCAGAGCATCACGACCATCGATGACGGAGTCGCCCTGCTGAAGAACGGCAGTGTGGATGCGGTCGCGACCTCCATGCCGACCGGTATCCAGTATGCGCAGAACAACAGCGATCTGGCGACGATGGAAGAAGAATTTGACATCAGCGCGGACTATGCCGGTACCCGCATCGGTGCACCGCTGGGAGAAAAAGAGCTGATCGAAGAGGTCAATACCATCCTCGAGGACGTCAATGAACAGGGACTCTATGAACAGTGGTATGAGGAAGCCATCGAGCTGAACAACAACATGACTTCGATCACTGCGACGAGCTTTCTGGGAACGCTCGTTCAGATCGTACAGTCCTTCTGGCCGCAGCTGCTGCAGGGCCTGCTGATCACGCTGGGTCTGGCCGCCATCACCGTCTTCTTCGGTACGCTGGTCGGTGCGCTGTTCGCTTTGATCAAACTGTCGAAGAACAAGCTCGTCCAGGCCGTCTGCACCGCCTATGTCGAACTGATCCGGGGAACGCCGCTGCTGTTGCAGCTGTGGCTGTTCATCACCGTCTTCTCCACGCTTTCCGGCGGCGATATGCCGATGCTGGTCAGCGTGATCATCGCCCTGGTCGTCAACAGCAGCGCCTATGTGGCAGAGATCATCCGAAGCGGCATCCAGTCGGTGGACAAAGGACAGCGCGAAGCGGCGAAGTCATTGGGCATGAGCAATCGCAACACGATGACGAAGATCATCCTGCCGCAGGCCGTCAAGAACATCCTGCCGGCACTGGGCAATGAATTCGTCATGATGGTCAAGGAGACCTCGTTGGCCTCCACCTTCTTCATCGGTGAGCTGATGACGGTCAACACCGTGATCAAATCAGCGACCTACAAGTCGATCGAGCCGCTGGTCATCGTCGGCCTGATCTACTTCATCGTGACCTTTACCCTGTCAAAGGGCGTCAAATACATGGAAAGGAGACTGAGTGTCAGTGACTAATGATGCATTGATTCAGGTAAAAGACCTGCATAAGAGCTTTCATGATCTGGAGGTGCTGAAAGGCGTCAGCGAAGAGATCCACAAGGGTGAGGTCGTTTCGATCATCGGACCCAGCGGCAGCGGGAAGTCGACGTTCCTGCGCTGTCTGAACCTGCTGGAGACACCGGACAAGGGACAGGTGATCTTTGAAGGGGTGGACATCACCGATCAAAGCGTGGACATCGACAAGCACCGTCAGAAGATGGGCATGATCTTTCAGCATTTCAATGTATTTCCGCATCTGACCGTGTTGGAAAACATCACGCTGGCACCGACGCTGGAACTGGGACAAAGCAGAGAAGAAGCACAGAAGAACGCCTGTGAGCTGCTGGCCAAGGTCGGTCTGCTGGATAAGAAAGACGAGTATCCGCGCAAGCTCTCCGGCGGACAGAAACAGCGTCTGGCCATCGTGCGGGCGCTGGCGATGAACCCGGATGTCATCCTGATGGATGAGCCGACCAGCGCACTGGATCCGGAGATGGTCAAGGATGTGCTGGAGGTCATCAAGGAACTGGCCGATCAGGGGATGACGATCGTCATCGTGACACATGAGATGGCGTTTGCCAAACAGATCAGCGACCGGGTGTTCTTCATGGATCAGGGAATCATCCAGGAGAAGGGAACACCGCAGGAAGTGTTCGAACATCCGCAGAATCCGCGAACGATCGACTTCCTGAGCAAGGTGCTCTAAGTGAAAACAGATTGAGGATGAAGAAAGGACCGCAGACGCGGTCCTTTTCCGAATTATGGATCCAGCAGAATAGCTACTAAAGAGAGGGCGTGGCAGATACCGTAGCGATTTCTTAATAAAAAATTTAGATTTATGCATTATTCTTAATACTGGAAAGCATCGGTCACTGAACGCCTTCAATGACCGATGCGGGGAAGGATGAAGAATATGCCGGAAAAGAAGCTGCGAATCTTATATGTGGAAGATGACCGTTCCCTGGCGGCCAGTCTGAAGCTGGGCCTGCGCCGCCATGCCATCGAGCTGGCATGTGCGTATACTTGCCGGGAAGCACTGCAGAAAATGCGCAGCGATGTATTCGATTTTTATCTGATCGATGTGCGTCTCTCCGACGGCAACGGATTTGATCTGTGCCGGGACATTCGGGAAACGGACCGGACGCCGATCATATTTCTGACCGGTGCAGACGGAGAGCGGGAGCAGATCCGCGGGTATGAGCTGGGCGGAGATGCCTACATCAACAAGCCGTTTACCGTCGAAGGGCTCATGGCGGTCATCCATGCGCTGATCCGCCGCCAGCAGTGGCAGAGCGGCAAAGGGAGCGACCGGGTGAAGAGCGGGGTGCTGACGATCGACCTCGCCAATCATCAGGTGTGGCACCGGGAGGAGATGATCGCGCTCACCAAGACACAGTTTGAGATCCTGCGGCTGCTGGTCACCCATCCCGGACAGGTCGTGCTTCGCGATCAGTTCAACAGCTGCATCTGGGAACACCGAGGCGTCTTTGTCGACCAGAATACGCTGAATGTCCACATCAGCAACCTCAAAAAAGCGATCCGTGAGGACGGCAGCTACATCGAGACCGTGCACAACATCGGCTATCGCTGGCTGCGGACGGTAGAGACGTGTCGGACGCAGAGATGACCATCGTCCAAATAAGATACTTTTCATTTGCATAAAAAACCGCTATACTGAAGGAAAGAGAAACCATGAAAGGGAGGGTGATCCGATGGAACTGAAAGATGCGATGAACAAACGCAGAAGCATTCGCAAATATCAGAAAAAAGAGGTCAGCGATGCGATGATCGAAACGCTGATCGAAGCGGCGATCCAGGCGCCGACCTGGAAGAATTCACAGACCGGGCGCTATCATGTCGTCCGCTCGCAGCAGATGCTGGAAAAGCTCAAATGGGAAGGACTGGCACGCTTCAACGGCGAGAACGCAGAGGATGCGCCGGTTTTGATCGTTGCGACGTTCGTGAAGGACCGCAGCGGATTTGAAAAGAGCGGAGAACCGAGCAATGAGCTGGGCAATGGCTGGGGCTGTTACGATCTGGGCTTACAGACGATGAATCTGCTGCTGGCGGCCACAGAGCTGGGCCTGGGCACGCTGGTCATGGGCATTCGCGATGAGAAACGCATCCGTGAGCTGCTGTCTATACCGCCTCAGGAGACGATCGTCAGCGTGATCGCCGTCGGCTATCCGGACATCGACCCGCTGCAGCCAAAACGCAAGAGCGTAACGGACATCACGACGTATCACTGAAACAGGAAAGGAGCCATCCGCTCCTTTTCTTTTTAGGGCACTAGCGAAAAACGGCGTATAGAAGAAGGGGAAGGAAGTGAGAAGATGATCGCAGGTGCACTGTTTCTGTGGCTGTTTCTGTTTCGCGGGCAGGCGTTTTCATGGAAGCGGGCCTCGCTTTGTGTGTGCGCATCAGGTGCTTCGCTGTTGTCTGCGCTGTTTCTCGTACCGGAAAAGCACTGGCTGTGCCATGGGCTGTTTCTGGTGCTGCTGGCGATCACCTGGATCGATGTACATGAACTGTGGATCCCAGATGTGCTCACTCTGTTGGTGGTGCCGTTTGGTTATCTTCTTTCAGATGCGGTGTGGCTGGAACGCTGTTTATGCGGGATCCTGCTGGGTGGCGGCTTTTGGCTGCTTCGGACGCTGTGGCCGGGCTGCATCGGCTGGGGCGACGTCAAACTGTGCACGGCGGCAGCCTTCGCCCTGGGCGTTGATTTTCTGTATGGTCTTCAGCTTGGCGTGATCGCCGCCGGCGGCCATGCGGGCATCCTGCTGATCCGAAAGCGAGTGACCCTGCAGACGCGGCTTCCTTTTGGTCCGTGGATCGCTTTGAGCATCGTGCTGACACTGTGCATAAACGGATGTGCGCAGCGGCATTTTCTGTTATAATGAAACAAGAGAAGGAGGCGTGTGCAGATGGACCGTAAAGCAGCGATCATCGAAGCGATCCGCACCAGCGAGACACCGGTCTCCGCATCGGCATTGGCCAGAAAGCTGCATGTGTCCCGGCAGATCATCGTCGGGGACATCGCATTGATCCGCGCATCCGGCACGCAGATCATCGCCACGCCGCGGGGATATGTGTGGGAGCGCTCCAATGCCGGCAGCGAACGAAAGATCGCTGTCATGCACGCACCGCAGCAGATGCGTGAGGAGCTTTATACGATCGTGGATCAGGGAGCGGAGGTCGTCGACGTCATCGTTGAGCATCCGACCTATGGGCAGCTGGTCGGACAGCTGCAGCTCTCTTCTCGCTATGACGTGGATCAGTTCATCGATCGGATGCAGGGCAATGAGCCGCTCAGTCAGCTGACGCACGGGGTGCACCTCCATACGATCCGCTGTCGGGATGCGGCTGTCTTTGAGCGGGTGGAGAATGCACTTCGGAAAAAAGGACTGCTGTATGAGGAACCGAAGCGTTCATCGGATCAAGGATGAAACGGTCTTTCACTTTTCCATATCGATCCTGTGGCACGGGAAAACCCCGTGCCTTTTGTCTTGTTTTGTGATCCGCGCGGTCGGCATCAGGTATAAATGCGGGAAGATCCAGGCATACTTTTCATGTAAACATCTGGGGCAAAATGGAATGATCGACGTATAAGAGGGGTGAAAGGAGGAATTGTATGGATGTGCGAGCATTATATGCCCAGGGGAAGCGTTCCCCTGGCAAAGAAAACGACGTGCAGTGGGAAGTGCTTCACGAGCAGCTGTTAAAAGAGAGGGGAGAGGATTTTTCGCGGATGAATCCCAAGGAACAGGCAGAACACCTCATCTCGGAAGCCAATCACAGCGAGCGCGCTTCCCTGTATTCCTGCGCCTCGTTTGGCATCACGCCGCGGGTCGGTGACATCTGCTTCATCGACTTTGGGGCGGATGCCTATCAGTGTGAGATCGGGTTTCAGCATTTCGGCATCGTGATGCGGCTGTTTCACGGCAAGGCGTTCGTCATACCGATGAGCGGGAACCCGCTCGCTTATCGTCAGGCGTATGACCGTTATGACAATCCCAAGGGCAAGCGTCACCTGATGCGCATCGGTCAGCTTCCGGGGCTGCGCAAGCCTTCGACGCTCTTTCTCAATGACTGCAAATTCATCAATACGGCCCGTATCATCGATGTAAAGGCCCATCTGGAAAGAGACAGCGAGCTGTTTGCCAGCATCCATCAGCGTATGCAGCAGGTCATCGGCTGATGCGTCTTTTTATGGGATCCGCGCAAACCGACAAGTTTTGTCGTGAGGGCTCACTACAATAGGGGCATGAGGTGATGCTGTGGAAAAAACTGCCGGGAAGGATCAGGAGATCAGCCTGCATACCAATCTGGAGATCCTGTTCTATCTGGGCGCAGGGGCATTGGTCGCGCTCTTGCCGCTGCGCTTCCAATATATCGCTCTGTTTCCGCTGTTGACCTATGCCTACATGCACAATCGCAAGGCACTGCTGTTCTTTCTGTTCTCACTGAGCATCTTTCTGTTTGCACTGTCGGTATCGACCGCGTATCTGACCCTGCTGGGCATCCTTATTTTTTTTCTGCTCGTGCAGTGTGCCAGCGCAGCCCATGCGTCGATGCCGCTGTGGCTGACGGTCATCGGCCTGGCCGTACAGGTTCCCTTCATCATTCAGCTGCAGGATGTGGAACGCATCGTATGTGTCGGGTTGTTGCTGGGGATGCTGTATGTACATCAGTTTCGATCGAACGCCTGGCTGCGCAGCGACTGGAAAGGCAATGATCTGTGGACGGGCTCGCTTTTGAGCGCACTTTGTCTGAGCATGGCGTATTATTTCCCGCACAGCACACAGACGATCGCCGTCGCTGTCGGGATGGCGCTGTTGTTGGTCTGTCGCCCATTGCCCGGCACGCTGTTCGTGTTGTTGTTGAACAGTTACATCTATCATTTTCCGCTGTCGCTGTGTCTGTCGTTGCTGGTGCTTCGCCTGGTGGCGGATAAGGGGATCGCGCTCGTGCTCTGGCTGCTTCTGGTATGGCTGCTGCGGCCGACGCCGGTACAGCTGGCGGCAGTCGCCTGTGCACTGCTTCTCTGGTTTCTCTTTTGGCGAAAAGAGCGCATGAAGACACTGTCGCTGCCCCATGCCGCTATGGAAGAAAACGGTGCCCTGCGGCGCCGGCTGCAGAACTACGCAGGCGTCTTTTACTCACTGGCACAGTTTTATGAGCATCTGCATCAGCAGGAGAGCGGTCTGCTCTACCAGATGGCAGACGGCGTGGAACAGATGGCCCAGCAGCTGAATGCCCGCCAGGGGACGCTGGATGCATCGGCGCTGACGGAGATCCTGGAAGGGTATCAGTTTACGGTCCGCTCGCTCAGGGTGGAGCGGCTGCCTTCTCAGATCCAAATCGAGGGCGTCATCGATCAGATCACGCGTCGGGAGATGGAGGAGACGCTGATCCCGCTTTTGAACACGCTGTATCGAAGCGACTTTCACCTGGAACATCTGAAGGATTCCCGGCTCTTTTATCGTTCGACCGGCTTTGTGCTCGACAGTGCGGCCAAGCTGCAGGTACAGGCGGCCTACGATTCCATCAGCGTGCAGAAGCAGGAAAACGGCGATACCTGTTCCATCTTTCATCATGATGTGCACACGCTCTGTACGCTGTCCGACGGCATGGGCAGCGGAGCGGAAGCGGCGAAGAGCTCCGCGCTGATCACCGGCGTCCTGCAGCGGATGATCGCCAGCGATATGGAGATCGTGGCGGCGGTCAAGACGGTCAACCGGCTGATCCACAGTGACGTCTATGCGACGCTGGATGTGATCTGCGTCAACGCACATACCCAAAAGGCATATCTGGTCAAATCAGCAGCCTGTCCGACGCTGCTGATCCGTCAGGGACACCTGCTGCAGCTGGATGGACGCTCGCTGCCGGTCGGTATGCTGGAGGAGATCGAGCCGGACTGCATGGAGCTGCAGCTGCAGACGGGCGATGAGATCCTGATGGTCAGCGACGGGGTACGGATGCAGGAGATCCGCACCTGGCTGCACGCCCGAAAGGAAGGCGAGGTGCAGGAAGAGCTGGCGGCTTTGATGCGCCTGTTGCGGCAGCGTCCGCGCGAGGACGATACGACGGCGCTGCTGCTGCGTCTGCAGAAGGCGGAGCGATTGATGACAAAGGGGGAAACTTCTCATATTCAGGCGGGAAATCGTTGAAATTTCCGCCCTTTTTTTTGCCTTTTTGTGACGACTGTGTGAGGGTGTGTGCGATTCGGTTAAAAAGATTGCGTAATTCAGGCCCCTGTACTATAATACGTTCATGGAAAATCTGGATGGTCTCAAACAGCTGGCAGGGAAACGCTGGGTCATCGGCGTCAGCGGTGGCGGTGACTCGATGGCGCTGCTGGATCTCTGCCGCCGCAGCGGTCTGCAGCTGCACTGCGCACATGTAAATTATCATCACCGGGACAGTGCGGATCGTGATCAGCATCTCTGTGAGCGCTATTGCGCACAGTGGTCGATCCCCATCCATATTTTGCATGCACACACACCGGAAAACGGAAACTTTCAGGCAAATGCCCGCAGGGAGCGCTATGCGTTCTACCGGCAGCTCTGCGATCGCTGCCACTGTGACGGGGTGCTCGTTGCGCATCAGCAGGATGATGTCCTGGAAACTTATCTGATGCAGAAACAGCGCGGGTCGATCCCTTCCTTTTACGGCCTGCGGGAAGAAAGCGAGATCTTCGGTGTACGTGTCATCCGTCCCCTGCTCGCCTGTACGCGCAGTGAGCTGCGTAAGTACTGTCACATGCAGGGCGTTCCTTATGAAGATGATGAATCCAACGACAGCGATGACTATGAACGCAACCGCGTCCGCCATCATCAGCTGGAAAAGATGAGCGAAGCAGACCGCAGACAGCTGCTGGCCGAGATGGAAGCAGACAATGTGCACCTCTCTCACCTGCAGCGGCAGGCTGATGCCTTCCTGGCTTCCTGGGACGGGCGCCTGCAGCCGCTGTTGTCTCATGCACAGAATGCCTACATCCTGCAGCACTGGGTACGCACGCGCTGTGGCATCACACTGTCCCACAGCGCGCAGCGCGATCTGCTGCGTCGTCTTCGCAGCGACAAGCCCCAGTGGACACAGCCGCTGGATGATCGCTGGCAGCTGAAAAAGGAATATGCACGCGTCGTTTTGGATACACTAGAGATGTGCGGTTTTTCTTATACGTATGATACGCTGCGCTATGTGCAGACGGACCATTTCTCTCTCTGTCCGCAAGGGGAACGCATCGAAGGGGTCACCCTGAAGGAAAGCGATTTTCCCATCACGATCCGCAATGCCCGATCAGGCGATGCGATCGTTCTGCGCTTTGGCACCAAGAAGCTGAGCCGCTGGTTCATCGACCGTCACATCCCTCAGGATGTGCGCAGACGCTGGCCGGTGATGGTCAACGCGCAGGGGACGGTGATCTTTGTGCCGAAAATCGGCTGTGATATTACACATTTCTCTAACAATCCCAATGTATTTATGATACAATAGTGGTTGTTCTGCATTGGGAGGATTATAGAGTGATAGACGTAATAGATCGTATTTTAGTGAGTGAAGAAGAAATCGTAAGACGCAGCAAAGAGCTGGGAAAACAGATCAGCGAGGATTACCGCAAAAAAGGAACGACACCGATCGTGATCGGTCTGCTGAAGGGCAGCGTCCCGTTTCTGGCAGAGATCATGAAGCACATCGACCTGGACATCGAAATTGATTTTATGGATGTGTCCAGCTACGATGGCGCCGAGTCGGTGGGGGATGTCAAGATCAACAAGGATCTCGACAAATCCGTAAAGGGAGAATCCATCCTGCTGGTAGAGGATATCGTCGATACGGGACGTACCTTGAAAGAGGTCCGACAGCTGCTCTTCAACAAGGGAGCTGCCGATGTGAAGATCGTTTCACTGCTCGATAAGCCAGATCGCCGCGTGATCGAGATCAATGCGGATTATGTCGGTTTTGAGATCCCGAATGAGTTTGTGGTTGGCTATGGCCTGGATTACAATCAGAAGTACCGTAACCTTCCATATATTGGTGTGTTGAAGCCGTCGGTCTACGAATAAAGGAAGCCGACGCGGCACAAGAGGAGGTTTGAAATAATGAAAAAATGGATGAATTACCTGCCTTATGCACTGGTGATTATCATTCTCGCCTCGCTTATCGTATTCAGCAATGACAGCCGGACCGAGAATTTTGACTATTCGACGTTCGTGCGTGAAGCGGAAAATATGGAATTTCAGCAGTCGTCCATCTCGGTGGGCACCACCGTCATCGATGTGCAGGGAACCTATGAAGATGAGAAGGGCACAGCACACAGCTTTACCGTCAGCGTTCCGAAGACCGATGAGAACATTCAGTGGCTGACGGACACGCTGGGGGAAGGACGGATCGCCGTTACGGACCCAAACCGTGAAAATCAGTTCATGAACATCCTCGTCAGCCTGCTTCCGGTGCTGTTGATGGTCGGCGTGTTCTTCATCTTCTTTTCCAAGATGAATGCCGGCGGAAACAACAAGGCATTTGATTTTGCAAAATCCCGGGCGAAGATCCAGTCCAACGTCAAGGTGCGCTTCAAGGATGTTGCGGGCTGCGATGAGGAAAAGGAAGAGGTCCGTGAGATCATCGATTATCTGAAGAATCCAAAACAGTTTACCGATATGGGCGCCCGCATTCCGAAGGGCCTGCTGATGGTGGGACCTCCGGGTACCGGTAAGACGCTGTTAGCAAAGGCGGTCGCCGGTGAGGCGGATGTGCCGTTCTTCTCCATCAGCGGTTCGGATTTCGTAGAGATGTTCGTCGGTACCGGTGCGAGCCGCGTGCGCGATATGTTCAAAAAGGCACAGCAGGCAGCGCCGTGCATCGTGTTCATCGATGAGATCGATGCGGTCGGACGCCAGCGTGGTGCCGGCATGGGCGGCGGCAACGACGAGCGTGAACAGACGCTGAACCAGCTGCTGGTCGAGATGGATGGTATGGGTGAAAACAAGGGCATCGTGATCATTGCGGCCACCAACCGTCCGGATGTACTGGATCCGGCGCTGCTTCGAAGCGGACGTTTTGACCGTCAGATCACGGTCAGTCTGCCGGACAAGAAGGGCCGTGAAGCGATCCTGCGCGTCCACGCCCGCAACAAGAAGCTGGCAAAGGACATTTCTCTGGCCTCTCTGGCACAGCGGACACCGGGCTTCTCCGGTGCCGATCTGGAGAACGTTCTCAATGAAGGTGCGATCCTGGCCGTGCGCGATCACCGCAAGCAGATCACGATGGACGATCTGGATGAGGCGATCGACCGCGTCATGATGGGACCGGCAAAGAAATCCAAGAAATACAACGATGACGACAAGCGTCTGGTCGCTTATCACGAGGCCGGACATGCCGTGATCGGCATCAAGCTCAAGGATGCGGACATGGTGCAGAAGGTAACGATCATTCCGCGCGGGGATGCCGGAGGTTATAACCTGATGACCCCGCGGGAGGAAAAATACTTCCACCGCAAGCGAGAATACATGGCACAGATTACCGGACTGCTGGGCGGCCGTGTGGCCGAGGAGCTGGTCTTCGGCGAGATCAGTGCCGGTGCGGTCAATGATATCGAAAAGATCACCAAGATCGCCAAGGCGATGGTGCGTGTCTTCGGTATGTCATCGCTGGGTCCGATCCAGTATGCCGATCCGCAGGGCAATGTGTTCCTGGGTCGCGACTACAACAACGGCAACAACTATTCCGCCGGTGTTGCGGCAGAGATCGACAAGGAAGTGCGCAAGATCGTCGATGAGTGTTACGAAGACTGCAAGCGCATCCTCTCCGAAAACCGCGATCTGCTCGATCTGATCGCCAACTCTCTCTTTGAGGAAGAGACGCTGACGAAAGAACAGATCAATAACCTGGTGGAGTACGGCACACTGACGTCTCCGCAGGAAGAAGTACAACGTCAGGCGAAGGAAGAAGCCCAGGCGGCAGAGGAGAACACTGTGGAGGAAGCACAGGAAGAAAACGATCCGCCACAGGAGGAACCGAAGGAACCGGACGTTTCCGATGAGGAGATGGAAGAGGCCTTGAAGGAGCTCACAAAGAAATAAAGATTGGATGGCAGAGCGGAAACGCTCTGCCATTTGTGCGAGAACTTCCGGGAGGGCAGATCAAGAGGAAATCGTAAACACATTCTCCCGGTTGTGCTATACTGAAAACAAAAGGAGGAATCCGTATGAAGGACTATTTGTTGAAGGCCGTCGCATGTGATGAACATGTGCGCATCTATATCTGTTCTTCGACCGCACTGGTCGAGGAAGCGCGTACCCGCTTCGATCTGTGGCCGACCGCATCGGCCGCACTGGGACGGACGCTGACCGTCGGTTCGATGATGGGAAGCATGTTGAAAAGCGAGAAGGAACAGCTGACGATCCGCATCAATGGCGGCGGACCGATCGGGACGGTGTTGGTGGACGCGTACAGTGATGGTCACGTGCGTGGGTTCGTTTCCAATCCACACGTGCATTATCAGTACAATGACACCGGGAAGCTGGCCGTGGGCATCGCCGTTGGCAAGGAAGGGACCCTGGAGGTCATCAAGGACATGGGAATGAAAGAGAACTGGTCCGGAGCGGTCGCCCTGCAGAGCGGGGAGATCGGCGATGATTTCGCTTATTATTTCACCGTCAGTGAACAGACGCCTTCCGCGGTCAGCGTCGGTGTGCTCGTCGATACGGACAATCACATCCTCTCTGCGGGCGGTCTGATCGTCCAGATGATGCCGGATGCGAGCGAAGAAGACATCGCCTGCTGTGAGGCGGCGCTGGCAAAGCTGGCTCCGATGTCCACGCTGATCAAAGAAAAAGATTCGCTGGAACAGATCCTGCAGGAGATGTTCAGCGATGTGAAGATCCTCTCTTCCCAGGAGATCTGCTTCAAGTGTCACTGTTCCAAGGCGACGATGAAGCGGGTGCTGACCACGCTTTCCAAGGAAGAACGTCAGGCGATGATCGAGGAAGATCACGGCTGTGAGATCACCTGTAATTTCTGCAACGAACGTTATCATTTCAGTGAGGAGGAACTGCGTGAGCTTGAACGATTCATTACGACATTCCAGAAAGACTAGCTGGCAGATCCGCGATGTAAAGATCCCCAACGCGCTGGTGATCGCACCGATGGCCGGTGTTTCCAACATCGCCTTTCGCAGCATCTGCAAACGGTTCGGCGCCGGTCTGGTCTGTGCGGAGATGGTCAGCGACAAGGCGCTGTATTACGAGAATGGAAAGACGCTGCACATGACCCGGGTCATGGAAGATGAACATCCGATGAGCCTGCAGATCTTCGGGCACGACATCGACAGCATGGTCTATGCCGCAAAACTGCTGGATGAGCAGAGCGATTGCGACATCATCGACATCAACATGGGCTGTCCGGTCAACAAGGTCATCAAGGCAAAGGCCGGCAGTGCGCTGATGCGGGAGCCGGCCTATGCGCAGACACTGGTGGAACAGATCGTCCAGGCGGTGAAAAAACCGGTCACGGTCAAGTTTCGTTCCGGCTTCGACAGCGAGCACATCAATGCGGTGGAGTTTGCCCGGCGGATGGAAGCAGCCGGGGCAAGCGCCCTTTGTATCCATGGACGTACCCGCGCCCAGATGTATGAGGGAAAAGCTGACTGGTCGATCATCCGGCAGGTGAAGCAGGCCGTGAACATTCCGGTCATCGGCAATGGGGATGTGCGCAGCGTCGCCGACATGGAACGCATGATGAAAGAGACCGGTGTGGATGCGGTCGCCATCGGCCGCGGCGTGCTGGGAGATCCATGGCTGATCCGACAGTGTGCCCACTATCTGGAAACAGGCGAACAGCTGCCGCCGGTGTCCTGTGAGGAACGCTTTGCGATCGCAAGAGAACATGCACAGCGTCTGATCGATCTGAAAGGAGAAGTGGTCGGCATGAAAGAGATGCGCGGCCACGGTGCCTGGTACATCAAAGGCCTGCCAGGCAGTCATCCGGTAAAGGAACAGATCTCGCGCGTCGAAACCTATGCGCAGTTCGATGAGATCTTGCGGACGTATGAAGATCGGATCCGCGAATGGGAACAGCACGCAGCACAGGTGTAAATATTCTTGCAAGCGGCGGGGAATTGTGATAAATAGAAGATAGGAGAAAGGGGCTTGACAGATGATGAAAATGAGCGCAGGCTTAAGCAAGCAATAGGATCCGTTCATTTTTTTCGAGTGTTGGCCAGTATGAGAGCGAGCGCGCAGTTCGTCCGTTTTAACGGATTGGACTGCGCGCTTTTTCAGTGCGCCTGGCGGCGCACGTTTCTAACAGGTGAAAGTCCTGAATCCGCCCGGTAGTGGGAAGGATATAGCCGAAGGCAAGGGTGTCCATCGTGAGGTGGAATCTGAAGGAAGCCGGATGTGGGGAA
>DWYK01000006.1 GCA_019118705.1 Candidatus Merdibacter merdigallinarum | reverse complement strand
TAACTAATAGGCGGAGAGGAGAAACAATGGAGGATAACACGAAAATCAGCAGTCTGCTGCGGATGATCGATGTTCGCATCCGGATGGATCTGGATGAGCGCAATGAAGAGTTTCAGCTGACTTCCATGCAGGTCCGCATCCTCGGGTTTCTGATCGAACACGATGACCGGGAGATCAACCCGCGGGATCTGGAACATTATTTTCGCATCAGCAAACCGACCGTGACCGGCGTGCTGAAGCGGCTGGAGGAAAAAGGCTATCTTCATTATGAGCCGAGCGGAAAAGATCTTCGCTACAAGCAGATCGTACTCGACGACAAGGCGTATCAGTGTGCCAAGCAGCTGCATGCCCGCTTTGAAGCGATGGAGCGCAAGCTGTACCAGGGCCTCAGCGATGAGGAGCTGGAACTGACACGTTCACTGCTGCTGCGTCTGTTAGACAACATTTCAAAAGAAGAGGAGGTTGTGCAATGAAACGGTTGCTTCAAGAATTGAAAGAATACAAGGCATCCTCGATCAAAGCACCGCTGTTCATGATCGGTGAGGTCGGTCTGGAGCTCTCCCTGCCGACGCTGATGGCGTACGTCATCGACAACGGTGTCATGAAAGGGGATATGCGAACGGCAGTCCTCATGGGCCTCGTCATGCTGGTGGTTGCGTTTTTATCGCTCGTATGCGGTGCGCTGAGCGCCAAGAACGCATCCTATGCGTCTGCGGGCTTTGTAAAGAACCTGCGCAAGGCGATGTTTGAAAACATCCAGCGCTTTTCTTTCCGCAATGTGGATCGTTATTCGACCGCCGGTCTGATCACCCGTCTGATGACGGATACGACCAATGTGCAGAACGCATATATGATGATCCTGCGCATGTGTGTGCGTGCGCCGATGATGCTGATCTTGGCGATGGTGATGACGTTTACGATCCATGCGGATCTGGCCGTCTATTTCCTGTATGCGCTGATCTTTCTGGCCGTTGCCCTGACGCTGATCACCGTTCTCTCTTATCCGGTGTTCCGCAGAGTGTTCCGCAAGTACGATGATCTCAACGCCAGCGTGCAGGAGAACATCACGAACATGCGTGTCGTCAAGGCATACGTCAAAGAGGAAGCGGAGACGAAGAAGTTCAAGAGCGCCAGCGAGAAGCTCTATGAGATGTTCTGCAAGGCAGAGAAGATCCTGGTGCTCAATGGTCCGATGATGCAGCTGGCCATGTATGCCTGCATCATGGCGATCGGCTGGTTCGGTGCACAGTTTGTCGTCGGCGGATCGCTGACGACCGGAGAGCTGATGAGCATGTTCACCTATACGATGCAGCTGCTCATGAGCCTGATGATGCTGTCGATGGTCTTTGTCATGGTGTCCATGTCCACCGCCAGTGCCAAGCGTATTGTCGAGGTGCTGGAGGAGACCAGCGATATCCACAATCCGGCAAAGCCGGTCTATGAGATCGCAGACGGCTCGATCCGCTTTGAGAACGTGTCCTTTGATTATTACACGCATGAGTTTGACAAAGATGCAGATGATGCGGTGCTGCGCAACATCAACCTGGAGATCGCCAGCGGAGAGACGATCGGTATCCTGGGCGGTACGGGAAGTGCCAAGAGCACGCTCGTTCAGCTGATCCCGCGTCTGTATGATGTGCAGAAGGGCGCGGTCTATGTCGGCGGCCGCAACGTCAAGGAATACGATCTGGATACGCTGCGCAACGAGGTGGCGATGGTCCTGCAGAAGAATGTACTGTTCTCCGGCACGATCAAGGACAATCTGCGCTGGGGCAACGATCAGGCCAGCGATGAGGAGATGATCCGTGCGTGCCGGCTGGCGCAGGCGGATGAGTTCATCTCTCGTTTTCCGGATGGGTATGATACGTATATCGAACAGGGCGGCAGCAACGTTTCCGGCGGACAGAAACAGCGTCTGTGCATTGCCCGCGCCCTGCTGAAGAAACCGAAGATCCTGATCCTGGATGATTCGACCAGCGCGGTCGATACGAAGACCGATGCGCTGATCCGCAAGGCGTTCCGTGAAGATATCCCGGATACGACCAAGCTGATCATCTCGCAGCGCATTTCCTCGATCGAAGATGCCGACCGCATCGTCGTGCTCAATGACGGTGAGATCGACGGCATCGGTACGCATGAGGAACTGCTGGCAAGCAATGCGATCTACCAGGAGATCTATGAAACACAGAAGAAGGGAGCGGATGACGATGAATAAGCGACACATGAATTTCCAGGTGCTCGGCCGTCTGCTTCGTTATGTGCTGAAGCACTATAAGTTTTCCTGTTTGGTCGTGCTGGTCTTCATCATTCTTTCCAGTGTGGCCAACGTATCGGTATCGCTGTTCATCCGCGTGCTGATCGATGACTATATCACGCCGCTTTCTCAGAGCCCGTCACCGGATTTCTCTTCGCTGTTAAGGATCCTGCTGCAGATGCTGTGTGTGTTCGGCATGGGCGTATTCGCCAACTTTGCCTATCAGCGCATCCTCGTCAATGTCGGACAGGGAACGCTGCGCAACATCCGTGACGATCTGTTCGCCCATATGGAAAAGCTGCCGATCGGTTACTTTGACACGCATCCGCACGGCGACATCATGAGCGTGTACACCAACGATACAGATACGCTGCGTCAGGTCATCACCCAGAGCCTTCCGATGACGATCCAGGCGGCATTCAACGTCTTGTTCGTCGGTACTTCGATGATCATCATCTCGCTGCCGCTGGCACTGCTTTCTTTCTTCATGGTCGGTGTCATGCTGACGGTGGCACGCAAGATCGGCGGCCGCTCGGCCCGCAACTTCCAGCTGCAGCAGAAAAACCTCGGACGCGAGAACGGCTATATCGAGGAGATGCTGGAAGGTTCCAAGGTCATCAAGGTGTTTACGCATGAGCAGGAGGTCATCGACGGCTTCAACAAGATCAACGAGGATCTCTTTGAGAGCAGCTACAAGGCCAATATGTTTGCCAGCATGCTGATGCCGGTCGTCGCCAACATCGGCAATGTCTCTTATGTGCTTGCGACGCTGGTCGGCGGTGTGCTCGCCATCGGCGGATGGACCGGACTGACGCTGGGCGGTCTGGCCTCCTTCCTGCAGCTCAACCGCTCATTCAACATGCCGATCTCCAACATCTCTCAGCAGATGAATGCGGTGGCGATGGCCATGGCCGGTGCGGAGCGGATCTTCGCGCTGATGGATGAAACGGTAGAGGTCGATCAGGGTACGGTCACGCTGACACGCTACAAGGAAGATGAACAGGGAAACATCATCGAGACGCAGGAATACACCAACAAGTGGGCATGGCGTCATCCGCGTTCCAACGGTTCAATCGAGTATGTGCCGCTGCGTGGAGAGGTGCTCTTCCATGATGTGACCTTCGGCTATGTGCCAAACAAGACCGTCCTGCACGACATCGAGCTGTATGCGAAGCCGGGACAGAAGATCGCCTTCGTCGGTGCGACCGGTGCCGGAAAGACGACGATCACCAATCTGATCAACCGTTTTTACGACATCCAGAAAGGATCGATCACCTATGACGGCATCGATGTCAAGCTGATCAAGAAGGACGACCTGCGCCGTTCGCTGGGCATCGTCTTGCAGGATACGCATCTGTTCTCCGGAACGATCCGGGACAACATCCGCTATGGAAAGCCGGATGCGAGCGATGAAGAGGTGCTGGCGGCCGCAAAGCTGGCCAATGCACATGATTTCATCCGTCATCTGGAACATGGCTATGACACTTATCTGAGCGGGGATGGTTCTTCGCTGTCACAGGGACAGCGTCAGCTGCTTTCCATCGCCCGGGCGGCACTTGCCAATGCGCCGGTGCTGATCCTGGATGAGGCGACCAGCTCGATCGACTCCCGTACGGAGAAGATGGTACAGGACGGCATGGACAAGCTGATGAGCGGACGTACGACGTTCGTCATCGCCCATCGTCTGTCCACGATCAAGAACTCCGATGTCATCATGGTCCTCGATCAGGGCCGGATCATCGAGCGTGGCAATCACGAGAGCCTGCTTGCCAAGAAAGGCATCTATTACCAGCTGTACACCGGTGCGCTGGAGATGGACTGATCCACGATCATCGAACGATCCCTTCCGAAAGGAAGGGGTCGTTTTCAGTTGTTTGTTTCCTGTTTTGCATGAGGTCTGGACAAAAGGGGCTTCCATCCGCTATGATGAACATAGAATGGGAGGGATTTCATGTATCAGATCAGAAATTTTACCGATAATGACGACATCCGCACGCTGCAGGAGATGGGACCGTTTCGGGTCATCGAATACACGCGCGATCTCAGCGTCGCACCACAGAACGCACAGGAGGCGTACTTCTGCAACGAGATGAACATCCGCAAACGCCAGGTCATCTGTACGCTCGGGGCATCGAACATCACCCTGCAGGCCGGCGCGATGCAGTGGATGCTGGGCGATGTGCACGCGACGACCGGTATCAAGGGCGTCGGCGATCTCTTCGGGAAGGCGGTCCGTGGCAAGATGACCGGTGAGTCCGCCATCAAGCCGGAATATACCGGAAACGGGCTGCTGGTGCTGGAGCCGACCTACAAGCACATCCTGCTGCTGGATGTGGGAGCATGGAATGGCAGCATCGTCATCGAGGATGGCATGTTTATGGCCTGTGATGCAGCATTGAAGCATAAGGCGGTCATGCGTTCCAACTTATCTTCGGCTGTTGCGGGCAATGAAGGTCTGTTTAATCTGGGGCTTCAGGGAAACGGTGTCGTCTGTCTGGAATCTAATGTGCCGAAAGAGGAACTGGTAGAAATTGAACTGCACGATGATGTCTTGAAGATCGACGGCAATATGGCCATTGCATGGAGCGGCAGTTTGGAATTCACCGTGGAACGTTCCGGAAAGAGCCTGATCGGTTCAGCGGCCAGCGGGGAAGGGCTGGTCAACGTCTATCGCGGAAGCGGACGTGTGCTGATGGCACCGGTGCAGTGATCGCAGATACAGAAGGACGTCATTGGGACGGCGCTTGTCTTCAGAACGGAAAACAAGCACCGTTCTTTTTAGTAAACAAGTTACACAGAACGATGCTTTCTTTCCAGATTTGTTTTATTGTCAAATGATTGTAACCCATTACAATTGATGAGAAAATACACAAATAGCTATCGTTTTTCTTTGGAAAATGGAGTACAATAGAGATAGTGAACAGACGAAAGGGGAGTTTCACTTGAAAGCACAATATTTAAAAGATTATCATGAAGGAAATTCATTGGAAGCCTATCGTTTTTATGGAGCACACTCGGAGAAAGAAGGCATACGCTTTACGGTCTATGCACCGAATGCACAGGCCATTCAGGTCATCGGTTCTTTTGATGACTGGTCATGCAAGGGACATAAGATGCGCAAGATCGATGAACGTGGAACATGGAGCATCTACATCAAAGGCGCAAAGGTCCATGATGCCTATAAATATCGGATCACACAGGCAACCGGCCGTGTGGTGGATAAGATGGATCCATATGCCTTTTACAGTGAACTGCGCCCGAATACGGCCAGTGTGGTCGAAGATCTTTCTTGGGATCGCTGGAGCGATGAAGAATGGCTGGCAAACCGAAACAAAGGCTTTGACCGTCCGATCAATATCTATGAGATGCACATTGGTTCGTGGATGAAGGAAGAGGAAGAGGAGTTTGTCAACTATCGCAAGATCGCCAAAAAGCTGATCCGCTATGTCAAGCAGAATCATTTTACACACATCGAGCTGATGCCGTTGTGCGAGTATCCGTTTGATGGTTCCTGGGGCTATCAGTGCTCCGGTTATTTCTCTGTCACCAGCCGCTATGGCAGCTGCCATGACCTGATGTATCTGGTCAATGAGGCACACAAGGCCGGGATCGGCGTCATCATGGATTTTGTTCCGGTACATTTTGTAAAGGACGATTTCTCGCTTTCCTATTTTGACGGAACGGCGCTGTATGAATATCCGCAGGCACACGATGCAGACAGCCAGTGGGGAACGGCCAACTTCGACCTGTGGAAAGAGGAAGTGCGTTCCTTCCTGATGTCGGCCGCATCTTTCTGGATCGATGTCTATCACTTTGACGGTCTGCGCATGGATGCGATCTCCAATGCGATCTTCTGGCATGGCAACAAACAGCTGGGGGTCAACGAGGGAGCGCTCAACTTCATCAAGCGCATGAATTTTCTGCTGAATGAGCGTTATCAGGGAAAGATCATGCTGATCGCAGAAGATTCCACCGATTTCCCGAATGTGACCAAGAGCACCTTTGATGGCGGTCTGGGCTTTGACTATAAGTGGGACCTGGGATGGATGAACGATACGCTGAAGTATCTGAAAAAAGATCCGGTCTACCGCAAGTGGCATCACAACAACATCACGTTCTCCATGGCATATTTTTACTCCGAACGTTTTCTGATGGAGTTCAGCCACGATGAGGTCGTCCATGGCAAAGCGACGATCATCAACAAGATGTGGGGAACCTATGAACAGAAGTTTGCGCAGGCGCGTACCCTGTATCTATATATGTTCACGCATCCGGGAAAGAAGCTCAACTTTATGGGAAATGAGCTTGCCCACTGGCGGGAATGGGATGAGACGAAGGAAAATGATTGGTTCCTGCTGAGCTACCCGGCACATGATGCGTTCCATCAGTATTTCGCAAAGCTGGGCGAACTGTATACGAGCGAACCGACGCTGTATGCAAATGATTACAGCTGGGAGAGCTTTGAGTGGATCGATGCGGACAATGCGGACAAGAATCTGTTTTCCTTCATCCGTAAGGGAGAACAGAACGACTATGTCGTCATCCTCAACTTCTCGCCGAACCATTATGCGCATGAGGTATTCGGCGTACTGCAAAAAGGCATGTATACAGAGATCCTCAACACGGAATGGAACCGCTATGGCGGGACGCTGGATGCACCGGCTCAGAAATGTCACGCCATTCGAGTCTCTCGCAACAATAAGCCGTTCATGATCGAGGTGGATGTGCCTGCCTTTGGCGGTGTGCTGCTGGAAGTAAAGAAATAATGGAGAAAAACAGTTTCTGCGGAAACTGTTTTCTTTCACCCGGCTTTCGCGTATAATATAGATAAACCAACAGAAAGCGGGGAACAGCTATGGAAGTATTGATTACGCTTATGATCATGATCATCATCGGCACGTTGTTTTTTGCCATTCTCCCATATCTGCTGCCGTTCTTTCTCATCCTGTTCCTGCTCAGCCTCTATCATAATTACAAGGTGCGCAAGCAGTATCGGGATTATTTTGAGGATCCGCGCACACAGAACTTTTATACGCAGGATCATACGCAGCAGCGCACCCGGAACACAGATTCGGATGTGATCGACGTGGAATACAGCGAAGAGACGATCGATGACGAGAAGTAGGTGGGAACATGATTAGCAGAGGTGCTCGGGAGCGGGAAGCAGAGATCTTCCAGCTGCTGGAAAAGTCATATCCGAACATGCCCCGGCGATTGCTGGAGTCTTTGTTTCGCCATCGTTTCGATCCGCAGCGATGCCTGTACATCGCACAGGATGGCAAGGTGATCGCCACCCTGCAGATGACGATCGCTCAGATGCGCTTTCGCGGCTATTGCCTGGAGGTCGCATGCTTCGACCAGATCGCTACCGCACCGGATTACCGGCGCCGGCATAAGATGCGGGAACTGCTGCAGGCGGCAAATGACGAGGCGAGCCACAACCAGCTGTTCTCGCTGATGTATGTGATGAATCCGCGTCTGTTTGAACGCTATGGCTTTAAGACGGTACACACGAGCAAGCGCTATCTGCTGGCTGGGGAGGAGTGCCGGCGAAACAGCTGTGCAAATGTGCGCGACAAAGCGGACAGTGAACAGATGAGCGCATTGTATCAGCGCTTCATCTCCCGGTTCGACGGTTGTTTCTTACGGGATGCGGCCTATTATGACGACCTGCTGCAGCGTGTATCAAAGGGAAGCGAACATCTGTGCTTTTATTATGAAAACGACACGCTGATGGGGTATTGCCTTTACCTGATCGAGCATCAGGAAGTACGGGTGATCGAGATCGTCTATCTGGATTCCCGTTCGCTCAAGCAGATGCTGAGCTATGTGGCACAGAAGGTGAACGGCGTATTGCTCGTCGTATCCAAGGCGGAGAAGATCGAGCGGATCTTTCCGTTTGCCATCCCGCGCAGGGAGGCGTATCTGATGGCGCGTCTGAACAATATCGCACTGTTCAACAAGCTTTATAACTGCAACGTCCGCCATGCGGCCGACGCATTTGAACTGCTGCACAAACCGATGTGGAATCATCATCTGTAAATAAGATCGAAACACTTTGTTTCCTGGGAAATAATTACCATTGCGAAAACGAAGGCAGTCTGAAAGGTCCGCTGCAGGACCGGCAAAGATCAAAACAGGCCGAAGGATGTGTTCCTGCATCTCGCAGGAGGCATCTTTTTTTAATGGGAAAGATTCTGTCATGGAAATGAAGGTCTTTCTGCCGACAGCGTGCAGGAGCTGAGCGATCCAATGAAAAAAGACCACTGCCAGATCGATGGCTGAGCGGTCTTTCTGCGTTTCACGATAATAAATGGCCGGCCTGTCTGCTCGGACGATGACAGCTTACGCTTTCCGGCGTACCTTTTTATCTTTTGGACGATTCTCCATCAGAAAATTCAGATCCAGATCCGGATGTGCGTGTTTATAGTTCAGCGCGACAAACTGAAAGATCACCTGCACGAAGGCATAGAGGGCCAGCAGCCAGGTGATGATCATGGAGAGAAGCTCATACTGCTGCTGATAGGAGTTGTAAACGACGAGAACGGCCAGCGCGGTGAAGAGGAGGATCTTCATCCAGATGCGGCGGGTCTCTTCGATCGCCAACAGCTGTATGTAGCCATACGCATGTTTCGTGTCAAAATTGGCGATGCTCGTGCAGCGGTTCAAAAATCCGTTGAACTTCACCTGAAGGACAACGAAGACGAGCACACCGACACCGATCGCAAACAGAGGATTTGCGAGGAATGTGTCAGAAAAGGAAAACAGCACGACGATGACGGCCAGCGCCAGAAAGATCCGCATGCTGTATGTGCGAAATGTGTTGAAATCATTCGGCTTGATGATGTAAGCCCGCTTTGATAATCGATTATAGTAGATCGTCCGGTTCTTATCGTCATGATAGATGTTGAAGCCGCCGACGATGCTGGTCTGCGGTCTGGATCTACCGGTGGATCTGCTCTGTTGTTTCATGTAAACACCTGCTTTCCTTAACCATTATAACAGACAAAACGGACATGACAAACAAAAAGCGATGATAAATTAGCACTCTTTTTGCACAATTTAGCAAAGCGATTCGGATACGTTTGAAAAAGTATAAACATCGGCTATAATAGATATCGTAAAGAGGCATCAGAAGAAGCCTGATGAGAAGGAGATGTTGAAGATGATTTTTGGTAACGACAACACAAAATGGGAATCACTGAACGGGATCTTTACAGCGACGGAGATTCATCAGCAGCCGGCGACCTGGAAGAAGACGATTGCCCAGATCAAGAATGAAAAAGAGGCCATCAAGCGTTTTATTGCCAATGTAACGGACAAGGCAGATTATGACATCATCTTGACAGGGGCCGGAACCAGCGAATATGTGGGAAATGCGCTGTATTCTTACCTGAACAAGACCAACGGCTTCAAGGTGAAATCGTATGCGACAACAGACATCGTGGCGACACCGGAGAACTATCTTTCTCAGACACGCCCGACGTTGCTGGTATCTTTCGGACGTTCCGGAAACTCACCGGAGTCTGTAGGTGCGGTCAACGTGGCAGATGAGGTTTGCGGCGAGAATGTCTATCATCTGTTTGTAACCTGCAACCATGAAGGAGCTCTTTCCAAGGCTGCAGCCAGTCGTCATAATGCGTATGCGATCAATCTGACGCCGGAGACGCATGACCAGAGTTTTGCGATGACGAGCAGTTTCTCCAACATGATGCTGGCAACATTGCTGTGCTTCAATCTGGATCGGATCGATGAGATTGCCGATGAGTTTGCTGATGTGATCACGGCCGCAGAAAAGATGCTGGAAGAGGGCTGGAAGACACCGGCGGAGATCGTAGATGGCTATGATTTCAACCGCATCGTTTATCTGGGTGCCAATGCGCTGAAGGGCATTGCGCAGGAATCTCAGCTGAAGATGCTGGAACTGACTGCCGGCAAGGTGTGCACCTGCTTTGATTCTCCGATGGGCTTCCGTCATGGACCGAAGTCGATCATCAACGATGAAACGCTGACGGTCGTCTATGTCAGTGATGATGCCTATACACGTCAGTATGAACTGGATCTCATCAAGGAGATGAGCGCGCAGCGCAAAGGCAACAAGATCCTGGCAGTCATGAACAAGCAGGATGACGAGATCGCTTCTCTGGTGGATTACACGATTGCCTTCAATATGGCGGACACGCATGACAACATGCTGCTGGGCTTTGCCTACATTACGGCTGCGCAGATGATCGCGCTGTTCAAGTCGCTCTCTTATGGCATCACACCGGATAATCCATGCCCGACCGGTGAAGTCAACCGCGTAGTGAAAGGTGTCATCCTTCATCCGTATACAAAACGTTGATTTTACGCTATAATACAGATAAGAGATAGAAAGGAGAGCACACGAAGCTTTCAGTGTGCGAATGAGAAGATGTTAGGATTGATTGTAACAGGACACGGACATTTTGCCAGCGGTCTGACGAGCTCTCTGGAGCTGATCGCCGGTGATCTCCAGAATTATCGTGCAGTGGACTTTGAAGCGAGCGATTCTGTTGAGGATCTGGAGAAAAAGCTGAACAAGGCGATGGATGAACTGAAGGAATGTCAGGGCATTCTCGTATGTTCCGATCTGGCCGGAGGTTCTCCGTTCAAGACGGCTGTGATGTGCGGTTATCCGCGTGGAAACGTGGAGATCATCGCCGGCAGCAACCTGCCGATGCTGATCGAGGTCAACATGGGACGTCAGTTTGTCGAAGAACTGGAGATGCTGACCAACATGGCGATCAATACCGGTAAGGATCAGGTCATGCGTTATGAGTTCAAACCGGTAGAGCAGGAAGAACCGACAGAAGGAATCTAATGATCATGACAGACAGGTGCAGGACAGTACCTGTCTTTTTTCATGAGCGATCGATGGAGAAGAACGATAAACCAGACAGAGAAACGAGCAGAAAAAAAGCCAGGACAATTGCCTGACGATTGATTTCCTGTCAATGGTAGATGGATTTTGCATAATCGCTTGGAGTGATGCCAAATTCTTGTTTGAATTTACGGGAGAAGTAATGTACGGAGGTAAAGCCGAGCATGGCTGAGATCTCCGAGATCGTATGTGTGCTCTCCTTGATCAGCAGCTTTCCTTTATTGAGCTTCAGGTTGCTGATATACTGTTTTGGAGCAACTTTCAGATTCTTTTTGAATAAGGTCTGAAGCGAAGAACGTGAAATGGAGAACTGATGACAGATCTCTTCGATCGTGAACTGTTCATAGATATGAGCATTGATGTACTGGATGATCTCATTGAGCAGCTCGCTTTCAAAACGTTCCTGCATCGGGGAGCTGGAGACTTCTTCATCCTCTTTGAAGTCATACTGCAGGATGTAGAGCAAGATCTCTTTCAGGTAGCAGATCATCAGGTCATCATCGTACATGTTTTCCGTGTTGCTGACCTTGATGAAGCTGGTCAGAGCGTTGTAGATCTCTTTATGTGCATGATAGACACGATTGGTCAGAAGGTAAGGATTTTCAAAATCCATCTCAAACATAACGGTCAGATAGCTGCAGGAGGTGTTTGGGCCGGTGCCCTGCGTATGAAACTGTCCGGGGCTGTACAACATCAGATCCAGCTTCTCCAGCTGGTAGTCCTCTCCTTCGACGGTCGTCGTCATCGCACCGTTATCGACATAGGTCAGCTCAAAGTAGTTATGCGCCTCGCCGGGAAAGAAATAATCGGAATTGCGCACCTGGTAGTAACAGCAGAGGATCTCCTGGATCCGGATCTTGGGAACCAGACGCTCATAGACGATCGGGAGCCCTTGCGGCAACGAGATCTCTTCGTATTTGCTGGAATTCAGATAACAGATCTCATAGCGGGCATTCTGTGATACAGAAATAAAGTTGAACATCGTATCGGGACGCAACTTGACGACACGATGGATGATGAAGCGTTCATAATGCTGCGGATCCTCCTTCGTTGCGACGATGAGCATGATGATGCCGCTGATCGCCCGTATATAGACCGGACGGTCATAATTCATATAATAATGGATCTGCTTGTCTCTCAGACGTACGTTGGAGATTCGAGCATTTCGCATGAAGTTGGATTCCGGTTCCGGCATCGTTTTGAAAACCTCGCCGTATTTGCTGAATAGAAAACTGGTCGTACGATTGAACATAGAAACACCTCCATGATCACTGGCAGGGTAAATCTGACATGAATCATCTTCCTCATATATTATAATGCAAAATATGCAGGATATAGAAGAAAAACACTGCGATTTTATCAAAAAAGTTACAAAATGACAGTAGAAGAAAAAAACAAGAATATCACACA
>DWYK01000054.1 GCA_019118705.1 Candidatus Merdibacter merdigallinarum | reverse complement strand
AGAGCACCTGACTCTTAATCAGGGTGTCCAGGGTTCGAACCCCTGATCGCGCACTTAGAAATCGCTGTTTTTGCGGACATTGCGAGCCGCGGGGACGGCGGTTTTTTTGCGTGAAGCAATGAGCAGCGCGGGAGATAACCGACAGGGCTGCGGAATGCCTGCATTCCGGCAGGCATTGGCGGATTATCTCACATGCGGCGAATGCCGCGACTGAGATGAAGCGCGGAGCGTGGAATCGAAGTGCGGAATCGGAGCGCGGAATCGAAGTGCGTGCTGCGAATGGGGAACTGTGAGAGGGAATCAGTGATTGATTCTATTGCGGCAGTTCAGCATGCAGAAGTTTGGAATTGCAGGGAGGAAGAAAATGAAAGCACCATCACTTGATCAGTGGCTGAAAGAAGCAAAGCAGGATGAACGGGCGGAAAAGTGCGGAATGTATCTGTTTCACAACGGCGTTGTGCGCAGCACGGCTAAGGCGGAGGTGCGGATGGGAGCAGAAAATGCGGCGCCGGTAACAGGGATGGAATTCCATTATAATGCGGACAAGGTGGCAGAGGCAGAGAAAGAAGCCAGATGCATGCCGGGGATTCATTATGTCCGTGTGTGGCTTAACGAAGGAATGCTGGAAGTTGGGGATGACATTATGCTTGTGCTGATCGGCGGCGACATCCGGCCGCACGTCATTGATGCGCTGCAGACACTGGTCGGCAGGATAAAAAATACATGTGTAGAGGAAAAAGAACTGCATTAGCGGAATGCTTCCGCATCTGGCTCCGTTGGCGGAACAGGAGCTGTCTGGTGGGAGCAGCTCCGTATTCCGTTTTCAGAGACGAAATGCTATATGTTTTCCTGAAGATTACAGGAAATTAATGCATGGAAACCGACGACAGGAATTCCCGGATCTGTCCGGCGATGATCTTCATCAGACGCTGTCTTGCTTCCACTGCCGCCCATGCGATGTGAGGCGTAATGAACAGGCGGGTTTTGTCCGTTACAGCGAGTAGAGGACAGTCTTCTGCCATGGGCTCCTGGCAGAGAACATCCAGACCGGCTGCCTTGATCTCGCCGGCGTTTAACGCTGCCGCCAGATCTGCCTCGCAGATGATCGGGCCGCGCCCTGTGTTCAGCAGGAGTGCGGTCTTTTTCATTTTCCGGAATGCTTCGGCATTCATGATTCCTTCAGTGTGCTCATTGAGCGGAGCGTGGATGGAGAGAATGTCGGATTCGGCGAGCAGAGTGTCAAAATCCACCTGCTGATATCCTTCCTGGGCAGGCGCTCCGGAAGCGGAATAATAGATCACGTTTGCGCCGAACAGTTTCGCAATATCTGCTACCCTGCGCCCGATTGCGCCAAGTCCGAGTATGCCCCACGTAAGGCCGTTCAGTTCATGGAATGTTTCGCCGAAATGCGTGAATATCCGGTCATTAATGTAGTGTCCGCCTTTTACATAATCATCGTAGTAGCGAAGATTTTCCATGAGATAGAAGAGCATGGCGAATGTGTGCTGAGCTACGGACTCTGTGGAGTATCCGGCCACATTGCGCCATTCGATTCCGCGTTTCGAAAGATAGTCTTTGTCCAGGTTGTTGGTGCCCGTGGCGGTGACGCAGACCAGCTTCAGGTTCTGCGCGCTGCCGATCGTGGCTTCATTGATCAGAACCTTGTTCACCACTGCTGCGTCCGCGTCCGCGATCCGGTCCGGCACTTCTTCAGAGGAAGAGAATGGATATCTGATCACTTCTCCCAGCTGTTCAAATTCTGTGTAGTCGATATCATCACCAAGTGTTTTGGCGTCCAGAAATACGATTTTCATATTGAATTACCTCCTGTGAAACCGGCGGGCATAAGAAATGCCGCCTTTTATATGATCTGCCGCGCGGAAATCCGGCGGGCAAAGATCTGTGTCTTCAAGTATAACACAGGCGCAGCCTGAACGGTTAGACTTATTCTGCGGGCTTTAACTTCCTGCGACTATTCTGCGGGCTTTGATTTCCTGCGCACTGCTGACGGTGTGCAGCCGTACACCTCCCGGAATGTGCGGTTGAACAGCTTCTGGTTGAGGAACCCGTTTTTCTCCGCGATCTCCGCGATCGGGGCGTCGGTCTGTTCCAGATCCCGGTAGACATGGGAGATGCGGACTTCATTTAGATATCTGAGGAAGGACATGCCCATATTTTTCTTAAAGAAGCGGCAGAAGTATTCCCGGCCGAGACCGAGGTGACCGGCGATATCCTGCAGTGATATGGGTTCGCGGAAATGTTCCTCCACATAAGTAATTACATCGCGGATCCGGTTGAATGAGGTCCTGTCTGCGGAGCTGAGGCCGATTTCGTCAGGAGCGGATTTGCGGGAGAAATGCCGGATCAGCTGTGCCAGAACCTGCAGGATGATCCCCTCGGATTCCATCTGCCACGCCGGTTTGTCCGTAATATAAAGCCGGAGCAGGGCCTCCATCTGCCTGCACACGGAGAGATATTCAGGAAACTGGCTGTCGGGAATATCATCCGGGATGCAATAGATTCTGTACAGGTCAATATCCGGTATGTATTTTTCAATGAGCTTTTTGGAAATATGGACACAGATAAACATGGAGGTATCGCTGTACGTGTGGATGCTGTGTACCTGCCGCGAGTCGATCACTGTGAGAAGCTTGTTCTGAATCTGGTATTTTTCACCGTCTATCTGAATGTCCGATCTTCCGTTCAGCTGGTACAGAAGCTCGATCTCCTCGTGCCAGTGCAGGGGATGATAACCGCCGGGAGCGGTAGAGTATGAGAGATAAATTCCTTCCGTATCTACTTTGCGGTAAGTTTCATAACTGAGAT
>DWYK01000053.1 GCA_019118705.1 Candidatus Merdibacter merdigallinarum | reverse complement strand
TATCGTCAATTACTATCACTTTCCGGGCGATAAGTTTCTTCAACAAAGAAATCTCATCCGGCAGATAATCTTCGTTGTAATATGCGACAACGGTTCGGATGTTATTAGCCATAACAATATCCATGTTTTCTTTCGTGTAGATTTCGAACGGAACCCCCTGCCGCTCCCAATACTTTTTTTCGATGTACGCTTTTTCTATCGCGCGGTTATTTGCCGCAAAGGCTTTCAGGTCACTTTTTATCGAAATAGCCGCCTCCCCATTCGCCCGCGTCACAAGGAAGTCCGTTGTCATTACCACGGGATTGCCGCTGTGGTCGGCGGGGTGTTTGATTCCGTATGCTTCGGCAATCTTTTGCGTTTCCTCCAACTCAAGCGGAAACTGCTCCCGAACATCCAAATTGCCGTCATCCCAGCGAAGTAAGTACCAGGCAATCGCCTCTCCCTGTGATAGCAGTTGCACCTGACGGCCAGTTTTCCAGTCGATAGGGTTGGAAGTAGTACCCCTGGAGCCAAATTCGCCGGTCTGTATCCAAGGCTTGTAATCCGCTCCTGACCCGGTCCCTCGTTTTTCTTTCACTTTCCCTTTTTGGCTCATCCTCCGCATTTGTTACTCCTGCCTTTCCAAACGGTATTTCCCACGTTCTGCCTTGGCTGCGATTCCTGATTCGACCAACCTGTGCAGTTCACGCTTGGCCGCGTCATAGGAAATACCGCTGTATTCCTGCATCTCTTTGATGGTTACGGTCTTGTCCACTTTTTGTGCCATATATCCGATAAATTGTGTTCGTCTTGCTCCGGTCACAAGTTTCGAACATCGAGGGCAGGTCGGATTCTTGCGGAATTCATAGATTCCCCGTTGAAATTCACAACCGCATTTATGGCGGATGGTGAAACTGGAGGTGCTGCCTGTAAAACCTCCTACATATTCAAAGTCGGGCGATATCACCTTAATTTCGGTCTGCAGCGTTTCCTCCGAACGAAGGAATCTGGGGTTGCACTTTTTGCACCAGGGGCGGGCCAGAAACTTTTTGTACCCAACGGTAAAGCGTTGACCGCAGTCTTCGTGCAAAATAGTGACACGTTCTTTTTTGTACGCGAGCAACTTGAAATTTCCGAATCGGCGGATGGTCTCCTGTATTTCTGCAGGTGTGTGATAATAGTTACAGGTGCAGCGGTTCCCCTCCAAAAAGTGGAATGCCTTGATTTCCATCACGCGGCCGCATTTGCTGTGACGCAGTGCGACTTTTTCCCCGAGTCCTTCGTAGGGCGTCAACAGCTCATACCCGCCAACATGGTCCACATAATTTTGGAACCGCTCGGCATCTGTCATCTTTTTCTGGCACGTTGGACATTGGAATCCCAAGTTGAATCCATTGGCGTTCATGCAGAATTTGGTGCCACAGGTGTCGTGGCAAAATTCTGTGATAGCGCCATATCCCTGGAGAACGGTATAATCGGCCGCCGGCACTGCCTGTTCGTTTCCATTCAGTTTGTCCTTCAACTCGGCCACGCTTATCATGGGCATCAGCGCACGGATTCCTTTTTCAAACCCAATATGCATCGTGAGCCTGACGCCACGCTGCCCCGCAAATTTCATCAACTGCTTTATATTGCAATCGATTTTAGCGGTGAGAAACTCGTGCGCATATCGGGCGTAAGTCACATCTTCGACAGTTACTGGCGCACCATCCAGGGAGCAGCCGTGCTTCCAGCAGGCGCGCACACCGGGCAAGTTGTGAGAGACCCGTATATAAGGCATCTCTTTCTGGCAAGCCGCACAGACTTGTGCTCGCTTGATAAAACGGTTGATGGATTTGCTACCCATCGGCTTGCCGAATACAGCCAGCAAGACCTGTGTTTGCCGGTAGTCCGTGAGGAACGGCGCTACAGCCGGGTACTCGGTATGCTTTACAAACAAATCGTACGGTGAACATTCGGTCTGCTCACAAAAGTATCGCAGACACTGGTTTGTACAGCTGTAGGATAGGGGGATGAACTTCTCTTTTTTGTGTGGATAGACAAACGCTTGCAGGAAGGTCTTTACGTTGTCGATTCCATTCAGCCGGGCCAGGCGGGAAAACCAGGACAGTAGCATCTCATCCTCAAAAGGTGGCAGATAATTCCCTAACATTTTGCCTTCCTCCACGCGCAATGCCGTGTACATCAAAAAGCGACCGTATCCCGTTCTTTTCTTAATTATATCCAGAAATCTGAACAAGGAAAATATGTATCATTCTTTTTAGGGTGGTTATAAAACAAATCTCGAAATAAAAATATGTTACTTATAAAATAACAGATGGTTATATGCTGACAGAATCGCGTCCGTATGATATAATATAGACAACAAAAGCGCTGTGCGTTGCAGGCAGGCGAAGGGAGGGAGCAGGATGCCCCGCCGGATGAGAGAACCCGATGTTGACGAGAAGCGCACCCGGCAGCTTGGGCTTCCAGAACTGTAGGTCCAGGCGAACTGCGGGGATGATTACACCTACTACGCTTTTCCAAAGTGGATGGGCGTGCCCTTCTGCCCGCGCTGCGGGAGTGCGGACACAACCGTCCACCTGGCGCGCACCCGTGTTTTGCGCGACATTCTGCCCGATGCCCAAGACCCCGTACGGTTCATCGAACTTCACTTTACCTACCGCAGCTACCAGTGTTCGGACTGCAAGAATGTGTTCACCCCAACGTACCGGTTTGCCGGGCCTAAAGCACGGGTGACCCATCGTTTCGAGGAGTTTCTGGTCCGGGCGGCTATGAGCCGTTCGCTGGGCAATATTGCCGAGCAGACCGACCACTCCATCACACCATCGGCCATCAAGACGCTGATTGACCGCTGGGTACAGGGCAAAGCAGATGCCCAGCCCCCGCTGTTCACGGCGCAGACCCTGTGCCTGCTCGCCTACCAGAGCGGCCAAAGCTACGGCTTGTTGGTACTCAATGTGGATGACGGCCGCATCTATTTGGCGGACGTTTTGCCGGGCGCCGGCACCGAAGACATCCGCACTGCGCTGCGGCGTGTAGAGCCTGGCGGCATACGCCAGGTTATCACCGACCTGACAGAATCCACAGCAGAGCCTCTCGCCGCAAGGCTGCCGGGCATCCCGCACCTGATTGACCCCGGCTGCTATTACACCCTGGTACAGGAGCAGCTGCGCTGGACAGCCGAACAGAAGACCCGGTGGCTGCCCATGCGGGACAAGATGGAAGTCATCCTGACACCGCGAAGAAAAATCCTGGCTTCCCAGCAATACACGCTCCGCCAGGTTTTGCGCCGGCGGCCGGAACTGGCAGACCTCTACACCGCCTATGACCAACTGTACAACATTTTAACAGAGAGCTGGTCTACCCAGCGCCTGACGGAATGGGCGCAAGCCATCTGCCAAAACGGGCCGGAGAGCCTTTTGCCCATCGCCCAGAGCCTGCTGGACCACGCACCGAACATCAAATTGTATGAGCAGGCCGGGTTCCCGGCCATGAAGTTCAGTGCCGTCAGCGAGCAATTGACCCATTATACTATGCGGCTGCGGCCATGCTCCTTTGCACTGGAACAGGCTCGCCTGCTGTACCTGAACGCCCCCGACACCGTCCAGTTGGAGGACGGCGCCATACGCCGCCTTGGTGTACCGATTGAAAAAGTGTACGATACCTTGCAGCAACTGCAAAACGAACAGGAAAGGATTTTTGAACTGTGACACAGAGTAACGCCAAAATTGCCGAAGTCGGCAAGAACGCCCGCGAGAAGGAAGCCCTGATTTGGAACATTGCCAACAGCCTGTTTGGCGCCTTCAAGCCCCACGAATACGGCCTGGTCATCCTGCCGATGGCCATTATCAAGCGCTTCCATGACTGCTTGCTGCCCACGCTGGACGCGGTCTGGGCCCAGGACGAACAGCTGAAATCCATGCCCGCCGAGCTACGAGCAGGCTTTTTGAAGCGGGCTTCGGGCTATGAGTTTTACAACACCAGCCATTTCACCTTTGCCAAGCTGCAGGCTGACCCGTCCAACATCGCGGATAACTTCCGCGATTACCTCAACGGTTTTTCCGACAATGTGCAGGACATCTTGAACCGCATGAACTTTTCGGCGGCGGTGGACCGCATGGTGGAAGCCGGGGCGCTGTACCAGGTCATCGTGGATTTTGGCTCCGAAAAAGCCGACATGAGCCCCGACAAGGTCTCCACCGTGGACATGGGGTACATTTTTGAAAACCTCGTCCAGCGGTTTTCCGAATCCTATGACGAGGAGGCTGGCGCCCACTTCACCAGCCGGGACATCATCTACCTGATGTGCGACCTGCTGATGACCGGCGAGGAGCTGACCCCGGAGGAGCAGCGGGACGGCATCCACCGCACGGTGTACGATATGACGATGGGCACCAGCCAGATGCTGACCTGCATGGAAGAGCGGCTGAAAATGCTGGATGCCAACGCCGATGTCAATACCTTCGGGCAGGAAATCAACCCCTTCACCTTCGGCATCGCCAAGGCGGATATGCTGATTCACGGCGGCGACCCGGACAATATGCAGTTTGGCGACACCCTGTCGGACGATAAGTTCAAGGGGTATCAGTTCGATTACTGCATCTCCAACCCGCCCTTTGGCATCGACTGGAAGCGGGAGGCCCCCGCCGTGGAGGCCGAGCATAAGCAGGGCGCGGCGGGGCGGTTTGGCCCCGGCCTGCCCAGCAAGAGCGACGGGCAGATGCTGTTTTTGCTCAACGGCGTGGCCAAGCTGAAGGACACCGGCCGCATGGCCATCATCCAGAACGGGTCCAGCCTGTTCACCGGGGACGCCGGGTCGGGCCAGAGCAAAATCCGGCAGTACCTGATTGAAAACGACTGGCTGGACGCCATCATCCAGCTGCCGCAAAACAGCTTTTACAACACCGGCATCGCCACCTATATCTGGCTTGTCACCAAGAACAAACCGCAGGAGCGCATCGGCAAGGTGCAACTGATTGACGCCAGCCAGTGTTATGAACCGCGCCGCAAATCCATCGGCAACAAGCGGGTGGACATCACCGACGCTTGCCGGGAACTGATTGTCCGCGCCTATGGCGAACACCGGGACGAGACCTACACGCTTCAAACCGCCGAGGGGCAGCGCGTCATCTGCAAGAGCAAGGTGCTGGACAATGTGACCTTTGGCTATGCCAAGGTGGTGGTGGAGACCCCGCTGTACAACAGCGATGGAAGCAAGGTGCTCAAGCGCGGCAAGCCGGTGCCGGACGCAGCTAAACGCGATACCGAGGAAATCCCAGTGAGCATGGATATTGACGAGTATATGCAGCGGGAGGTGCTGCCCTACAACCCGGACGCCTGGGTGGATACTGGCAAGACCAAAATCGGGTTTGAGATTCCGTTCACCCGTGTGTTTTATGAGTACAAGCCCATCGAACCGGCGGACGAGATTGCCCGCCGCATCGTGGCCCGTGAACACAGCCTGACGCAGAAACTGCGGGACCTGTTTGAGGAGGATGACAGCAAGGATGGCGAATGAGACCAAACAAAAGGCCCCGCGCCGCTACGAGAAGATGCGGGACAGCGGGGTGGAATGGATTGGGATGGTGCCGGAAGAGTGGAACATCTTACCAGCGAAAAAGATGTTTTCAGAAGTCAAAGAAAAAAACAGCCAAAATGAATATAGCAATCCGTTTTCTTTTCGATACGGAGAAATCGTAGACAAAA
>DWYK01000052.1 GCA_019118705.1 Candidatus Merdibacter merdigallinarum | reverse complement strand
GCTGTATTTTGCTTATGGAAGCAATATGAACCGGAACCAGATGGCGTTCCGCTGCCCTGATGCGGAAGTGGCAGGCAGCGTCCGGCTGGAAGGATACCGCCTTGCTTTCCGTGAAAACGGCGGCGGGGTCGGCGTCGCCACCGTCCTGCCGGAGCCGGACAGCTTCGTGGACGGCGTCCTCTGGCGCATCTCCGAACGGGATGAACGGCGTCTGGACCATTACGAGGGTTTTCCCTATCTGTACGGCAAGGCGCCTGTCACTGTGACCGGTCGAAACGGTCAGAAGCTGGAGGTTATGGCCTACTCCATGAACAGCCCGTATAAGGAAACGCCTGCCATGCCCTCCAAAGCCTATCTGGAAGGCATCCTCGATGGCTGCCGGCAAAACGGGATCAAAATTGCTTCTATTCTGGAAGCGATCTGGATCACCCAGCGGGAACTGCCTCAAAAAGCAGATCCCCATAGAAATCAACGCCGCCAAAAAAACGGCGAAGAACGATAATTTCAACATCGGCCCCCGTGGGACAGAGATTTTCTCTCCATCCCGCGGGGGCCTTTTTTTATTTACAGTAAAGGAGAATCGTGTGAAAAACACTTTTTCACACACGATTTGTGCCTTTGCCGCAACGAGCAAAGGCACAAAAAATAAGGAATGGTGATTATTATGAAAAAGACAAGGCGATTGCTGTCTCTGCTTCTGGCTGCGCTGATGCTGACCTGCTGCATCCCGCTGAGCGCATGGGCAGCTGAAGAAACTGCGGATCCTTCACAGTCGAACGCTCCCTACGCATGGCCGCTGCCCAGCAGCGGGGCCATAACCCAGGGGTATTCTTCGGACGAACACCAGGCACTGGATATCGCTATAGAAGAAGGAACCCCGGTCCTTGCCGCAGAGAGCGGGACGGTCGTCCACACACAGGTATGGGACGGCGTCACCATGGACGGCGACCAGAGCTACGGCAATATGGTCATGCTTTCCCACGCGGACGGGTTCCTGTATGCGCATTTGAGCGAGATTTCCGTTTCCCCCGGAGACGCGGTGGAAAAAGGCTCTGAGATCGGCAAATCCGGCACAACGGGCAATTCTACCGGCCCGCACCTGCATCTGGAAGTGCGGACAGCAGACGGGCGCGTCGATCCCATGAAGTTCCTGCAGGGTTCGCAGGAACCCCTTTCTCCAAAGGAATCCGAAACAGTTTCCGATGAATCCGCACCGGAAACGCAGGACGCGCCGCTGGAAGAGAAAGCCGCTGAGGCAGAATATACGCCTCTTTCGGAAGACGGCGTCTCCCTGCAGGCCGCGCATCAGACAAAAGGAACGTTGATTTCCACCGGCGACATCAATGTGTTCACCGACGCGCCGGCCACCGATACCTTCGGAGAAATAGGGACCCTCATGAACAAAATGATGGAATATCCGGACGGCAGCCGGGATACCGCCTATTGCATCGAGCTCGGCGTAGAGGTGAACTATCCGGAAGATTACGAAAACGTAGAGGATTTGATTCCGGATCCCCAGCATTTGCGTCTGGTCGGCGATGCGCTGACTTTTGGATTCAAGGCTGAAGACGGAAGAATTGATTCCGCAGAGGAAAACGCCCGGTATGCCGCGACACAGATCCTGATCTGGGAGATTCTCGAAGGCGGTTTCGGATCCCCTCAGGCGGAGAAGGACGTCCTGACCTGTCTGGCGTACACGGCTGATCCGGCAGAAGCCAAATCGTTTTACCGATCTCTGGTTGAAGCCGTGGAGAGCAAGTATGTTCTTCCGAGCTTTGCCGCCGAGAATGCAGAAAGCGCCGTTCCCATCGAATTGAAATGGGATGGGACAAAGTATACCGCTGCAGTCACGGACTCGAACGGCGCGCTCTCCAGATACCGGTGGTCCGGCGACGGCCTGACCTTTGACCAGAGCGGAAATACGCTGACCATTTCCGCAGACGCCCCTCTGTCGGAAACCATCCGCCTGCGGGCAGACTGTGAAACCGAGGGCGGCCCCGGCGCGGTTATCTGCTGGCAGAACAAAGATCCCAGCCGCCAGAATATCGCGACGGGCTGGAATGCTTCCGATACGGTCAGCGCATACATCGCGGTATCCTGCGAGTCCGCCGGATATCTGAAAATCGTGAAAACCTCCGAAGACGGGCAGGTTGCGGGAATCCCCTTTCATATCTCCGGCAACGGCATAGATCGGGACGTTGTGACCGGTCCGGACGGCATAATCGAGGTGGACGGCCTCCATGCGGGAACATACACCGTGACCGAGCAGACGCCGGACAAATACGTGCAGCCCGCGTCTCAGCAGGTTGAGGTTTTCCCCAGCCGGGTCTCGAGCGTGCGCTTTTCCAATATTCTGAAAAAGTTTACCGTAGAGGTGAAGAAAGTGGACGCTGTAACCGGAGAAGCCCAGGGCGACGCCTCGTTGGACGGCGCGGTTTACGGCCTGTATAAAGGTGAAACCCTGCTGGATACTTACACTACGGAAAACGGAGGAGGGTTTACGACGAAAGCGTATCCATGCGGCACGGATTTCAGTCTCCGCGAAATTACCCCCAGCGAGGGGTATCTGCTGGATAAAACCGTCTATCCCGTAGGCGCCGAACCGGGGAATTTCACGCTGGAGAACAACAGCATCCCGATAACCGTCACGGAAGACGTCGTTCTCGGCAGCATCGCCATCACCAAACACACAGACCGGCCTGCAGACGATGGGAACTCCGACCAGATTGAGCAGCCGGAAGAAGGCGCAGAATTCCAGGTCTATCTCGCAAGCGCCGGCAGCTATGAGAACGCCGGAGAATCCGAACGGGATATCCTTCGCACAGATTCCAACGGTTTCGCACGGTCCAAAGATCTCCCGCACGGCCTGTATGTGGTGCATCAGGCCAAGGGCGAGGACGGACAGAAATTTGTCCCGGACTTCACGGTGTTCATCTCCGAGCATGGCAAGACCTACTATTATATCCTCAACAACCCCTTTTTTACCTCCCTCATCCGAATTGAAAAGCGGGATGTTGAAAGTGGAAAGATCATTCCGCTTGCAGGCGCTGCATTCAAAATCCGCAATACCGATACCGGTGAATGGGTGGTGCAGCACGTCAATTATCCCACGCCAATGGACATCGACACCTTCGTAACAGACGCGACAGGGACGCTTATGCTGCCTGAATCCATGTCTTCCGGCAATTTTGAACTGGTCGAGCAGCAGAGTCCGTGGGGATATGTTCTGAGCGACAGGCCGGTGCCTTTTGTGGTGGACGGCACGCAGGACATCGTTACGGTCTGTAAATACAACGCCGCGCAGAAAGGCACCATCACGGTCTCCAAAAAAGGCGAAGTATTCAGCCATGCAGCGGAATCCGACGGGATGTATCAGCCCCAGTACGAAGTGCAGGACCAGCCGGGCGCTGTGTATGACATTATCGCACTGGAAGATATCGTCACCCCGGATGGCGCCGTTCACCTGAAAGCCGGCGAACTGGCCGCCACCCTGACCACAGGGCCTGACGGGACCGCCACCTCGGCACCGTTGTATCTGGGGCCTTATCAGGTGCTGGAACGCACTGCGCCGGACGGTCTGGTAAAAGATCCGGAACCCAGGAATGTGGTTTTGTCCTATGCAGGGCAGGAAGTGAAGATCACCTCCGCGAGCGTGGAATTTGTCAATGACCGGCAGAAAGTGGAAATCCGTCTCAAAAAGCTGCTTGAGCAGGATGAAGTCTTTTCCATCGGCATGCATGAGGAATGGAAATCCGTCACTTTCGGTCTGTTTGCCGCCGAGGCGCTGACTGCATCGGACGGCACCTCCATTCCGGCGGACGGGCTTATCGAAACGATCGGCGTCGATGAAAACGGAAACGCCGCGTTTACAACCGACGTGCCCTGCGGCGCTTCCCTGTATGTAAAGGAGATCGCCACCGACGATCACTACATTTTGAGCGACGGGAAATATCCGGTCGTGTTTGAATATGCCGGTCAGGATGTGGCTGTCGTTGAAATTGACGTCAACGACGGCGAAGCCATCGAAAACAAGCTGAAGCGCGGCAAAATATCCGGCTGGAAGGTGGATCAGGACGGTTTCGAGCTGGGCGGGGCTGTAATCGGCCTGTTCCGGCCCGACGAAACCGAATTCACCGAAAAAACCGCCCTCATGGTTGCCGAGAGCAACGAAATCGGATATTTCGAATTCAACAATGTACCGGTAGGTAACTGGTTGGTTCGCGAGATCGCACCGCCCGCAGCTTTCGTATTGAGCGAGGAGCGCTTCCCGGTGGAGATTACCGAGGACGGGCAGACGATTGAGATCACCATCGAAAACCAGATCATCCGGGGCACTGTCGAAACCACCAAGGTGGACGCCGACTACCCAGATCACAAACTGTCCGGCGCTGTTTTTGAGATTTATGCCGACGTGGACAACAACGGAAAGTTCGATGCGAACGTCGATCGGCTCGTGGGCGAAATGGCCGAAACCGAGCCGGGCCTCTACCAGCTGAAAGACCTTGCGTGCGGAAACTATCTTCTGCACGAAAAAGAAAGTCCGGAATTCTTCGAAAAAGACGACGCGTACTATCCCTTCTCCATTGTTGAAAACGGCGTCGTCGTGCGGGTTGAAACCGAAGCCGGCGTTGGATTCCTCAACAGGGCACAGACCGGATCCCTGAAAGTGATAAAGACCGCCGACGACGGCAACGTCGAGGGCCGCACCTTCAAAATTACCGGCGCAGACTTCATGGGCAACCCCTATGCGCAGGAATTTCAGACGGATGAGAACGGCGAAATCCACGTTGAACTTCGGGTCGGCAAATACACCGTATCCGAAATGGCCGACGAGGACGCTGAAAAATACATCCGGCCGGATGACCGGACTGTAGAAGTCCGAGCCGGAGAAACCGTAACGGTTGAGATGCACAACCGACTCGTGCCGGAGACGCCCGACATGCCGCAGACCGGCGATCATTCGTCCGCGGCCGTGCCTTTGGGCTTAACCGCTTTGTCGACCGGATGCATCGTGACAATACTCATGATCAGAAAACACCGCAGCAGACGGTGTAAGTAATCGGGAGGAAATTTGCCTATGGAACCCAAAGCCATTATTTTAGTCTGCTTATGCACCGTCATTTTAGGCGGCCTTGTTTTCCTGCACGTGCGAAACCGCAGGGACAAATAGCAGCGTATCGGATCGAACGGGGATCACCCCGCTTTTAATTTATGTGGAATCGGAGGGATTCATTGAGAGAAATCGGACTTTTAACACAGGTGGCCAAACAGCACCGCACCTTTGTCTTCAATCTGACCCAGCAGCCGGATCTCAAGTGGACGGCTCTCGGGGATCTGTATCGTATGGAAGACAAAACGCGGTTTCCCCTAAAGGACTGGGAGGAAGCCGTCTCCTATCTGCTTGGGTGCACTGTGCACTTTCAGGACTACGAAGAAATCGGAAAAAGCCTCAAGCCTTTTTCCCTGCAGGTGAGGTGAGCAGATGAACCAACGCTATACCGCCGAATCCGTGACGGAGGGGCATCCGGATAAACTGTGCGATATCATCGCAGACAGTGTACTGGACGAATGCCTCGCGCACGACGCGCTCTCCCGTGTGGCCTGCGAAGTGCTGGCCACCAGAGGGAATATCGTCGTGGCCGGAGAGATTACAAGTTCGTATGAGCCACCCATACCGGACATTATCCATTCTGTTCTTCAAAAGGTCGGGTATGATCCGGCACGATACGCCATCCACAGCTTCGTGCATAAACAGAGTCCGGATATCGCCGCCGGTGTGGAATATTCGCTGGAATGCAGGCGGAATTTCTCTGAAGATCAGCCCGCCCTGCAGCTCGGGGCCGGAGATCAGGGCGTCATGGTGGGCTATGCCTGTTCGGAAACGCCGCAGATGATGCCTCTGCCGGTTGTGCTGGCGCATCGGCTCACCAACGCCCTGACGATCGCGCGCAAATCCGGGACAATTCAGGGACTGCGGCCGGACGGGAAGGCGCAGGTCACGGTGGAATACGGCGAGGACGGCAAGCCCCTGCGGCTGGACGCCGTGGTCCTCTCAACCCAGCACAGCCCGGAGAAACCCATGGACGAGCTTTGCTGGGCGCTCACCGACGCGGTGTTGGTTCCGGCGCTGCAGGCCCTGCCCCCGGATGAGAATACGAAAATCCTGCTGAATCCTTCGGGGCGGTTCGTTTTGGGCGGCCCTGAAGCCGACACAGGACTCACCGGCCGAAAGCTCATGGTGGACAGCTATGGCGTGTTCGCCCCGCACGGCGGCGGTGCGTTTTCCGGCAAAGACCCCACCAAGGTCGACCGCTCCGGCGCATATATGGCACGGTACATCGCCAAAAATCTTGTTGCAGCCGGTCTGTGCGAAAGGTGTCAGGTCACGCTGGCCTATGCCATCGGGAAAGCCAGGCCGGTCATGGTGGATGTGGATACCTTCGGCACCGGCCGGGTCTGCGCCGACGACTGCCTTGCGGACGCCGTGCGCTTTGTATTCGGCCTGACGCCTGCAGAGATCATCGCAGCGCTTGACCTTCTGTCGCCCCGATACGCCAAGACGGCCGCCTATGGGCATTTCGGAAAACCGGAATTTCCGTGGGAGCGCACCAATCAGGCCAAAATCCTGCGGGCGGCCGTCATCTGACCGGAAGGGAGCATTCCAATGCCCGGAGTCACCGAAGAACAAATCGCAGCCGCAAAACGGATGACGGCCATCGAATTTTTGCAGCGGTACCGCCCCGGAGAACTGGTTAAGGCCGACAGCCGAGGCGAATTTCAGCTGAGAGCACACGACAGCTTTAAAATCAACGGGACTACCTCTCATTTCCACTGGAAAAGCCGGGATATCGGCGGCAAATCCGCGCTCGACTATCTCATCAAGGTGGAGGGGATGAAGTTTGTGGACGCCGTACGAACCCTTTGCGATGAAAGCCCCATCTACATCCCGTCCCCTTCCCAGCCGGACCGGAAAAAGGCGTTTGTGCTTCCCCCGGCGGCGGAAAACAACCGCAGGGTATTCGCCTACCTCATGAAACGTGGGATCAGCCGCAAAGTGATCGAAGCCTGCGTTCGGGCAGGGATACTCTATGAAAGCGCCGATTACCACAACGCCGTGTTCGTCGGGAAAGACGGACACGGCGTCGCCCGATATGCTTTCCTGCGGGGAACTTACACCAAAGGAACGCCGTTCAAGGCGGAGGCAGCCGGCAGTGAAAAGCAGTACAGTTTCTGCATTCCGCCGAATGGCGAAACCACCCGGCTGGCTGTGTATGAAGCCGCCATCGAAACCCTCGCGCACCTGACGCTGGAAGGGACCGCGGATAAATGGCGGCTGTCCCTTGGCGGGATCTACGCGCCGCGGGAGAAGACAGAAACACAAGCTTCCTTCTTCAAAAAGCCGCCTGCGCTGGAGGCCTTTCTCAAGCGGCAGCCGGAGATCGATGAAATTGAAATCTGCTTAAACAACGATTTCGCCGGAAGATGGGCCGCCGCGTGTTTGGAGAAAGCCTATCAGGGCAGATACCGCATTGTGAAAAACCTGCCGGAAAAAGAAGGCTGCGATTATGCCGACCTGGCAAAAGAGAAATATGAGGAGCGGGCCGCCCTCCATCGGGCGGCCTGTTTTCGCTGAAAAGGAGACTGGAACATCAAAGAGATCACGCTGAAGCTTTATTCCCCGCTGACCGGGGATTTTTATGTAAACGACGTAGACGAATACGGATGGAACAACGGGACGACGGATTACCCCACGCTGTTTTCAGGCGTTGATATGGTCTACTACGAGGATCGTATTCGGGATGCCATCGACCAGCGCAACAGCGCGGACGGCGGGAACCTGATGCTCTATTTTGACGAGCGCCGAAACCACAAAGTCAAAGCGAAGGTACTCAGCGCCATCCCGTCGGTGGAAGTCCGAAACGGAGAACTCACGGGATGCACCACGGTTCGGCTGGAGGCGCCTCTCACTGAAACAGAAATGGAAGACTTGCAGGATTACCTGAAAGGCCAGTTTTCCGACGGCTGGGGCGAGGGTTTCGAGCAGCAGGAAATCCGGACCGGCGACGGCGTGCTGTACGTTCACTTTTGGGAAGAACCCTTCGACTTTGAGGTTGAAGCGGTACATCCCGCAGATCCTCCCAAAGAGCGGCCCGTCTCCAGACGTCCGAAAATGGCGCTGGCGGGCATGGACAAAAATATTTTCTGCATTCTCAGCAAAGCCTCCGACCTGCTCAAAAAGAACGGGCAGGCGGAGCAGGCCGGACAGATGCGCCGCCGCGTCTTCCAATCCGGCGACTATTGCAGAGCGCTGGGCATTATCAGCGAATACGTGGAAACAGAATTGTCGGAGAAAAATCTGACAAAACAGAAGAAACGCTCCGACAGGGAGCGATAACCAAACAAAACGAAAGGAAGATGCCTCTGAACGAAACGAAAGAGCTCGCACAAGTCATGGACGAATCTGTTTTACCGCTCACACACAGCGGCGGAGACGGCTGGACTATCCTGCACGGGGATACCCTGCAGATCATCCGCGCATTCAAGCCGCAGGTGTTTGACGCCCTTATCACCGACCCGCCCTATGCTTCGGGCGGTTGGAAGCCCTCGGAGAAAAACCGCACCACCAACCAGAAATACAGCAGCATGGATCCGAAAAACGCCCTGCCGGATTTCGACGGGGATAACCGGGACCAGAGAAGCTGGACAAGATGGATGGCCGAATGGTTGTCCGACGCGCGCAAAGCCTGCAAGCCGGGAGCGCCCGTCTGTCTGTTTATCGACTGGCGGCAGTATCCATCCATCACCGACGCCCTGCAGTGGGCCGGATGGATCTGGCGCGGCTCGGTGGTTTGGGATAAGATGACCAGCCGCCCGCAAAAGGGACGTTTCCGCCAGCAGAGCGAATATGTCGTGTGGGGCTCCAACGGCCCCATGCCGGTGAACCGCCCGGTGGGCTGCCTGCCGGGCGTATTCCGTTATGCCAATCCGCAGAACCGCATCCACGTCACGGAGAAACCCCTGCAGCTTATGCGGGATCTGGTCAAAATCTGCGTGCCGGGCGGGCGCATTCTCGATCCTTTCTGCGGAGCCGGAACCACCGTCCTCGCCGCCAGACTGGAAGGATACGAAGCCGTAGGCGTCGAAGTTACCGACGCCTATTACAAACTGGGTTCCGACCGGGTGCGCTTTGCCTTGGAAGCCCATACCGAAGCGAAAGAAGCCACCGAATAACCCTGTGGTTGTCCACGTGGATGACCAACAGAAATCCAAACGGCAGGCTGGACGTCCACATGGACAACCAGCCTGCCACTGCCATTTTATCATATATATATATGAAGGAAAGGAAAATCATCATGGAAAAAGCATTTGCCTACATCTGCGCCGACGCTGAAGCCGCGCCTCGTCTGCTCCGACGCTACTGCCGCAAGGTTTACGAACTCGGATACGTTCCCATCTGTCCGAAACTGAGCGAGGCCCAGTACCTTCAGCCGGACAACGCCGATGAAAAGAGGGATTTCCACAGCATCGCCCACCAGAAGCTGGGCCGGTGCCGTATGCTGGTGGTATGCGGAAGTAAAATCAGCCACAGCATGTCCGCAGAAATTGGAGCCGCCGAAAAGCGAAATATCATCTGCACAACCCTCGACGGTCTGATTAAGATCAAGGAAGCCGATGAATAAAACCGGTCTTGACTCCTCCGCTTTTTGCTGGTATAATTAAGACAAGGAAACAAGGAAATTTGTTATACATATTTCTTTGCAAATAGCATAAGATAGAAAGGAAGGTCTGTATGGCAACAGCAACATTGAAGGGCGGGAGCTTTATGAACCGGAAAACCATTCGTATATCGGAAAAAAGACAGTTGACGATTCCACAGAAGTTTTTTGAAGCCCTCGGCTTTACCACGGAAGCCGAATGTATTCTGCGCGGCAATGAGCTTGTGTTGCGCCCGGTAAAAGAACAGAGTGGCGGGGAATTTGCCGAACAGATCCTGGCTGACTTAATCGCACAAGGACTCACCGGCGATCAGCTCCTGGCCGAATTCAAGAAGACGCAGAAGAAAGTGCGTCCTGCTGTGGAGGCTATGTTGACGCAGGCGGAACAGGCGGCCCATGGAGAAAGCGAGAGTTACTCCTATGACGATGTATTCGGTGCGGAGGAAGAGTGATGGCACAGTTGCGAATTCTTCCTCCGGCAGCCAAATTCCTGAAAAAGCTTAAAGACAAACATCTGAAGGCACTGTATCAGGAAGCAATCGACCGGATATTGGAAGATCATACGGTGGGAGAAGCCAAAACCGGAGATCTGGCCGGCATCTTTGGTTACGACATTTATTACAACAAAACCAACTACGAGCTCGCCTATACCGTAGAGTACGTAGAGGAGAAAGTTATCGTGGTCATCATGGCCGGAACCAGAGAAAACTTCTATGACGAACTGAAACGATACATGAAATAAAAATCTTCTGTGTAAAAGACGTTGCCGATACTCCGCTGATTGTAGTTACAATGTATTGACAAAGCTGCATTTAAGGGGTATACTACAGGTGAAAGGAGTTGATCGCCATGCAGGAACATATGAATGTTTCATCTATGCCTAAAACCAGTACATTTCAAATGCGGATTAATCCGGAAGTCAAGAAACGCGCAGAGGAGATCTACGCAAACTGCGGCATGACATTGACCGACGCCGTTAATATTTTTATCCAGCAGTCGATCAACGTGGAAGGTTTGCCTTTCCTTGTAACGCAGAGCAGCAAAGAAGCTCTGCGGGAACAGGCCGTCACGCTTCTGATGGCTGAATTGAAAAAAGGTGAAAATTCCGTCCGTATTGATGCGGATTGGGTTTCAGAAGAAGAAATGCTGGCTGAATTTGGAGAAACCCGATGAAGCTGAGGTATACACCGGAAGCGCGGGCCGACGTCCGGGAAATGCTGGAATACATCCGTGAAACGCTGAAAAATCCTCTTGCAGCAAATCGGATAGCCGCGAGGCTCCTGGAGAGTTGTTCCCGCTTAAAAGATCAGCCCCTGATGGGCGCGACACTTGCGGAAAAAGTAGGCCGTGAAACGGATTTGCGGTATCTGATATCCGGAAAGCACATCGTCTTTTATCGAGTCGAAGACGACGCCGTTTCAGTAATCCGTATTCTGGACGGCCGAACCAATTATATGCGGGTTCTATTTCATGAACAGAATTGAACCGAAATCCTATATCAAAAAGTCGAAGCAAAAATGCTTCGGCTTTTTTCTTTCCCAGCCGGTGACTGGTTTGGCAAGCATAGCGTTTGGATATCCAAACGCATCTCGGGGAGCGCCCCCTCCCCCGCTGAACTGCACCGGCTGATTACACGGCATATAAGGAGTCCATATGAGAAAACGAAACCACATTATCCCTCTCCACCTGAATAAAAAGGAGCTGGCGCATCTGGAGGCGCAGGTGAAAACGAGCGGCCTGCCGCGCGAGGAATTCCTGCGTTCCCTCATCATGGGCGCAGAACTGCGGGCAAGGCCCTGCGACCACCACGCAGATCTGCTCCACAAGGTGGCCGGGCTCTGCAACAACGCAAACCAGCTCGCCAGGGTAGCCAACACCTATGGGGAGGCCGGTCCGCAGAGCATTGAAGAAATGACGAAGCTTGCCCGTCAGGTTTGGGAAGAAATAAAGGAGAACTGGTAGCCAACCTGCGGTTGGATGCAATTCTCGCACATAGGCAGGACATGAATCCGTCCACGCTGCCCGCACTTAAAACGCAGAAAGGAGAAAAGCGCCATAGCATATACCAGCGTTATCCCCGTCCACCGCCTCGACAACGCCATCGACTATGCGCTCGATGAGAAAAAGTGTTCCCGCAGGGCGAACGAGGAATCTCTGGAAAGTGCGCTCCATAAAGCGCTCAACGAAGATAAAAGCGAGCAGGATCTGTTCGCTTCCGCCTCCGGCTGCACTTGCGAAACGGCTTTTGAAGACATGTGCCGCGTCAAAGCCATGTGGCATAAGGAAAAAGGCGTGCAGGGCTTTCATCTCGTGCAGAGCTTCGCAGCCGGAGAAGCGACGCCGGAACTGGCGCATCAGATCGGGCTGGAATTTGCGAATCGGCTGCTGCATGGGAATTTTCAGGCGGTGATCAGCACGCATCTGAACACCAAATGCATACACAATCACATTGTGTGGAACTCCGTGTCCGTAAAAGACGGCAAAAAATACCGCAGCAATGCGAAAAGCTATATCACTGAGGTGCGTCGGATTTCCGATGCGCTTTGCGCAGAGCACCATCTCTCCATCATCTGCACGGAGAAATCGGAGCAGGTCGTCCGCCCCTACGCGCAGTGGCTGGCCGAACAAAACGGAGCGCCCACATGGAAAACGCCCATTCAGCAGGACTTGGACGCCGCCGTTGCAGCTGCTCTCACGTGGAAGCAGTTCCTGCGGATTTTGGAGCGGCAGGGGTATGCTTTCCGCTTTGACCGGAAGCTCCCCACGCTGATTCTGCCGGGCGGCGGGCGCACCGTGCGGTTTAAGACTCTGGGAATGCGGTACACCCCGGAAGCCCTCCAGCGCCGCATCCTTTACCCGAAGCCTGCCCACCGGGCTGGGAAAGAACAGACGCCGGTCCGCCGGCGCCTTCTCCTTTCCGGAAAAAAGCCCCACCGCAGGCGCACCGGCCTGCGGGCGCTCTACTTTTCCTATTTATACAAGGTGGGCGCACTGCCGAAAAAGCCACGGTACATAAGCTACGCTGTGCGTGAGGATATCCGCAAGCTGGATCGACGAATCGAGCAGGCGGAATTCATTTTCAAAAAACACATCGCGGACCGCGGGCAGCTTGCCGCCATCCGACAGAAAGCAGAAAATGAAATCGTCGCGCTGATAAAGCAGCGCCAGAAGCTCTACCGCTATGAACCCAAATCCCCGCAAATCGGCGTATGCACAGCGCAGCTGAAAAAGCTGCGGCACACGGTGAAGCTGTGCCGGGACATCGAAATCCATTCGATAGAGATGGAACAGCGGCTGCAGTCGGCTCGATTGGAAGAACACCATCGGCGGGAACAGCAGAAAAAAGAAGATCCGCAGAAAGAAACCCGCAATCGGGATAATCAGAAGGGAAGGTGAATTGACTGAACTACGGAAGCGATCCAGCCGATCAGATTGTTCGGTTTACACTTGAAGGCACAGAAATGGCGCTCAGGCTGTCGGGCATGGCGGCGAAAAACTTTGCGTTGTTTGTGTATGCCGTCCTGAAGGACCAGAAGAAAACCCACGGCAAGACGAGGCTTGTGCGCATGCTTCGGGAACAGCGTCCATTCAAATTCTTTAACATCCCCACGGAACACATGCGGCAGTTCGTCACAGAAGCCAAAACACACGGTCTGCTATACGTCCCCATCCGGAACAAGCAAAAGGCCGACCGCATCGAAGTGGTGGTGTTCGCAGACGACGCCTCCAAAGTCCAGCGCATTTTCGACAACCTCGGTCTTGACGTAGTTAAGGCGCAGGCCGGCGAAGCCACGATTGAGAAAGCACCGGAACTCAAAAAACCGGTTCCCGCAGCTTCTGCCCCCGGCAAGACGGAAACCGTCCAAACCGAGCTGGGCGAAGTGGAATTTGAGACAGGCGGCTTTGAGGACGATTTCAATATCGGCCCGGTGCAGCAGGGTATCGCTGAAAATTTTACTTCCGGCCGGGAGACGGCCGCCGGGGAATCGGCTGTGGAAAAGAGTCCGTCCGAGCTTTCCTCACCCAGCAGAAACGCTTCGCCCGGCTCAATAAGCCATAAAGAACCGGAGCAAAAGCCCTCGGTGAAAAAGCAGCTGCAGGAGATCCGGCAGGAACAATCGGAGAAAAAGGCGGAAAAGGCCAAGCAGCGGGAGCGTCAGCCTCTCACGCCCGGTCACGCCAAACAGAAGAAGAAAAAACAGAAAGGAAGATGATGCCGTATCGATTTATCCAACTTGATTCATCAGAAGCAGGAACTGCAGCCCCAGCCGCCGGAGCAGCAGTACACGAAGGAAGAATACGCCGCCTTGAAGCAGGCTGAGCGTGAAGAAGTCTGGTCAAGCGTCAACGCGCAGGCTGAATCGGTGTTCAAGGACGACGCTTCCATGAGGGGATTTCTCCATTTCATGGCGGACTGCCCCCCGCAGAAAACCAGCAACCTGCTGCTTCTCTATGCGCAGAATCCTGAAATCACCCATCCCCGCACTTTCGACAAGTGGAAGGAAGCCGGGCGTTCCATTCGTTCCGGTGAGAAGGGATATACCTTCTATGCGGATCAGGAATATACCAAAGAGGATGGCACCAGAGGGATCGGCTCCACCATCACCAAAGCCTACGACATCGCTCAGACCAGAGGACCGCAGCCCCTGCCGCCTCAGCAGCATCTGCCCGAAGAGGTTATCGCCGCCATGATAGAAAACAGTCCGGTCCCGCTGGCGATTTCCGACCAGCTTCCTCAAGGGGTGCAGGCGCAGTATGTGCCGAGACAGCGCACCATTTTTGTCCGCAACGGGATGGATGAAACCGCCACCATCTGCGCCATCGCCCGCGAGCAGGCCCACGCCGGCTTCGACGCGGTGGGCAGCGGTTACTATCGGCAGGCGTATGCGGCCCAGGCTTACTGCGCAGCCTATGTGGTCGCGCAGAAATTCGGTCTGGATACCTCTGCGTTCCATTTCGATACGGTGTGCAAAAACTGTGCGGAGATGAGTGCGGACGACAAGCGCGCCTTTTTGGGCGACGTCAAACGAGCCGCCTATTCCATCAACCGGGATGTCCAGAGGACCTTCCGGGATCTGGAGCAGGCCATCCAGCCGGATGAATTCTCCGTCGCGGCGCCCAAGCCTGCCAGGGCGCCGAAAGCAAAAACGGAGAACGCGCCGGATCGTTGAACGTTTTCCGTTTGTTTTCTTTTGTGCAGTAGCTTTTCGCAGGCCGTTGTGCTATATTAAAGTAAAATAAGATTAAATGCCGGAAGGAAGGGAATCGCCATGACAAGGCAGCGGTTGGTGAAAATGACCTACGGGGACCGGAACATACTGGTCAAAGCACTTCAAAGCGCGCGGGGATCCATCGGCCCGGAAGTGTCCGGAAAACTGCAGGCGCTTATGAACAAAGCCCTCGCTGCGCCAAAGCGCAAGCTGTATCTGAGCGACGAAGAACACCAGTACGCCACGCTGTCCCTGAACGGGATGCGAAACGCCTATCTTGCGGCGGATCGAAGCTGCGGCGGCATTGATCGTCTTCTCCTAAAGCTCATCCGCGCGAAATACCGGCGTGTACCTGAACGATATAAAGTGTAACAACAATCTTTGCCCGGAGTCCTTGGGGGTTTTTCTCCCATCGACTCCGGGATTTTTTTGTTTTATTGAAAAAGGAGGGGTAACCGACAAGACCGTCTGCATTGTTTTATCTTTCTGCCGTGAAGAAAGGGTGGGTGCCTCTTCAGCGGGATAGCTACAGAAAAAAATTCCTGGTGGGTATGGCTCCTGCCTTTGCCCATCGTCTGGTGGGCCGCCCTGTTGGTCGCCGGAAGCTGGCGCGACGGGATGAACCTTGTGGATCTGCTGGAAAAGCTCTCCGCCTCCATGAACAGCCCCTTTTCTGTTCACTGGACGAAATACTCCGCCCGCTGTCTGCTGTTCTTCACGCTGGGATATGCGGTTGTCGCCCTTGCCGCAACTGCCAACCGCAAGCATTACCGCAGGGGTGCGGAGCACGGTTCCGCCAGGTGGGGCAACGTGTGCCGGATCGCCAAGCGATACCGGGACACGAAAAATCCCAAACAAAACCTCATTTTGACCCAGCATTTCCAGATGGGGATGGACGGCCACAAGCACAAACGCAACACCAACGTGTTGGTCATCGGCGGATCCGGCGCGGGCAAAAGCCGCTCCTACGCCATTCCCAATGTGCTCAACTGCGGGACGTGTTCGCTGGTCGTCTGCGATCCAAAATCCGAAATCCTGCGCAAAACAGGCGGAGCGCTGAAAGCCAACGGCTATGTGGTGCGGGTGTTTGACCTGTTAAACCCCGACGCCTCCTTCTGCTACAATCCTCTCGCCTATGTGCGCGACGACAAGGACGTGCTGCGCCTGATTGAAACGCTCATTCAGTCCACCACCCCGCCCGGGGCGCAGAGCAGCGACCCCTTCTGGACCAAATCGGAAACGGCGCTTTTGCAGGCCCTCGTCCTATACCTCATGCATGAAGCGCCGCCGGAAGAACAGAACTTCGCCACGGTGATGGAGATGCTGGCCGCCGCGGAAGTACGGGAGGAAGATGAGGAATACGAGTCTCCTCTGGACGTCCTGTTCGCCCGTTTAGAGATGCGGGATCCGGAGAGTATCGCTGTCAAGCAGTACCACATCTTTAAGATGGGCGCCGGCAAAACGCTGAAATCCATCTTAATCAGCGTCGGCGTCCGCCTGTCGGCTTTTAACCTGCCGCAGATTGCAAGGCTCACCTACACCGACGACCTTCATCTGGAGGAAATGGGCGAGAAAAAAGTGGCCCTGTTCTGCTGCATCCCGGACTCGGATAAATCTCTCAATTACCTTGTGGGGATGATTTACGGGCAGCTCATCCAGACGCTGTATTTTGTAGCCGACCGGAAATACAAAGGCCGGCTGCCGGTGCCGGTTCACCTGCTCATCGACGAAGCGCCGAACATCGCCCTGCCCACGGACAACTTCCTGCCCTGGCTTTCCACCATGCGAAGCCGCAACATCTTTTGCAGCTATATCGCGCAGAATATGGCGCAGATCAAGGCGCTGTTCAAGGAGCAGTGGGAATCGCTGGTCGGCCTGTGCGACGAGTTTTTATATCTCGGCGGGAACGAAAAGGAAACACACAAGTACGTTTCCGAGCTCATGGGCAAGGAGACGCTGGACACGAATACCTACGGCCACAGCCGCGGACGGAACGGCAGTTTCAGCATCAACGACCAGCAGACGGGCCGGGAGCTTCTCGCCCCCGACGAAGTACGGATGCTGGATAACCGCAAAGCGATCCTGTTTGTCCGCGGGGAACGCCCCATGATGGATGACAAATACGATCTCATGCGCCATCCCAACATCCGGCTCACCGAGGATGGCGGCGCTGCGCCCTACGACTACACGCAGGCAAAGGACGCCGCAGACGACCTCGACTACACCACGGCCCGGTACGACGATTTTGAACTGCTGGAGCCGGAGGATTTTCTAAACGCATAACTGCATCTGCCGCGGGCGGGTGCTGTTCATTTCGCCATGCACATAACACCTGCACACGTTAGTTTCGACTAATCAAAATACAAACTGGAGGAATGCTTCTGAAGAAACCCCTGAATTTTTTTGTGTTGAAGAAAAATCCCGAGAAGGACGTTAGGCCCGCCAACACTCCGGCGCTTGACAGGAAGGGGCGGCTCGGCTTTTCCGCCTATGCAGCCGTGGTGCTGTGCTTCTGCTGCTTTTCTATTCCCGCCTTCGCTGCCAGCGACCCGCTTGGCGTAGTCAACAATTTGTCCGACTTTATCTTTTCCCTGATCCGCGCGATCGGTCTGATCCTGCTGGGCTGGGGCGTGGTGCAGGTCGGTCTTTCCTTTCAGGGCCACGATCCCGCCCAGCGGTCTCAGGGCTTCTTGACTCTTGCCGGCGGGCTTGTGATTACCTTTGCCAGGGAAATCCTCGATCTCATCACCGCCTGATTGTATATTTTCATCTGGGGAGCCCCGTCGCCGGTCGCTCCCCTCATTTTCTTCAAGGAGGTGACCAGCCGGAAACTGGATTATAGACAACTTAAATGCTGCGCTTGGAACATGGAACGACAAGCTGGCGGAAATCTGGACGCTGCTCACACAGGATCCCGCGACCTTCAAAGGCGGTGGAATCTGGCAGGTCATGCTGGACATCAACGGGGCTTTGAAAGCCATCGGGTACGGGCTGCTGGTCCTGTTTTTCGCAGTCGGCGTCGTCAAGACCTGTTCGAGCTTTGCCGACCTGAAGCGCCCGGAGGCCGCTTTCAAGATGTTCATTCGCTTTGTGCTGGCAAAGGCGGCGGTGGGATACGGCCTCGACCTGATGCTGGCTGTTTTCGGGATCATTCAGGGGATGGTGGCCACCATCATCTCCCAGTCCGGCCTGTCGGGAAGCAGCGGAGCGACGCTCCCGCAGGAGATTATCGACAAGATCAATACCGTCGGCTTTTGGGACAGCATCCCCTTGTGGGCAGTCACCCTGCTGGGCAGCCTGTTCATCACGGTGCTGGCATTCATTATGATCCTGACGGTGTATAGTCGGATGTTCAAATTGTACAGCGCGTCCAGAAGCGCCGCTTGTAATCCGCAGGCGGTGCGCGGGCATTTTGGGAATCCGGCTTTGGCAAGCCGGTAAAGAAAAGTATCAAAGACGCTGAAAAAGCGTCACTTTAGCGTCAGCCGGTTTACC
>DWYK01000051.1 GCA_019118705.1 Candidatus Merdibacter merdigallinarum | reverse complement strand
TGCACCAGCTGGTCCAAAAACAGGTAACCGTGGGCGATCAGATGGGTCGGGCTGGCTTCGCTATGGTTGACGATGTACAGCATTTCATCCTGAAGCAGCTGGCCATCCCGCTTGCTGCGCGCCGTATAAACGGGTTCCTTCCCGCTGATGCCTGCAAGGTTCAGGCTTTCATGGGCACGCAGGCCGTCAAACTCCAGCCAGGTATATTCCCAGGGATCGTTTTCGTCTGCGCGATAGGTGGTGATCTGGCCGGGTACGACCAGGAAGCCGTGTCCTGCCGTAATGGGATACTCCTGCCCATTGGCCAGTAATACGCCTTTTCCGGCGATGATATAGTGAAACAGGTAGTGATTGCGCGCATGCGGCCCATAAGAGTGCGCCGGTGTGGTGCGTTGCCATCCGAATTGGTAGAGGTTCAGGTCAACGAACCGCTCGTCACGGAAAACATGAAATTTCAACTTGCTTACGTCATCGGAGCTGCGGGGCATGATACTCCCTCCTTTTCTTGATTATATACCAAAATGCGTTCTGACTTCAACAAATTATGATAAATTCCTTGAAATTGGTATATAAAAAGCGGCATATTGGCATTCAAATGCATGACGTCAAAATGTATAATAACTATACCAAATGCGGGGTGGAATTGTGCAATGTGCACTATGCACAATTCTGGATGCTGTATGTTGGCAGATTTGCCGAATCACAGCATACCCCGCGCGACCGGTCAAGGCATTCGCGTCATTCATATCTAAAAGGAGATGGATCATGAAAATAACACATCGCTTTGCCGCCGGCGCCCTTGCGGCGCTGATGGCGGCCAGCCTGGCCGGATGCGCTGCAGATGACGGCACTGTAGACCTGACCTTTCAGATCTGGGATGTGGCCCAGCGCGACGGCATGCAGGCCATGTGCGACGCTTACACGGCCCAGCATCCCGATGTACATATTGAAGTGCAGGTCATCAACTGGGACGAATACTGGACCAAGCTGGAAGCTGCCACCATGTCCAACAAGATGCCGGATATTTTCTGGATGCATACCAACGAGATCCTGAAATATGCCGACAACGGCAAACTGGCCGATTGCTCCGACATTGTGGAGAACGAGCATTTCTCGGACATTTCGCTGTCCAATGCAAGCGGTTCCGATGGTGTGCTGTACGGCGTGCCGAAGGACAAGGACACTGTGGGGCTGGTATATAACAAGGAAATGTTCGATGCTGCCGGCGTTGCTTACCCGGACGAGACCTGGACCTGGGATGACCTTGTGGATGCTTCTGAAAAAATCCACGATGCTACCGGCAACTACGGCTACATGGCCTATGCCGACGACCAGCTTGGCTACTGGAATTTTGTGTATCAGGCGGGCGGCAGCATCCTGACCGAGGACAAGACCCGCGGCAACTTCCTGGACCCGGGCACCCGCAAGGGCATGGAATTCTACATCGGCCTGCAGCAGAATGACTGGTGTCCCGACCAGAATTACTTTGCCGAAACTTCACCCGGTACGGCATTCTTTTCGGAAAAAGGCGCGATGTTCCTGGAAGGGAACTGGAATATCCTGGCGGAGCTGCAAAACTATCCCGATATGGTAGGGAAATGGGACGTTGCCGTACTGCCGGCCTGCCCCGATCCTGTCAGCGGGGAAGGCCGGGCCACCATCTCCAACGGTCTGAGTTACGCCACCGGCGCCAACAACAAGCACCTGGACATCGTCAAGGACGTGCTGAAGTTCTTCGGCAGCGAGGAAGGCCAGCGCATCCAGGGCGAGAGCGGCGCCGCCATCCCGGCTTACGAAGGGCTGGAGGATACCTGGGTGGGCGTGTTTGACGAGTACCCCATCGACGTGACCTGCTTTGTGGATATGTTCGACTACTGCGTACAGAGCGTGAACAACGCGGCCCGGCCCGAGTGGAAGACCCCCGTGAGCGATACGCTGCTGAAGATCTACACCGGCGAACTCAGCCTGGACGACGGGCTGGCCCAGATGCAGCAGACCGTGGACGAGGCCAGCGCTGAATACTATGAGGAGGATGCGTGATGCAAAAGACATCCAAGCTGTCCCGCGACGGCGCTGTATGGGGCCTGCTGATGGTGGCGCCTACCATCATCGGCCTGCTGGTCCTGAACATGTACCCGTTCCTGCAGGCGATCTACATGAGCTTTTCCAAATCGCTGCCTTTTGGCGAATTTGAGTTTGAGGGCATCGAGAATTATGTGGAGATGTTCCAGAACACCGAATTCTGGAAAGCCACCGGCAACACCATCCTGTTCTGTGTGCTGACGGTGCCCCTGGGCATCTTCCTGGCGCTGCTGGTGGCGGTGCTGCTGAACAGCAAGATCCGCGGCCGCACCGGGTTCCGGGCCATCTTCTTCCTGCCCATGGTGGTGGCCCCCGCCGCCGTGGCCATGGTGTGGAAGTGGATCTTCAACACCCAGTACGGCATCCTGAACACCCTGTTCGGCGCCAACGTGGGCTGGCTGACCGACCCCCATGTGGTGCTGTTCTCCTGCGCGGCCGTACAGATCTGGTCCAACATCGGCTACGACGCCGTGCTGCTGCTGGCCGGCCTGCAGAACGTTTCCCCCACGCTGTATGAGGCCGCCGACCTGGACGGCGCTTCCAAGGTGCGCCAGTTCTTCAGCATCACGCTGCCCATGGTCAGCCCCACGCTGTTCGTGGTCATGATCATGCGCCTGATGTCCTCCCTGAAGGTGTTCGACCTGGTCTACATGATGGTGGACGACGCCAACCCCGCCCTCAGCGACGCGCAGACGCTGATGTCCCTGTTCTACCGCGAGAGCTTTATTGCCGGCGACAAGGGCTATGCTTCCGCCATCGTCGTCTGGACCGTGCTGCTGATCGGCGTTGTGACCGTGATCCAGTTCATCGGCCAGAAAAAGTGGGTCAATTACGAGGTGTAAACTATGGAAACCAGTATGAAAAGCAACAAACAGTTGACCACCGGCCTGACCTACGCCGTTCTGATCCTGGGCAGCATCATCATGATCTTCCCCTTTGTGTGGATGCTGCTGACCTGCTTCAAGACCCAGGCCGAGTCCATGGCCATCCCGCCCCAGATCCTGCCTTCCCATTGGGACCTGGCCAACTTCGTCACGGCACTGCAGAGCCTGCCCTTCGTCAACCTCTACATCAACACCGGCCTGCTGATCCTGCTCCGGGTGATCTGCGCCGTGGTGTTCAGTTCCATGGCCGGGTACGCCTTCGCCAAGCTGAACTTCCCCTGCAAGAACCTGCTGTTCAGCATCGTGCTGGTGCAGATGATGCTGCCCAGCCAGATCTTCATCACCCCCCAGTACCTGATGCTGGCCCACATGGGCCTGACCAACACCATCTTCGCGCTGGTGTTCCCGGGCATCGTGTCGGCTTTCGGCACCTTCTTCCTGCGGCAGACCTACCTGGGCATCCCCAATGAGATCGCCGAGGCCGCCTACCTGGACGGCTGCACCAAATGGCAGACCTTTACCAAGGTCATGTTCCCGCTCACCGGCTCCAGCTGCGCTGCGCTGGCCATTTTCACGGCCGTGTTTGCTTACTCCGACCTGATGTGGCCGCTGATCTGCAACACCGACCTGAACATGATGACGCTGTCCGCGGGTCTTTCCACGCTGAACGGGCAGTACAGCACCAACTTCCCGGTATTGAT
>DWYK01000050.1 GCA_019118705.1 Candidatus Merdibacter merdigallinarum | reverse complement strand
CTGCAAGTTGCATTTACTCTTCCTGCGTGTATCATTATCTTTGTCCAGATCTGGATGCCTCGCTTTGATCGGAGGTATCTTTTATGGTTTCTTCTAATAAACATCTTCACATGAAACAAAGGGATGATCGGCCATATCCAGATCAGAGAGGACGATTATCACAGATCGGTGCAGTCAAAAACATAGATAGAGCGATCAATGAAGTGTATGCACTGAAATCAGTATATCGCAAGAACTTCTGGAACAGCGGTATTGTCTGTGGAAAAAGAGATCGTTTAGAAGCGAGCGCATGAAATTCATCAGAAAGAACAAACCGTGTAAGCGGATCGATGTTTTCAACTTACACGGTGTATCGAAGATATTTGATTTTGATAAAAAGGGGGCCGATGGGCCTTATGCATCCAGCTTCTTGATTTCTTCCATCCAAAGCCGCATGGAGGCATCGCTCGGCATTCGCCAGTCGCCGCGCGGAGAGAGGCAGACGCTTCCGACCTTGACCCCATCCGGCATGCAGTTTCGTTTGAACTGCTGGGTGAAGAAACGGCGATAGAACGTCTTCATCGTCTGCAGGATGACCGCACGCTGATCCTCTCCGAAAGCGTGCAGCGCCAGAGCGAAGATCTTGGATGGGGAGAAGTGGTTGCGCAGCAGATGGTACAGGAAGAAGTCGTGCAGGTCGTAGGAGCCGATCGATTCTTCTGTTTTCTGCGCAATCTCTCCCTCAGCCGTCGGCGGCAGCAGTTCCGGAGAGACCGGTGTCTGACAGACGTCCAGCAGAGTGTCGGCCAGCGCGTGGTTGCCTTTTTCCTGCTGTTCCTTCGCATAGCCCTCTACGATATAGCGTACCAGCGTCTTCGGGATGGATGCGTTGACGGCATACATGGACATATGATCGCCGTTGTAGGTGCACCAGCCCAGCGCAAGTTCGCTGAGATCGCCGGTCCCCAGGACGATGCCGCCGACCTTGTTGGCAAGATCCATTAGGATCTGCGTGCGTTCCCGTGCCTGTGCATTTTCGTAGGTGATGTCGTGGACGCGGCTGTCATGACCGATATCCTTGAAATGCTGATCGACCGCATCATGGATCGGAATGTCCATGCAGGTGGTGCCAAACAGCTGCATCAGCGAGGTAGAGTTGTCATGGGTGCGGGCGGTCGTGCCAAAGCCCGGCATCGTGACGGTGTGGATGTTGCCGGCTGGGTAGCCGTTCATCTCAAACGCCTCTGCGGCGACGATCAGCGCCAGCGTGGAATCCAGGCCTCCGCTGATGCCGATGACCAGATGATCGCAATGGATCTTTTTCAGCCGCTGTGCCAGGCCGGTCGCCTGAATGCGACGGATCTCATGACAGCGTTGGATGCGATGCGCATCGTTTTGCGGAACGAACGGGAAAGGGGAGATCGGACGTGTCAGCTGCAGCGTTTCCCTCTGTTTTGGATGACTGCGGACGCTCACTTCCGTGTAGGCAGGCAGAAACGGCGCCTTCATCGCGGTGTTGAAACGCAGACGATCCTGTGTACAGCGTTCCAGATCGATCTCTCCATATAAGATCTCTTCGCTTCCTTCTTCAAAGTCGGCCTCACTGATCAGCATGCCGTTATCCGCGATGATCCGATGACCGCTGAATACCAGGTCACTGGTGCTCTCCTGCTGATTGGCACTGCAGTACACATAGCCGCAGTAACATTTTGCGCTCTGAGAGAGGACCAGCGAACGGCGGTAAGAACGCTTGCCGATCGTTTCGTTGGAAGCGGACAGATTGACGATCACATTCGCACCGGCCAGTGCATGCAGGGAGCTCGGCGGGATCGGTACCCACAGATCCTCGCAGACATCGATGCCGATGACAGCCTTTGTCGTCTGATCGCGGATGAGCAGATGCGACGTGAAGGGAATCGTCTCTCCCTGCAGAACGATCGTTTCCTGCGGGAGATCGAAACTGTCGGAAAACCAGCGTTTTTCATAGAACTCATTGTAATTGGGAATATAAGATTTCACCTGAATGCCGATGATCTTCCCCTGAAAGAGAACGGCCGCACAGTTGTACAGGCGGTCCGTCTGCCGCAGCGGCACACCGACGATCACCATTCGCTCGCCCGGCAGTTCCCTGCACAGCCGCTCCAGCGCCGCTTCACAGGCATCCAGCAATGCCGACTCAAAAAAGAGGTCACCGCAGGTATAACCGCTGATGCACAGCTCAGGGAATACGAGCAGGTCGGTCTGTTCCCGGCACTCCTTCGCCTTTTTCAAGATCGCCTCTGTATTGGCTTCCACATCGCCGATCTGCACATCGATCGTGGCAGCGGCAACATTGTAATATCCATAATTCAACATATCTTCACCTTCTTGTTAATAAGTATAGCAGACTTTAAAAATGAAACAAAGAGCGAAACCACCACAATGCAGAAGTGAACCGACATTCGCACAGAAAAAGAGACGCTGTCTTGCGTCCCTTTTCGATCGGATGTCAATGGATCAGTTGTGTTCTGTCAGCAGATCCAGGTGTTCGCCATAGGCGCTTTCGCTGGAAATCTTTTTATCCGCCTCGTTGACATACTTCTTGACGGCTGCACTGGACTTCATGACCGGCTGCAGCGTACCGGCACCGGCAACGCATCCGCCCGGACATGCCATTCCTTCCAGCAGGTAACCGTTGAGACGGCCGGCCTTTGCCATCATCAGCATCGTCTTGCAGTTTTTCAGTCCTTCTGCGGCCTGGATCTTCACTTCCATGTCCGGATGATCCTTCAGGATCTGATCCTTCACGGCCTGAGCGACACCGCCGCTGACCGCAAATCCGCGTCCGGATCCGGTACCTTCCGTCAGTGGCTCGCTGATGGTCAGCTGTTCCAGGTCGACCCCTTTCGCCTCGAACATGCCCATGACTTCTTCAAAGGTCAGCACAAAGTCGATATCCGAACGGATGCTCTTGCGGCTGGCTTCCAGTTTTTTGGCAGCGCAAGGACCGATGAATACGACCTTGGCATTCGGTTTTTCTTTTTTGATCAGTCGTCCGGTCAGCACCATCGGTGTCAGTGCCATGGAGATGTATGGCTTGAAATCCGGGAAGAGCTTCTTTGCCATGACAGACCATGCCGGACAGCAGGAGGTAGCCATGAACGGCTGCTTTTCCGGAACCTTGTCCAGGAAGTCCTCCGCTTCTTCGATCGTACACAGGTCGGCACCGATCGCGACTTCGACGACATCCGCAAAGCCCAGCTCCTTTAAGGCGCCCTTGACCTTGTCCGGTGTCACGCTAGGACCGAACTGACCGACAAACGCCGGCGCAACGGCCGCAATGACCTCATGACCTTCTTTGATGGCATGGATCGTCTGGAAGATCTGTCCCTTGTCGACGATCGCGCCGAACGGACAATTGACCAGACACATACCGCAGGAGACACACTTATCGTAATCGATTTCCGCACATCCGTCTTCATCCGAATGGATGGCATCCATTCCGCAACTGGCTGCACACGGACGCTCCAGTTTGTTGATCGCGTGGTATGGGCAGGCATCCATGCATCGACCGCACTTGATGCACTTGTCCTGATCGATCAGGCTCTTTCCGTTGACGATGTGGATCGCATCTTTCGGACACACCTCGGTACACTGATGGGACAGGCATCCCTGGCAGCTGTCCGTTACGACGATCTTCTTCTCTGGGCAGGCATTGCATGCGAACTTGATGATGTTGATCAGCGGATCATCATAATACTTTTTTGCGATCGCACTTTCTTCAATGCCATCCGACAGTGCGGACTGTTCCTCCACTGCACGCAAAGGAAGTCCGATTCCCAAACGCAGACGCTCTCCGATGATCGCACGCTCCAGGAAGATGCTGTTGCGATAGCTTGCCTTGTGTCCCGGCAGGATCTTGTAAGGAAGCTCCTCGATCTTCTTTGCGTAATCGCCGCCTTCATAGGCGAGTCTTGCAATCTCAGTAAAGACCTTTCTGCGAATATCTGTTACTGAATTGTAGATTCCTCTCATTTTCTATTCACCTCGCCCTTATTATAGCGGATATACAAAGCATTTGTAAAATAAAAAGTGAAAGATTTCACATGATTCTTACAAAAGGGAGAAATGCGAATATGGTTAGATGTCCACAACACGAACCGACAGCTTCATAGTCTGAACTAGAGATGAGAGATCTCTGGAAAGGAAGGGATATCAATGAGTTGTAATTGTAATCAGAATCGCCGCTGTTCTGGCTGTTTTGGATCTGGCCGGACACAGCACATCCGCGTAGGTCAGAATGTCTCGACGACGATGGCCAACGGTCCGTACTGCTGCCGTCACGCCTGCTGCTGCCGCTGTCAGTGCTCGCAGCGTCCGGATCCAAGTCCGTTGCCGATCAACTATGCGTGCCTGCGTCGGGCAGAACGCGATTTTGAGCGCCGGGTTGCCCGCTGCATGGGCATGTGCGGCTTTAATGAAAACAATGCGTTGGATGAAGAGGAGAATACGGTCGATCCGTATACGGCCTTTGCACAGAAGTACGACGACAACGAGTAAACAGGTGTGCGGGGACGCGGTGAGTGACAGGGCAGCGTTCCCGTTTACATAGTTTTTAGGTGTGCATGATGCCAGATCGGGAAGAACGCAAAGGGGCAAATGGACAAAAAAAGAAGAAAAAGTGAATTTTCATAAGGAATCGGCGAAGTAGGATCGTATAATAAGTGAAAACAAAGTGAGAGATCACAGAAGGTCAGGGGGAATCGTATGGATGACGGCGCAAGCAGTTACCGCCGTTTTCTGAATGGCGAGGAAGATGCCTTTGATGAGATCATGGAACAGCTGTTTCACGGGCTCGTGTGTTTCATCGATCGCTATGTGCACGATATGCACACAGCGGAAGATATCGCGATCGACACGTTTTGTGATCTGATCGTTCACCGGCATCGCTACAATTTCAAGGTCACGCTGAAGACGTACCTGTATATGGTCGGACGCAGCCGTGCACTGGATCATCTGAAGCATCGAAAGGTCATCCGTTTTGTCGAACTGTCTGAGGCGGCATATGCGGCAGACGTGCAGGAAATAGAAGAGACCATGTACATCGATGAGCGAAAAAAGGCACTGAATGCCGCTTTGGAACAGCTGCCTGCCGACATGCGTGCAGCGGTGCATCTGGTGTATCTTGAAGAGATGTCCTATGCACAGGCAGCCAGGGTCATGAAAAAAAGTCAAAAGCAGATCGACAATCTGCTGTATCGCG
>DWYK01000049.1 GCA_019118705.1 Candidatus Merdibacter merdigallinarum | reverse complement strand
CGCAGGGCCTTGAATATCTCCAGACCGCTGCGCCGGGGCAGCATGATATCCAGAATGATGATGTCGTGGATGCCGGAAAAAGCGCAGTCCAGGCCGTATTCTCCGTCCTGGGCCAGGTCCACGGTATGGTTGTTCTTTTCCAAAACCTGCGCCACGGCCTGGGCCATGTATTCTTCGTCCTCCACCAGCAGGATACGCATATTCCGCCGCTCCCTTCTGTTATCGATTCAGTATAGCCCGCAAACCTTTAAAAAACCTCAAATCCGGCCGGTCTCATATACAACTTATTATAACGTGATGGTTTTGGCCAAACAAGCGCCGGGCCGGCGGTGATGCTTGCCGACCGGATTTCCGGGCCCGCGGTTTCGGATGCTTTTGTGCCGCATTTTTTGTCCGAATAGTAAAAGGAAAAGCCGGGTCGCCTTTGCTGCTATTGACAGCCCCGGCGGCGGAATTGTATACTGACAAAAAAGGAGGAATTGCGACGATGCGGAATTTTTGCTGCAATATGGGCAATGGTGTGTCTGCGGGATGGCGGCGGCCTATCTGGTTCTCATCGTGCTGCTGGCAATGGTGTGGCGCAAAAACCGCCAGCCCCTGGTTTTGTGCATGGCTGCGGTGGGAGCCGGCCTTTTGTACGATGCGGTGATGATCGCCCTGGGGGCTGTCTGGGAGGGGCCGGTGCATCTGGCCTTCAGCCAGCTGCGGTTTGTCAGCCACGGAGTATTGATCCCGCTGCTCTTTCCCATCTGTGCCTACGCTCTGGGCGCGGGCCGGAAGGTGCTGGGGGCGGTGTGAGCCTTTTCGGTGCTGGTGATGCTGGCCGGTGCCGCCCAGGGCTTTGCCACCGATCTGGAACTGGTGCAGGCCGCCGGCGTGGTGCGCTACGCCTCCTCGGAGGCCGCCCCCGCCTGGGCGGAGACCATCAGCCGGATGCTGTCTTTCGGTACGGTCATCCCCCTGATGGTGTGCGGGGTCATCGCCTGGGTGCGACGGAAAACGCCCATGCTGTTTCTGAGCGGGCTGTTTATGTTTGTCTTTGCGGCGGTGGGACCTGCCACCGGCAATATGGACCTGCTGTTTTTGTTCAGTATGATGGGCGAGGTGCTGATGCTGCTGTTCTTCTGGCTGTATGCCCGCCGGCAGAGCCAGAAAGCAAGGAAAGGAAAGATCCGCCTGTGACCAAACCGGAGCGGGGCCGGCTGCCGGCCCCGCCCAAAAAGGAGAAGTTATGCTGAAAGTGATTAGGCGGCAGTCGCCGGGGCGGATCATCGCCCTGGGCTTTGCCGCGGTTATTTTGCTGGGCTCGCTGCTGCTCAGCCTGCCCTGCAGTGTGCAGGACGGGGTGGAGCTGGACTACATCGACGCCCTTTACACCTCCACCAGCGCTGTCTGTGTCACCGGTCTGGCATCGGTGGACCCCGGAGATACCTTTACCCCTCTGGGCCAGATCTTTCTGGGCGGCCTGATCCAGGTGGGCGGCCTGGGGGTTACGGCGGTGGGCGCCGGGGTGATTCTGCTCATGGGACGCCGGGTCAACCTCAAGGGCCGCACCATCATCCGGGAGGCCATGAATCTGGAAACCGCCGGGGGACTGGTGCGGTTTGTCAAACACATTTTCCTGGTCACGCTGGTGTTTGAATTGTGCGGCGCCGTCCTGAGCTTTTTGGTATTCCGGCAGGATTATCCCCCGCTGCGGGCGGCGGGCATCAGCCTGTTCCACTCGGTGGCCGCCTTCAACAACTCAGGATTCGACATTCTGGGCAATTTCCAGAACCTGATCCCCTACCAGAACAATCTGCTGCTGAATCTGGTCACCTGCGGGCTGATCTTTTTTGGGGGCATCGGCTTTCTGGTCATCGAGGAGATGTGGCGCAAGCGGCTGCGGTGGAAAAAGTTTTCCATGCACGCCAAGGTGGTGCTCTCGGTGAGCGGTGTGCTGATCCTGGCGGGCACTTTGCTGCTCAAGCTCACCGAAAACATCAGCTGGCTGGGAGCCTTTTTCCACAGCGTGTCTGCCCGTACCGCCGGATTTTCCACCTATCCGCTGTCGGGCTTTTCCCGGGCGGGGCTGCTGGTGCTGATCGTGCTCATGTTCATCGGCGCTTCGCCGGGTTCCACCGGCGGCGGCATCAAGACCAGCACCTTCTTTGTGCTGCTGCAGGGTGTCAAGAGCGCCGCCACCAACAAATCGGAAAAGGCCTTCCGGTATGCGGTGCCCGCCGAGGCCTTCCGCAAGGCGGCGGTGATCTTTCTCATTGCCCTGGGTGTGGTGCTCACCGGCAGCTACCTGATGGTGCTGATGGAGCCCCACATCCCGCTGCAGGACATTCTGTTCGAGGTGGTCAGCGCCTTCGGTACCGTGGGCCTTTCCACCGGCATCACCCCGGGACTGGGGGCGGACAGCAAGCTGCTGACCATTGTGATCATGTATATCGGACGCCTGGGGCCCCTCACCATCGCCACCTTGTGGTATTTCACCAAGGGCGAGCGGGTGCGGCTCCCCGAGGGAAATATTGCCATCGGATAAGTGGGGAGAAAAGCTATGATTAACAGTTCCAAAAAGAACAAAAAGACCTATGCCATCATCGGGCTGGGCCGGTTCGGCCATGC
>DWYK01000048.1 GCA_019118705.1 Candidatus Merdibacter merdigallinarum | reverse complement strand
CAAAAGACGCTCCGGTAAAACTGACGTATCACGTCGTCTTGACAGATCCGTGTACACAGCCGGGTACGTACAGCAATCTGTATACGAATCTTCAGGCCGTCCTGTATCCGGTAGATTCGAACGGAGTGAGCGGAGAATCGGAACTGTTTGAAAGACCGTCGGTTTCGTACACGGTTGCGAATACGGAAGAGCCACAGGAGCCGTCGGATCCGCAGCAACCAGATGTTCCACAACAGCCAGAGGAGCCAAATGAATCGGCCGATGGTGATTCGACGAACACGGCCGCAGTCAATGTGATGGCCGGCTGGGGAATGGCTGCTGTCTTATCTGGTGCGATCCTTTGTGTGATCCATTATAAACGAAGACTGCATCGATAAGCGATCGAAAGAAAATCAGAAGGGACGGTGAGCATGAGCGGTGCTTGCGGTCCCTTTTCCTATTTGAAATGGAGAAGGTGATCAAATGAAAAAATTGACGCGAGAACAAAAGATAGAGGTATATGAGAAGAGAAAGCAGGGAATGACCATTCAGGAACTCAGCAGCTGTTACGGACTTCGCAAAGAAGGGATCAAATACTTGATCCGACTGATCGATCAGCACGGTTATCAGATCCTGCGGGACGGACACAGCCGCAGTTATCCGGCTGCGCTTAAAGAGGCAGCGGTGCGTGAGGTGCTTGAAAAAGGAGAAAGCATCGGCCGTACAGCTATCAAATACGGTCTTTCCAGCAAGACAGCACTCACCAATTGGATCCGGCAGTATCGCAGAGAAGGAAATCAGATCATCGTCAAAAAACGGGGACGACCTCCAAAAGGGCCGAAAGCATAAACAGAGACAAGATCGTTTAAATTGCATTTTCTCACTGCGGATGCTATAGTGTAGGCAACACTTTGGACGATCGATACAATGGATCGCCTTTGATGTTCTGTCACACGAACAGGACGATGACATAATATAGTAGGTGAGAGGAGATGCATACATGAATTTGTTCTTCGGTTTGATGGTGCCGTTTATCGGGACCGTTTTTGGAGCAGCCTGTGTATTCATTCTGCGCGGGGAACTGAATCCGCGGGTACAGAAGATGTTGCTTGGCTTTGCTTCCGGTGTGATGGTCGCTGCTTCCATCTGGTCGCTGCTGATTCCTGCGATGGATATGTCGGCCGAGTGGGGGAAGCTGGCTTTCCTGCCGGCAGTGGGCGGTTTTCTGCTGGGAGTCTTGTTTTTGCTGCTGCTGGACTGGCTGATCCCACATCTGCATCTGGGCAGCGAAGAGGCGGAGGGGCATAAGAGTTCGCTAAAGCGAACGACGATGCTGATGTTGGCGGTCACGCTGCATAATATTCCGGAAGGTATGGCTGTCGGTGCGATCTTCGTCGGCTTGCTGTCCGGCGGCAGCGAGATCACTTTGACGGCTGCCTTTGCACTCTCTATCGGGATCGCAATTCAAAACTTTCCGGAAGGTGCGATCATCTCTTTGCCGCTGCGCAGCGAAAAAGGAATGAATCGTCTGCGTGCATTTTTCTATGGAGCTGCCTCTGGCATCGTGGAACCGCTGGCCGGAGCACTGGTCCTCATCGCTTCTCATTATCTGGTGCCGATATTGCCGGTCTTGTTATCTTTTGCGGCGGGCGCCATGCTGTATGTGGTCGTGGAAGAACTGATTCCAGAGACTTCGCGAGGACGGCATAGCAATCTGGGAACGATCGGCTTTGCGGTCGGTTTCGTGCTGATGATGGCGCTGGATGTCGCTTTTGGATAGATCGGACCGCTGTGGATCGGCGGTCTTTTTCTTGCCCATGCGCCATGCGGGTACGCAGAGAGACGAAATTATGGTATACTAACAAAAAAAAGCGGAGGAAACAACATGGAAGATCGATTACGGAAATATGCTCGCCTGGCCGTACAGGGCGGTGTTCACCTGCAGAAGGGACAGACACTCATGATCCATGCGGATGTCATGGCAGCGCCGTTTGTTCGCATGGTGACAGAGGAGGCTTATGCCTGCGGAGCCAGGGAGGTCGTCGTGCGTTATGGCGATGAGCAGATCACACGTCTGCATTATCTGCATCAATCACAGGAAACGCTCTGCCAGGTGCATGACTGGGAGCTGGAGAGCCGGCTGGATTATCTGAAGGAGGGGGCCTGCGTGCTGCACATCATCAGCGATACGCCGGGCATCTTTTCGGACTGCGATTCAGCGCGCATCGCCGCTTCGCGTCTGGCCTATGCGAAGGCCGGCAAGGAAGTTCAGCGCTATACGATGAACAACGAATGTGCCTGGAGCATCGTTGCGGTTCCTTCCGCGGCGTGGGCAAAACAGGTATTTCCGGAATGTGAGGAACCGGAGGCGATGGAGAAGCTGTGGGAGGCCATCCTGGCAAGCGTACATGTGGATGCGGACAGCGATCCGTTGAACAACTGGGAGAAGCGCAATCAGATGTTTCAGCGTCGGGTGGATGCCCTCAATGCACGGCGTTTTGAAGCGCTGCATTTTACCAGTGAGCTGGGGACGGATCTGCGGGTCGCTCTGGTAGAGGATCATCTCTGGGAGGGCGGCAGCGAAGAGACGAGCGGCGGTGTTCGCTTCAATCCCAATCTGCCGACTGAGGAAGTGTTCACGATGCCGCATCGCATGGGTGTCGACGGCATCGTTTATGCCAGCCGCCCGCTGGATCATAACGGTGTGCTCATACGGGATTTTTACATCCGCTTTGAAAACGGCAAGGCCGTGGAATTCGACGCAAAGGAAGGGAAGGACACGCTGGCGGAACTGCTGGCCTTTGATGAAGGCAGCTGTCGTCTGGGCGAGGTGGCGCTGGTGCCGTACGACTCGCCGATCTCTCTGTCGAAACGGCTGTTCTACAATACATTGTTTGATGAGAACGCTTCGTGCCATCTGGCGCTGGGAGATGCGTATCCATCCTGCCTGAAGGGCGGTCTGCAGCTGTCACAGGAGGAATTGTTGGCAGCCGGAGCCAATCATTCGATGACGCACGTCGATTTCATGTTTGGCACGCCACAGCTTCGTGTAACAGGCATCCGCGATGAAAAAGAGACGCTCATCATGGAACACGGCTGTTTCTGCGAGTCGTTTCGCTGATCGATCGAAAGCAGTTGCCGGACCGGTATTCACGGTTGTTTGACGGGAAGATAAATGATATACTGAACAAAGAGAGCAAGAGAGAAAGGATGATGATATGCAAAAAAAAGGATGTATGATCGCCTGCCTGCTTGCGCTGCTTCTATGCCTGTTCCCGCGAACGGCAAATGCAGTGGAGGCATATACGGTAGAAAATCTGGATATCACCATTCAGGTGCAGGAAGATGGAAAGCTGCTCGTCTTTGAGGAGTATGACCTCAATTTCAACTATTATCGCAGCAGCTTCACCCGCAATATCACATCCACGTATCACATTCCGGTGACGACCACCCAGGGCATCGTCTATCGGGATTACTATTTCCCGGTGCGTGACATTCAGGGCGATCGGCTGCTATCGGTCGAACGCAACGAGGACGGTTCGATCGTCACGATGGGCGAGGAAGGAACGCAGCTGACCGGACGGCAGAAGTTTTCCATCTCTTATACGGTGCAGACGAGCGATCTGCAGATGCCCGATCAGTCTCAGATGCTGTACTGGACGCTGGTGACCAATCTCGACACGAGGGTCAATCATCTTCATTATGAGATCGAAATGCCCAAGGCATTCGATCCGCAGGAGGTCTATACCAACACCGGGAAATATGGTGATGTGAAGAATACGCTGAGCATGCAGGTCAACGGCAATGTCATCAGCGGAGATCTGCTGCAGCCGCTGGAGAACAATGAGATGGCGACGATCAAGGTCAACTTGCCCAACAGCTACTTTACGTTTCCGCAGCCGGTGGATGTCAACTTCACCGCTTCGCTGGGATCCCTGATCCTGTTGGTGATCGTCGGATTGATCTTCTGGCGTTTTGGACGTGATCAGGAGGTCTTCGTCGATGTGCAGGATGAGGTGCCGAAGGATATCAGCAGTTCGGAGATCGGTTACATCATGAATCGCTTTGCCAGCGACAGCGATCTGCTATCGCTCTTCATCGACTGGGGCAATCGCGGTTTCCTGCTGATCCACGATCATGGGGAGAGCTTTGAACTGGAAAAGCTGCGGGAGATGAACGATCTCAATGCGAAGTTCTACGAACGTGAACTGTTTGATTCGATCTTCCAAAACGGCAGCATCGTCAATCAGGATGAGCTTCGAGAAGCGCGCGTCGCGTTTTCGCTGGAGCATTCCAAACACCTGCTGGAGCGTTCCTTCAACAAGAAAAACGGCCGTCAGGTCTATACGGATTCTTCGATCTTTTTGCAGTCGCTGATGGCGCTCATCACGCTGTTGCCGTCGTTGCTGTTTGTCTGGTCCATGACCTATGCCCGCTTTGAACTGTGGGAGCTTTCCCTGCGCAACCTGATCCCGTCGCTGCTGCTGGGATTCGATCTGGCCGGATGGGTGTACCTGGTGCGTCATCGCTTTACGCTGGAGGCCAAACAGTTCTTTGCGCGGATGTCCGTCCTGATCATCGTTGCCTGCATCCTGCTGGCGATCAATTCCGTCACGCTGTACCTTTACGGCATTGCGATGTGGGCGCTCGTCATCTATCTGTTCGTCACGATCGTTCTCTTCTTCTGCATGCTGTATATGGACAAACGCACCCGTAAGGGAAATGAGTGGAAGGCAGAGATCCTGGGTATCCGGGAATTCATCGAGACCGTGGAACCAGAACAGCTGAAAGAACGGTTTCAGGAAAATCCAAAGCTGTTTACGGAACTGCTTCCGTTTGCTTATGTGCTGGGTCTGGCGGATATCTGGGCCAAGAAATTTGAACGGCTGTCGGTCGAACAGCCGGAATGGTACGATGGCATGCAGGAATATGATCATTTTGATACGTTCCTGTTCTGGCATACGTTCCACTACTGCTTCTATTACATGGAGCGCAATACGCTGTATCGCCCGCCGATCAAGGAGGTCGGTTTCTTCCACTTCTCACTGCGCAGCATCCTGCCAAAGCGCAAAAAGTGAGAGGGCACGATCAAATGAACAAAGGCATCGCCTGCATCTGTGGGGGATGTCTTTTTACATGAAGAAGGTCACGCTGGATCCGTGCCTGTTTGACACCTGCTTCTGGCGGTATGTGAAATTACGAAGTTTTGCAGCAAATCGATTGACAAGAAAAACGAAAATGATTATGATGATACTATCAGTGATGAAAAGGACACGGGAACAGGCAATCACATGCAGAGAGAAGGCGGACGGTGCAAGCCTTTTGGAAGATACCTGCTCTTACTACCTTGGAACTGCCCCTGAAAAGAGGGCCGTTGCCGGCGTTAACGGATAAGAGCGCATGTGAGGATTCACATGAACAAAGGTGGTACCGCGGTTGACAGAACGTCCTTTGAGTTCTGTCTTTTTTTATGGAAAGGATGATGAAACATGATCGACATCAAGGAAAACGAACAGCTGAGCACGCTGAATCATTCCTGTGCGCACATGATGGCACAGGCGGTCAAGCGACTGTATCCGCAGGCAAAATTCTGGGTGGGTCCGGTCGTATCGGATGGCTTCTATTACGATATGGATCTGGGCGACAAGAAGATCACCGATGAGGATCTGGCGGCGATCGAAAAAGAGATGAAGAAGATTGCCAAGGACGGCAAGCGCATCGTACGGGAGGAGATCTCCAAGGCGGATGCGCTGGAACTGTTCAAGGATGATGAGTACAAGCTGGATCTGATCGAAGGCCTGGAGGATGGAAACATCACCGTTTACCGTCAGGGCGAGTTTGTGGACCTCTGCCGTGGCCCGCATGTGGACAGTGTCAAGCGCTGCAAGAACTTCAAGCTGCTGAAACATTCCGGTGCCTATTGGAAGGGCGATGCCAGCAACAAGATGCTGCAGCGCATCTACGGTGTGTGCTTTGAGACGAAGGAAGCGCTGGAGGAGCATCTGCAGCTGCTGGAAGAAGCGAAGAAACGCGATCATAAAAAGCTGGGACGGGAACTGGGTCTGTTCATGATGAGCGAGTATGCGGCCGGCATGCCGATCTTCTTGCCAAACGGCATGATCCTGCGCAACGTGCTGGAGCAGTTCTGGTATGAGGAGCATACCAAGGAGGGCTATCAGTTCATCAAGACCCCGATCATGATGAGCAAGGAGCTCTGGGAGACCAGCGGGCACTGGGATCACTATAAAGAGAACATGTATACGACGATGGTGGATGACCGCGCCTTTGCCATCAAGCCGATGAACTGTCCGGGAGCGATGCTCGTCTATAACAGCGGTCTGCATTCCTACAAGGATCTGCCGTTGCGAGTCGGAGAGCTGGGACAGGTCCATCGCCATGAGGCGAGCGGTGCGCTGAACGGGCTGTTCCGCGTCCGCACCTTTACACAGGATGATGCGCATCTGTTCATGCGTCCGGACCAGGTGGAGGATGAGGTCAAGCGTCTGATCCGCTTCATCGACCGCATGTATTCCATCTTTGGCCTGACCTATGACATCGAGCTGTCGACGCGCCCGGAAGACTTCATGGGAGAGATCGCGGTCTGGGATCAGTGTGAAAAAGCGCTGGGCGATGCCTGCCATGCGGCCGGCAAGGAATTCCGCATCAATGCGGGCGACGGCGCGTTCTATGGACCAAAGCTGGATTTCCACATCAAGGACAGCCTGGGACGTGTATGGCAGTGCGGTACGATCCAGATGGATATGAACCTGCCGGAGCGCTTTGACTGCACCTATGTCGATCGGGACGGCAAGAAGGTGCGTCCGGTCATGCTGCATCGTGTCATCTATGGCTCCATCGAGCGCTTCATCGGTATCCTGATCGAGCATTACGGCGGACATTTCCCGCTGTGGCTGGCACCGAAGCAGGTAGAGATCATTCCGGTGCTGGCAGAGAAGCACGGTGTCTATGCGCAGGAGGTCTGTGAACGGTTACGTGCGGCCGGCGTGCGCTGCAGCGTGGATGCGCGCAATGAGAAGCTGGGCTATCGTGTTCGTGAAGCACAGCTGGCAAAAATCCCGGTTCAGATCGTCGTCGGTGAAGGAGAGTGCGAAGCACACACCGTAACGATCCGTCGTGCCGGACAGAAGGAGAGCGTTACGCTGCCATTAGAAGAAGCAGTAACGGCCTTCGTAAAGGAAATTGAGGTGAAAAAAGCATGAAGCGATTAATGAAAGCATTGACGGCCGCTGCGCTGGGTCTGTCTCTGTTTGGCTGCGGTGCGTCTCAAAACGAAGAAGTGAAGATCCTGGCTCCGAGCGGTGCGCCGGCACTGGGCATCCTGGGTGCTTTTGATGCCGAGAATGTTGCATCGGTGGAAACGGTCAGCGGCAGTGATGTGCTGCAGGCCGAACTGGCCAAGGAAGACGGCGAGTATGACATCATCGTCGCTCCGAGCAATCTGGGAATGACCCTGGCATCAAAGGGAGCGGACAACTATGAGCTGGCCGCTGTCATCACCTGGGGCAATCTGTATCTGGTATCCGCCGATGCGGATGCGCTGGAGAAAGAGGGAGAGCTCGCCGCTTTTGGTGAAGGGGCGGTCCCGCAGCTCGTATTGGAACATGCACTGGATATCGATGCGCTGTCGTTGAATGTGACCTATCACAGCGCAGTCAGCGATGCTCAGGCACAGCTGCTGTCCGGAAAAGCGGATGTGGCTCTGCTGGCAGAGCCGGCGGTGACGGCAACGATCGCCAAGGCGAAGGAAAACGGAACACAGCTGCAGGTCATTGCGGACTTACAGCAGCTGTATGCAGAGAAAAATGATACGGCGGCAGACAGCGGCTATCCGCAGGCGGCCATCTTTGTCAAAAAAGGAGAGAGCGCTTCTCTGCGCAGCGTGCTGGAACAGATCGAAACGTTTGCCAATGAGACGAGCAGCGACAGCGATGCGCTGAGCGAAAAGATCGAAGCGGTCGGTGCCGATGTCCTGGGCGTGCCAAGTGCGGCAGTCGCTTTGAATTCCTGGGAGCGACAGAACATTCGTTATGTATCGGCACAGGACGCAAAGGCGGATCTGGCACAGTTTGCCGAGATCTTCGGCATCGATGTCGATCTGGATACATTGCTGGTGGAGGAATGATATGAAAGTTGCAGTGACTTATGAAAACGGCCGGGTGTTTCAGCACTTTGGCAAGACACAGATGTTTCTGACGGCGGATGTCGTGGATGGAGATGTCCGCAATGAGCAGCTGCTTTCGAGCGATGGCAGCGGTCATGGCGCACTGGCGGTGCTGCTGAAGCAGTGGGGCGTGGAAACGCTCATCTGCGGCGGGATCGGACAGGGTGCCGTCAATGCCCTGAATGAACAGGGCATTGCCATCATCCGCGGTGTCGACATGGATGCCCGCATGGCGCTGAGTGCATTTGCCAGTCAGGCGCTGGCGGATGACCCAAGCAAAAAATGCACGCATCATGCGCATGAGGAAGGACACAGCTGCGCGGATCACAGCTGTCAGAAGTAAGAGGAAAGGCCCTGAAAGCGGCCTTTTTCTTATTGTCGAAAAGAAGGACAGAAAAAAATCAAAAAAAGTTAGCAGAGGGGTTGCCAAAGTGCTAAAAGTGAGTATAATAGACTGTGTTAGCAGTGGGGTGCTAAGAGTGCTAAAATTCTAAAAGGAGGAATTGAAATGCTGAAACCATTACATGACAATGTCGTTTTGAAAAAGGAAGAAGTAGAAAACAAGACCGCCAGCGGAATCATCCTGACGAGCGAGAACAAAAACAAGCCGAGCATCGGAGTCGTAGAGGCAATCGGTGAAGGATGCAAGGACGCCGGCTATCAGGTTGGTGACAAAGTCGTTTACAAGGAGTATTCCGGTACGCGTGTAACGATGGAGGAAGAAGAATATATCGTAATTGCCGATGAAGACATCTTGGCAGTCGTAGCTTAAGGAGGAATGAACGATGGCAAAGGAAGTACGTTTTTCAAAAGATGCGCGTGAAGCGATGCTGAAAGGTGTGAACACGTTAGCCGATGCGGTTCGTGTTACGCTGGGTCCGAAGGGACGCAATGTCGTATTGGAGAAGGAATATGGTTCTCCGCTGATCACCAATGACGGTGTTTCCATCGCCAAGGAGATCGAGCTGGAGGATAAGTTCGAGAACATGGGTGCCAAGCTCGTATATGAGGTAGCGAACAAGACCAATGATACGGCCGGTGACGGTACGACGACGGCAACGATCCTGGCACAGAGCATGATCGAGAATGGATTAAAGGCAGTAGAGAAGGGTGCCAACCCGGTATTGATGCGTGAAGGTATCGAATACGCCAGCAAGGAGATCGCCAAGCATATCCTGGAGAGATCCCGCAAGGTGGAAACGAGCAACGATATCGCTTCCGTAGCGACGATTTCTGCTGGCAGCAATGAGGTCGGTGAGATCATCGCCGAGGCGATGGACAAGGTCGGCCGTGACGGTGTGATCAGCGTCGATACGTCCAATGGTTTTGAGACAGAGCTGGAGATCAGCGAAGGTCTGCAGTATGACAAGGGCTATGTATCTCCTTACATGGTCAGCGATCGTGAAAAGATGCAGGTGGAAATGGAAAATGCTCTGGTGCTGGTAACCGATCAGAAGATCAGCAACATCCAGGAGATCCTGCCGCTGCTGGAGCAGGTGCTGCAGTCCAACAAGCCGCTGCTGTTGGTTGCGGAAGACTTTGAGAACGAGGTCGTCTCTACGCTGGTCGTCAACAAGCTGCGCGGTACGTTCAATGTCGTAGCGACAAAGGCACCGGGCTTTGGTGACAATCAGAAGGAATTGCTGCAGGACATCGCGGTCCTGTGCGGTGCGAAGTTCTTCTCCAAGGATCTCAACATGGAACTGAAGGATGCACAGATGAGCGATCTGGGCCAGGTCAAGAAGCTGGTCGTCACGAAGGATAACACGACGATGATCGGCGGTGCCGGTGATAAGGCGGCCGTAGAGGCACGCAGCGCGGAGATCTCTGCACAGATGGAAAATACGACGAGCGATTATGACAAGAAGCGCCTGGCAGAGCGTTTGGGCAAGCTCAACAACGGTGTGGCTGTCATCAAGGTCGGTGCGGCAACCGAAAGCGAGCTGAAAGAGAAGAAGCTGCGCATCGAGGATGCACTGAACGCAACACGTGCAGCGGTAGCGGAAGGTATCGTCATCGGTGGCGGTGCAGCTCTGGTAGAAGCCTATGTCGCATTGAAGGATCAGCTGAAGTCGGATGTCGTCGATGTACAGAAGGGCATCAAGATCGTCTTTGACGCACTGCTGGCACCGATCGCACAGATCGCAGACAATGCCGGCTACAATGCGGAAGAGATCGTTGATGCACAGAAGAAGGCAGAGACGAATGTCGGCTTTGATGCCAAGGTCGGCGAGTGGGTCGACATGTTTGAAAAGGGCATCATCGATCCGACGAAGGTGACCCGCAGCGCACTGCTGAACGCTGCCAGCATCTCCGCACTGTTCATCACGACCGAGGCGGGCGTCGCAGCCATCAAGGAAGATACACCGGCTCCGGCAATGCCGCAGGGCGGAATGTACTAAGAGAAAGAATGAAAGCCGTTGGAGCAGATCGCTCAACGGCTTTTTTCGATCGGGTGTCTGTGCTATAATTTGAGCAGAAAGAAGGGATGAGCATGGAGCGCATATATATATCGGCGGACATCGAAGGCATCTGGGGCAATGCGGACAGTGCGCATACGATGAAAGAGGGAGCTGCCTACGAGCAGTATCGGGAACATATGATCTGGGAGGTCAACACGGCGATCGACGCATGGTTTGCGAATGGGGCAAAGCAGGTCGTCGTCAATGACGGACACGGCGGGATGGATAATCTGATCGCTTCCCGTATGGATGAGCGTGCTGAGCTGATCATCGCACATGGCGCCTATAAAGAATATGGCATGATGGAGGGCATCTGTTCAGACTTTGACGGAGCCTGTTTTCTGGGGTATCACTGTCGCAGCAATACGCCGGGTGTCATGGCGCATACGATCTGGGGTTCACAGGTGCGCTGCATCCGCATCAACGGAGAAGAGATGGGGGAGAGCGGTATCAATGCCCATCTGGCCTGGTATTATGGCGTGCCGCTCCGGATGGTCAGCGGGGATTCTCTTCTGAAAGAACAGTTGCAGGAAGAACTGGAGACGGATGTGCAGTTTGTAGAGACCAAACGGACGATCAATTCGCTGTGTGCACAGAACTGTTCCCGGCTGCAGCTGAAAGAACGCTATGCACAGGCGACTGCCGCTGCGCTGCGTATGCGTCCGGTGATCGCACCGAAGGATTTCTATACGATCGACATCATGTTTCATAAAGAGCGCAATGCATCTTTTGTCGCCAGAGTGCCGCTGACCGAACGGCTCGATGCCTGCACGGTGCGCATCCAGGGAAGCGATTACGATGAACTGTACCGGCGCATGCGCTTTCTCATCAAGATCTGCGACGCGTTTTGAACGTGCGGACAGCGGATGTCACTGTGTTTGGAAAAGAATACAAAAACGGACCGGTGAACATGCCTTCACCGGTCGTTTCATTGAAAAAGGGCAGCCACGGCTGCCCTCTGTTTGTTGGACTAGTTGAAATAACGCTTCAGCAGACCTTCAAATGCCTTGCCGTGACGAGCTTCATCACGAGCCATCTCATGCACGGTGTCATGGATCGCATCCAGGTTTGCTTCTTTTGCACGCTTGGCCAGGTCGACCTTTCCGGCAGTTGCGCCGTTTTCCGCCTCCACACGCATTTCCAGGTTCTTCTTCGTGGACGGTGTTACGACCTCGCCCAGCAGCTCAGCGAACTTCGCAGCGTGCTCAGCTTCTTCCCATGCGGCCTTCTCATAATAGAGACCGATCTCCGGGTATCCTTCACGATGAGCGACGCGTGCCATTGCCAGGTACATGCCGACCTCAGAGCACTCACCTTCAAAGTTTGCACGCAGATCTTTTAAGATGTCCTCGCTGACACCCTGTGCAACACCGACAACATGCTCGGCAGCCCAGGTCATCTCACCTTCCTGCTTCTTGAACTTGTCTGCTCCGACACCGCAGACCGGGCATTTCTCCGGTGCAGCCTCGCCTTCGTAGACATAACCGCAAACGGTACATACAAATTTAGCCATAATAATATCCTCCTTTGCCTCAACACCTTTACTATACTTGGAAACGGAAGGAATTTCCAGTGAATTGCTCCAAAATTTGACGAAATTCTTACATTGTCCATTTCGGGAAAAAAGATGATCCAGTTCGCGTCTGTCCGCTGCAGCGAAGATGCATGGCAAAAGCGGACAAAATCTGCTAGAATGGTGTTTAGGCAGGTGAGAGAGATGAAAGAAATCATGATTGCGACAAGCAATGCACATAAAGTCGAGGAGTTTACACAGATGCTGGCGCCTCTGGGCTATCAGGTCCGAAGTCTGCTGGATCTGGAAGAGGCGATCGACATTGAAGAGAACGGGACGACGTTTGAAGAGAATGCGCTCATCAAGGCGCGTGCGGTCCATGAGCGGCTGCATACGGCGGTCATCTCGGACGATTCCGGTCTGGCGGTCGATGCGATGGATGGCGCCCCGGGCGTGTATTCGGCCCGTTTTCTGGGATATGATACGGATTATGCGACCAAGAATCAGTACATCATCGATCAGGTGAAAGATAAGGAGCGGGGCGCACAGTTCGTCTGTGCCATCGGTTATGTGGCCGAAGATGGCAGCGAACATGTGTTTACCGGGATCGTTCGCGGAGAGATCGCACCGCAGATCAGCGGGGAGAAGGGCTTTGGCTATGATCCGATCTTCTATTATCCTCCATATCATGCGACGCTGGCAGAAGTCAGCGAGGAACAGAAGAACGCAGTATCGCATCGTGGTCGGGCATTGGCAAAGCTGATCGCCTTTTTGAAGGGAGAAGGGCAATGATCCACGTCGTTCTGTATGAACCGGAAATTCCGCAGAATACCGGCAATATCATGCGTACCTGCATGGCGGCCGGCTGTCAGCTGCATCTGATCGAGCCGCTGGGATTCTATCTGGATGAACACCATCTGCGGCGGGCCGGAATGGATTATGTAAAAGAACTCACGTATACGGTGTATCCGAACTGGGAGACATTTGTCGCTCAGCATGGTACAAAGCGCTGCTATTTTATGACCCGCTATGGCAAGCGTCCGCCGTCATCGTTTGATTTTCGAGCGGAGACAGGGGATATTTATCTGGTGTTCGGCAAGGAGAGCACCGGCATCCCGCTGTCGATCCTGCGCACGCATCTGGATCGCTGCATGCGGCTGCCGATGGTCGCTTCTGCGCGTTCGCTCAACCTGAGCAATACGGTCGCCATCGGTGTCTATGAGGTGCTGCGGCAGCTGGACTATCCGGGATTGTCCCGACAGGAGGTCATCAAAGGGGAGGACTGGATCACTCATGATTGATTATCTGGACAGCTTTGTGGATACCCGAACAAAACGGCGGCTGCTGGTCAAGACGCTGTGTTGGCTGGGATGGCTCTTCTGGTGTGGCTGTGCGCTCTATACGGCGGTGCGACTGTGGATGCTCAGCGACTATGCATCGTTGTTTTCACTGTTGAATGATCCGTCCATGGAACTGTTTCCCATCTCGCGCATGGTGCTTTCCATGATGTCGATCGCGCAGGGAAGCGCGCTGGACTATGGGATCGCCGCGCTGAGCACACTGCACATCTGGGAATGGGTGCTGCTGGGCACCTGTCTGTTTCTGCTGTATTACAGTACGCATGCACGTCTGTATCTGTTGTGGATGCTGGGAATGCTTCTGTATGTTTCAGGCTGCGGGATCCTGTTTTTACAGGCGCTTTCTGCTGTTTCGCTGCAGGATGTCGTGGACAGCGTATGGATCATCGGGATCATCAGTGCGCTCTGGTTTGCCCTGGTCACGCTCTTTGTTCTGTGCCGTCTGTGGGCGACGCTGCGTTCTTATCGAAAAGCGATGGCCTATTATGTCAAAGAGGTCATCGAAACGCCGGAATCCTGAGCGAAGTGTCCGAAAACGGCGGTGCGGCTCCCTTGGATTTTACAAACGCAAGGGAGTGTGTTAGAATAAAAAGGATGAATTTGGGGTGAAAGCAGGATGAACTTTATCGAAAGAAACGGGAAGAAGATCGCAATCGCACTGTGTTTCGCAACCTGTGTG
>DWYK01000047.1 GCA_019118705.1 Candidatus Merdibacter merdigallinarum | reverse complement strand
CGCCGCGCATCATCGCGTCGTAGCCCTCGTCGTCCAGCGGGGCGATGCGCCAGTTGGCGGGGTTGGCGCGGAACTCGGCCTCGTAGGCGTCCCGGTCAAGGGTTTCCAGGGCGGCGCGGTATTCGTCCAGATAGATCCGGCCGCCGCCTTCCATCAGCGATTCCTCGCTCATCCAGGTGCAGGCGGGCGTGCCGCTCCAGTTGCAGCCGACGATGGCCACCGGGACGCCGTACCGCGCGCGGATCTCCTTGGCAAAATAGTAGCCCACGGCGCTGAACCAGCGCAGCTGGTCGGGCGCGGCTTTGCGCCAGCGGCCGTGCTGGGCAAGGTAGTCGGCTTCCGCCAGCTGGCCGGGGTAGGCGACCTTGGGGTAGTCAAAAAAGCGCAGCGCGTCGTCGGTGCAGGCAGGCGTTTCTTCGGCGCTGTCGGCGTCGTATTCCATGTAAAACTCCATGTTGGACTGCCCGGCCGCCAGCCAGACGTCACCCACCTGCACGTCGGTGTATTCGAGGCAGGCGGCGCCGCTGCGCAGCGTCAGCGTCTCGGCAAACGAAACCGACAGCGGGCCCACTTCCAGCTGCCAGCGGCCGTCGGCCCCGGCGCGGGTGCGGGCGGTTTTGCTCTGTATGGCCGCCGTGACTTCGGCATACGGCTCGGCCGTGCCCCAGATGGGCACGCGCTTGCCGCGCTGCAGGGTCATTCCGGTTTGAAACAGCAAAGCGGGTTTGAACATCGTTTTTGCCTTCCTTTCTATCGCAACAGGGGTTGCGCCGCCCGGCGGGCGGCCGCGCTTTGGTCGTTCGGTACTTTTAAAATATCCCGCCTGCCACCATCTGTCAAGCAGGTCCCGGGGCGTTTTGCCCCGGTATGGCGGCGGGCGGATATGTTTATTTGGTAAAACTTGAAAAAATGTCCCCATATTTCGTTTATTCAGTCAACATTGACCAAATAGGTCTGGCACTACCGGATGCTGTTTTGCTACGGTGTATCTAAGAATCCGAGGACCGCGGCCCGCCTTGGCGGCCGCCGGTTGCCTTTTGAGGTGCGCCATGAAAAAGAAACAGGAGAAATTTCATCTGGTCGTGTTCGGCCACCGGGTCCGCCGGCTGCGCCAGGCGCAGGGGCTGACGCAGGAGCAACTGGCCGAGCGCATGGACTGCTCGCTGACCTACATCAGCAAGCTGGAAAACGGCAGGGCCAGCTGCAGCATGGACCGGCTGTTTGAGCTGGCCGATGTGCTCGGGTGCGACGCCGGGCTGCTTTTGACCGGCGCAAACCGCGGCGGGGCGGAGTATCTGCAGGCGGAATTTGCCGAGATGTTCGCACAGCTGCCCCGGCGCGACAAGGAAACGGTCTGGCTGCTGATGCGGGCGATGCTGGAGCGCAGCGGGGAGGAGCACGCAGAATATGCCATTCCGTGACTGTGCCGCCGACGAGGAGCAGCTGACCTGCTTTTTCCAGCATGCGGCGCTGCCGCTGTACAAATATGCGCTGCACCTGACGCGGAGCGTTTCCCTGGCCGAGGACGCCGTGCAGGCCACCTTCACCCAGCTGGTGCAGTATTACGACCGGGTGCGCGGCTTTGACGAAGGGCGGCTGCTCGCCTATGCCAAAAAGGTACTGGTGCACCAGTGCGGGCTGCTGATCAAGCGGCAGAACATGGTCGTGCTGCTGGAGGAGGTCAGCCCGCGCGCCGCGCCGCAGGAGCCGGTGGTCGATTTTGTGGAGCGGCAGGCCACCCGCGCGGAGCTTTTGTACTGCATCGAGCGGCTCAAACCGCGCTACCGGCGCATTTTACATATGAAATATTTCGAGAACCTGTCCAGCGAGCAGATCGGGCGGGAGCTGGGGCTGCCCGCCAACCAGGCGCGGGTACTGCTCACACGCGCCCGCGGCGAGCTTAAACGGATCTACCAGCAGGAGATCCTGCGCGAGGACGGCGCAAAGGAGGGCCGGAGCCATGAGTGAAAAAGAGCGCGAGCAAAACGAAAAGAGCCTGCGCGAATACCTGAACCGCAAGGCGGAGGAGCAGTTTTTCCGCATGGCGGCGGAGGAAATCGACGCGGAGGAAGACCGGCTGTTTGCGCAGGCGCAGGAACTGCCCGACCCGGACGACGAAACGATGGCGCGGCTGGAAGCGGGCCTGCAAACGGCGATGAAGAAAGCCCGGCGGCGCGCGCAGCGGCGCCGGTGGCTGCACGGGCTGGGCCGGGTGGCCGCCGGGGTGGCGATCGTGAGCGGCGGGCTGTTTGCGGGGGTGTACCTGACTGTGGATGCAACGAGAAACGCAGTGAACAACTTTGTGCTGGAGGCGTTTGACGGGTATGCGCAGATGGAGACGGAGGAAAGCGTGGAGCTGAGCGGACCGACGATGCCGGATGGCTGGGATGGACCGTTTACTGTCGGATGGATTCCTGAACGCTTTACATCTGTTAATTGCTCAGAAACCACTGGAATGTGGTCATTATACTATGACGACAAAAATAGCCGTAAAGATCTGTCAATTTATATATGGTCTCCTCCCTTGACTCCCAACATCAATATAGAACAGATGAGTAAAGAATCCATTGAAGATATTCAGGGTTCAGAAGTTCATATTTATTATAGCGTCACAGACCAAATTTATATGGTACTTTGGACTCACAACGACTATAGCATTCAAATCTATGGTGCATCCTCGGCCGCAGAAGCAAAAAAAATCGTAGAAAATTTTGAATTTTAGTGTTGCGTTTTTCTGTTTTGTTGCTCTTATATATTGGTTCGATACCTGGGCAACCACCAAACAGAAAGGATGTATCCAAATGAAAAAACTGACTGCTCTTTTTCTTTCCTTTGTGATGTGCTGTTGTTTTGCAACGGTTTCATTTGCCGCAGATGTCACAGATGAGTGCCAAATGCCGTACATTGAAGCGCGCTTCTCCGATTTTGCAAACGTCACCATCTATCTTACGAAAGACGATTTCGGTTTCTTACATGTCGAAGGCGGTGCTGGCACAGCGAGCAGCGAGAAATATGTAAAAATCACCGTCTCACTGGAAAAGTACATGACCGAAGATTTCGAGCCAATGGGTGATGATTATGTATGGACCGCAGAAGGCTATTTTGGCGCCATGACACAAGCCACCCGTGATGTATCTATCGGCAGCTATCGCGCGAAAATTTATGCCGAATGCTGGGAAGATGGTGTTTTGCAGGAGAGCGTTACCTTCTACAGCAACATCGTCAACATCACGAAGTAAATCGAATCACCATGAAACATCAAAACGCTGCCTTTCCCCTCCCCCGGGCCTTCACGCATTCGGTCCGGCTGTTGGGGCGGTATACGGGGGGAGGTGAATTTTGAACGATGGTTCTGTACCTGGCCATAAAACAGCGGTTGTATCATGCCGATATCGGCAGCTATACGGCCTACGGGCTGGCGGCCTGGGAGATCCCGCCGCTGCGCAGGAAGCCGGCCGTGTTCATCCCTGACGTTACGACCGACCGCCGCGAGGCCCGCCACCTGGCACGGCTGTGTACTGTGGGCCAGCTTGACCCAAACCAGCTTTGCGATGTGGTGGAGGACGCCATTTCGTAAACGTTCGTAGTTGACCGCTGTCTGGCCCGGCACGTAAACCGCCGGGCGGACCGGCCCCGTCCCTCCCGCAGCCCTTGCGGGCATGTATTCCTTGTGTATCGAACCACGGCCCCGCCACATGGCGGGGCCGTTTTTTTACGTTGGAAAATTCATTTTTGCGCGCCCGCGGTTGGCGGCGGGACCTGCGGCGGCGCGAACGCCACGGTTTTGAATCGCCGCGGTGCGGCGGGCGTGAACGCCCGCCCTACGGTGCCGGGCAAACCCCGCGGCCAACCGCAAACCCTGCCACACCGCAACCCCTGTAGGGGCCGATTCCATATCGGCCCGGTTTGCGGCGGCGCGGGGCTCCACGGGCGGATATGGAATCCGCCCCTAACGATGAGAAGGCTGTGGATGGCGTCTATGGCGGCGACGTGCCGGACGAACTCTGCTACCAGTGGGCGGAAGAATATTTCCGCGACCCGGACGCAGAGGTAGACCGGCCCAAAGAGGCCGCCAGAGCGAAACCGGTAGCCAAGACAGAGGCAAAAACGCGCAAGAAGAGGGAGCTCCAAAAAGCAACGCCGAAAAAGCCTGCCGAGGAATCGCAGACGATGGAAGGTCAGATCACCTTTGGCGATCTGGCTGGCGGAAAGGCGGTGGCGTGATGAAACTGGACAAACGTGCCTGCCGAAAAGTGGCGGCCAAGCCGCTCTCTCTGCCCGCCGGGCATGGGCTGTTGGTTGCGGAACAAATCGACCATCTGATCAAAGCCGAGATCCACAACCTCGGCCACACCAGGACGCTGATCCTGTATCTGTACCCAAGGCAGCAATGCGCACAGGGAAATCGGCTGCCCCGCTGGACGGTTTTCATCACCCGGCGGGCGTTCATCACTCTGCGCCGGGATGAGGATGGCAAAACCGCGTGGCTCCTGTCCATGTTGGATCGGCTGGATTGTTCTTACAGGTTCCTGAGCCGCTGCGCGTTTTGCACCCGCAGAGATGAACAGATGGTTTTCCGTTTCGTCGGCGAAAAGGACAGCAGTGTTCCTGCATTGAATGCATTGTACCGCTTCCAGCACCGGCTTTGGGAAAAGCGCACGCATCAACAGCGCGTGATGCGTGACCAGCTGATCGTGCAGCGGATGCACGCTGTGCGGGCATTGCCTCGCGGTTTGCCCGCCTGGGTGCGGCAGAACGTCATGCCTGCCTATCTCTTTTACGACCGCACAGGCTGCAAACGTGGGCAGGCATACTGCACGAGCTGCCAGCAGGAAGTCTGGCTGACTGATCCGAAGAACAGAAGGGCAGCTGTCTGCCCCCACTGTGGCAGGAAGGCCGTTCAGAAAACGCGGGCCAGCCGCGCCAGATGGCATGAGGACAAGGAAACCGTACAGCTCATCCAGCGCGTCAGTCGAACCGAGCTCATTATCCGCATCCTGAAAGTTCGATATTGGTATGCAGGCACTGATGTGGCGCACCAACACCTGTACGAGACTGCCCGCTACTTTGTCGGGCAACAGGCAGATGGAACGCCGCGCACAGAGGTTTACCACTATGCCGAATGGCATGACGGTGCCACCCATTGGCAGCCGGGAGAATACCCGCGGCCTGCTTTCTGGAACTCCGGCTTTGACGCCGAAGACGTGGGCGCGGTGTATTTGCCAAACCTGAAAACAGCCCTGTTGGGGACGCCTTGGCAGTATTGCCCCATCGGGCAGTTCTATCGGCAGATCAACGAACCGATCCAGGCAAGCACCTTTCTTGCGGCTTGCCTGGAACACCCGGTCATTGAGCATCTGGTCAAAGTGGGTTTCACAAAGCTCGCAGCCAGCGTTGCTTATGAGCGCGCCGGAAGTCGATGTCTGGACGAAAACCAGCACCGCACGCATCGGATTTTGCAGGTGGAAAAGGGTGATCTGCCGCTTCTCAAAACACTGCAGGTGGACGCACGGTGGCTGCACTGTTACCAGAGCTATCTTGGCAAAACGCTGAGAGGACGGCAGCAGCTGCTTGCCTGGCAGGTGGAGCAGAATGTGCGGGACGTACCGGAAGAAATTCTCGACTGGGTACGGGTGCCGCGCTTTTTGGAGTATATCCAAGCACAGGCAAAGCTCTCGGCAGACGGAAACCACGCAACTGCTGGCTTGGTTACACTTTACCGGGACTATCTGTCCATGTGCAGAGAGGCCGGGTATGACATGAATAAGCGTTCGGTACTGTTCCCGGAAAACTGCCGCGCCGCCCATGATGAGGTGCAGCAGCATTGTCGCTGGCTGCATACACAGAAGATGCGCGAAAATTTTGCGCAGGCTTACTTAGCTGTCAACAAAAAGATCTGTTACCGCCGCAAAGGCTTGCAGATCGTGTGCCCAGCCAAACCAGAGGATTTGGTCCGGGAGGGCAAGAGCCTGCACCACTGCGTGGGCGGTTATGCGGAGCGTGTGGCAAATGGGCAATGCCTGATCCTGTTCCTGCGCCATACCGAGGAACCTGAAAAACCGTTTTACACCATTGAGGTGCGTGGTGACCGGGTTGAGCAGGTGCATGGAGACCACAACAGCAACCCCACGCCGGAAGTGGAGCAGTTCATAGCGCAGTGGAAAAAGCGCGTTCTGACGCCGCTGTTCAAGGCCGCGTGACAAAATCAGAGTGGAGGTCATTTTTATGGAAGCAATGATACAGCGTCTGAAACAGCAGTTTTACGATGTAATGTATAAGTACGAAAAGCCATTTGCCGAGACGGGCGTACTGGCAAACCTGAACCAATGGGCCACGGCCAAGCGCCCTATGCTTGAACTGCTGCGCCACCACCCCAACTGGCAGGAGGAAGACCTGGCTGTCGTTATGGAAATCAAGAACGTGCGGCCCATCGACCGGGACGCAGTGGATGAAGGCGTTTTCGCCTTACGGGAGCTGGGTGAGGAAATGCAGCTGCCTGCAGAGCAGCGGAAAAACCTGTACGGCGCGCTGTGCGCGGCCATCACTGGATACGAACTGTTGATGCCGGACAATGACAACTATCTGGATACGATCCGCAGCCTGACAGGCATCTCCTGCGTGGCCGGGCAGAAAACCAGCCGCGTCATCAACCGCATCTGCTGCCAGTTTGGCCTTGACCAGTATACGGTGGAAAGGCCGGATGCGCCCGGGCAAATGGTACACCCCTATAACGTCATCTTTGCGCGGCTGTCCGATGCACTGAATCCACCGGCAGACACCAAAAAGCTGGTACTCTCCATCCACCCCTGTGACTTCCTCGAAATGTCAGGGAAAGACAGCACCTGGAAGTCCTGCCACCGTCTCAACGGCGGGTCCTATCAGGCGGGATGCCAGTCCTATATGGGGGATGGGGTCAGCATGGTGCTGTTCGTGGTGGAGCCAGACCAAACCGGACCCTACGGAAAGGTGCCGCATCTGAACCGGCAGATCTTCTGCTATGGCGATGGACTGCTGCTGCAATCCCGCCTATACCCGGAACGCAACGACGACGTCAATACCCTATACCGCCATACGGTGCAGGCGATTTTGGCGACCTGCCTACAAAGGCCCAACCAGTGGAAGGTCAAGCGGGATATCCGCAAGGAGAACGAGTTCTGGCATACAGTGTCGCAAAGCTGCCATTACCCTGATTATGATCATGGTTATGCCATCCTGTCCCTACTGAAAGGGCAGGACAGCTATACGCCGCTCAAGATCGGCAGTGTGTCCCTCTGTACGATCTGCGGGCAGCCCAAGAGCGAATCTTCCCTGCTGCAATGCACACAGTGCGAGCCGGTGGCAATCTGCGCCGCCTGCGGCAAGACTCTGCCGATGCGTGACCTGGAACACTACGAAGGCAAATTCTATTGCAAGGACTGCCTCTACTGGTGCAGCGTATGCCGGAAGTATCACTTGGGAATACCGCGCAAAGTGTTTGGCCGGCGTGGTCAGGAAAAATCCGTCTGCCCGGATTGCTACCGAAATGTGGCGGACACCTGCCGCGGCTGCCTGATCCATGAACAGTGCCTGGACTTCGGCGGGAACCGATTCTGCCCCACGGCCTACGAAGGGCTGGCTGCATGAACAGCGGGAAGGAACTGCTATGAGTACAAAAAAGAAAGGTCATGCGATCCTTCTTGGAAGGACGGAGGAAACATCCACATGGGAGGCGATTTTGCGGGCAACGCAGCCGGAATTGAAAACCTGCCTGCATCGTTGGCTGGAACAAAACGGCTTTACGCCTGTGTCCCGCGATGGATACCTCTATGCCGCGGGCGGCGTGCCTGTTCTGTTGGTCGCGCACCTGGATACCGTTCACCGGGAACCCGTCCGGGACATCTGTTATAACGCTGACCGCACGGTGGCTATGTCACCACAGGGAATCGGCGGGGATGACCGGGCGGGAGTTTGGATGGCGCTGCATATCCTGGAGCAAGTCCGCTGCCATGTGGTATTCTGTGAGGATGAGGAGATTGGCTGCGTGGGGGCGCGCAAGTTCAGCCGTCGTGCGCAGTTACCTCAAGTGAATTACATCGTGGAAATGGACCGCCGGGGTGCAAACGACGCGGTGTTCTACCGCTGCGACAACCCGGATTTTACCGAGTATGTCTGCGGTTTCGGGTTTGAAGTGGCGTATGGCTCCTGCAGCGACATCTCTTACATCGCGCCGAGCATAGGCGCCGCTGCCGTCAACATCAGCTGCGGCTATTACTGCGAACACCAGCGGTATGAGTACATCCGGCTCGATCAGATGCGCAGAAACGCGCAGCGGATCGCCGAGATGGTGGCCGCTCCCTCGCCCCGGTTTGAATACCGGGAGCGGGAGGAATGGATACCCGGCTGTTGGTTTGATGCACCGCCCGTCTGGTGGCGGCAAAAACGAATGCTTCACCGGGAAAACCTGATGCAGTTGCCGGAAGACGCCAACGTACTGCTTCATGGCAGGGAACTGGCGAAAGACCGGTTCCTCATCGACCGTGACGGAAATGTATACCGGTATCTGCCGGACCTGCAGGCGGCCATTGTGCTGGAGCAGGCCCGGGCGCAGGATGCGGCAGGCATGCCGTACCCCTTCCGACCCGCAAACTCGCACCCGTGCAGGGTCCTGTCTGTGGAGGAAGCCATTGAGCGATTGCAGACGATGGCGTAGTTGTTCTATTAAGCCGGAGCCTTTTCAAGCGTTGCTTGAGAAAGCTCCGGCTTTTTGTGTCTGCAAAGTCTTGCCTGTAATGAGATCTCTCCTGCTGTGGTGTGCTACCTATAGGAAAAGCACTGTGAACATGATATAATACTAACTGTCACTCAAATCACATCCATCAACCAAATATCGAGGTATCCCATGAACAAGAAAGAAATCAGCGAACTGCGCCACCGGTTCAGCCCGGACAAGAATCCCATTGGCCACATCTATGGCTGCTACGTCAACACCAAAAAGGAGATCATCGCCTACGTGGATGAATCCCTCGCCACCATGCCGCCGGAGGAGGCGGAAAAATACCTGGGTTTCCTCAAAAAAGCCCTCTCGGGCACCCAGGGCAAGAACCTGATCGACATTGTGTTCTCCACCCAGCAGGTGGCGGACAGCCCGGAACACAAGCTGCTGATGTCCCTGCGGGAGACCGAGCTCAAGGACCCGGCGGTGCGCCAGGCGTTTTACGACAAGGTCATCGAGTCGCTGGACATGGATGGAAGCAACTACCTGGTGCTGCTGGCCCACGACGCCTACGACGTGCCTTTTAAGGCCAAGGACGGCCTAACCTTTGACCAGGTCACGGACACGATGTTCCACTATGTGGTCTGCTGTGTCTGCCCGGTCAAGGAGGGCAAGGCTGCGCTGGGCTTCTACTCGGCGCAGAACGAGTTCCACAGCTACGGCACCAACCATATCGTCGGCCAGCCGGAACTGGGCTTCCTCTTCCCGGCCTTTGACGACCGGGCCGCCAACATCTACAACGCCCTGTTCTATACCCGCAAGCCGGATCAGATCCACCAGGAGCTTATCGACGGCATCTTCCATGTGGAACCGCCCATGTCTGCCGCCGAGCAGCGGGAAACTTTCGAGACGGTTTTGTCCGAAAGCCTGGGCGACGCCTGCACCTTGCAGCTCGCGCAGAATCTGCATGAGTGGGTGCGGGACAAGGTCGAGGAACACAAAGAGAGCCGGGAGGAAGAGCCCCTGACCGTGACCGCCGCCGACATTGGCGCTGTTTTGCTGGACAGCCAGGTGCCGGAGGCCCAGGTACAGGCCTTTGCCGCCCGGTTTGCCGAGAGCTTCGGCGCATCCGCCGCCCTCAACCCCGCCAACCTGGTCAGCACCGGCAAGTTCGAGCTGGAGATCGGGGACGGCGCGGCCAAAGTCTCGCTCGACCCTGAGCAGAGCAGCCGCATCGAGACCACCGAGATCGACGGCCGCAAGTACCTGTTGGTCCCGGCGGAGGGCCTGAGCGTCAACGGTTTGCCGGTACAGGCGTAAACGGTACGCCAAGATTTGCATTTCTGTTGAAGAAAGACGCCGCCAATGCGTATAGGATAAGCATAATATCCAAAGGAGATGATGCTATGCTTATCGCTATTGATCACGGCAACAAGCAGGTGAAAACCGTTCATTGCCCGCCGTTTGTGTCTGGCCTTCAACAGAGTTCCACACGGCCGTTCGGTCGGGATGTGCTGGAATATCAAAACAACTATTACACACTTTCCGCGCGGCGCATTCCGTATCAAAAGGACAAAACATCCGACGAACGCTATTTCATCCTGACACTGTTTGCCATTGCCAACGAGATTGAGCAGGCGGGCGTGTATAAGGATGCCATTCTGCCCGTTGAACTGGCGGTCGGCTTGCCACCGGCCCACTATGGTGCGCAGAACCAGACGTTTGTGCGGTATTTTCAGCGGGACGGCGTAACAGCCTTTACTTACCACGGCAAGCCGTATCGAATCTGCATCCGCTCGGCCGTCTGTTTCCCACAAGCCTACGCGGCTGCGGCAACGATGCTGGCAGACTTGATCCCGGTGCCCAAGGCATTGATCCTCGACATCGGGGGATTCACGGCAGACTATTTACAGCTCAAATATGGGCGGGCCGACCTGTCTGCCTGCGGTTCGCTGGAAAACGGCGTGATTCAGCTGTATAATCGCATCCGCTCCCGAGCCAATGCAGAATATGACATTCTCCTGGATGAGGGCGATGTGGACACACTGCTGCGCGGAGACGCTGCCGGATATACGCTGAGCATGGCCCAGTTGGCGGAACAGGAAGCTCAGGATTTTATTCATGATTTGTTTGGTACGCTCCGGGAATACCAGTTCGATCTGCGCACCGGCACGGTGCTGTTCATGGGCGGCGGGGCCATCCTGCTGCGCAAACAGATCGAACAATCCGGCCGTGTGGGTGCAGCCCTTTTCCTCGACGAGATCAACGCGAACGCCAAAGGGTACGAATATCTTGCCAAGCTGATGCGGTCGGGCGGTGAGACTGTATGACGACCAAGAAAGATCCCGGGCGGTTTACGGTACGCTTCAACCTCAGCGACCCGGCGCATCGGGATGCGGTGGCCTTTTTGGAACGCCAGGGCGCACGCAACAAGGCAACCTATCTGGCCAACGCCATACTTTGCTATGAGAACGCCGCGCCGCAATCCGCGGGCAAGGTGCTGCAAGGGCCTTCCCGCTCTGAAATCGAGGCAATCGTTTGGGAGGTTCTGGCAAAGTGGCAGCCCGAAACCCTGCCGGATTTAGAGGGCGCACCAGGCACCACACGCGGCATCACCCCATCAGAAAATAAACAAAAACATTCCAGTCAGGATGATGCATTGGGGTTGATTTCAGATGCGCTTGCGGCCTTTCAGGCGCAGTAAAAGCAGTCTATGTACAACTGTAAATCATAAGAAATGTAAATCATAAGAAAAGCTCATGGAAACCGTTTGGTGACCATGAGCTTTTTATCGTCTGCGCTTTTCTGCGTTGCGTACCATCGTATCAACAACAGCCAGAATATCACGCCGATCATCTGGGGACAGCTGGGCGATCCGATCAGCCAGCTGTGTGCTTTTGATTTGATAGCCTGCATCCAGGACGTCGGTCAGAACCATATCGGATGTGACGCCCAGCACGTTCACGATATCAATGAAAGTGTCCAGAGCCGGAATCTTTTCGCCGCGTTCCAGCAGACTGATGTAGTTTACACTCAAATCGACTTTTTCAGCCAGATCTTCCTGCCGCCATTTCCGCTTCTTGCGATAACTCCGAATATTTTCACCAATGGATTGCAGATCCACTGCGATTCCTCCCGTCAGTATAAAACTCATACTAACAGTATAGGCGGGTGGGAGAAACTTCCGAACAAAACAATGGTTATATACTATAACTAATAGTTGGATTTTGTGCGTGGCCGTTCTATAATAGAGTGGGGAGGTGGTTCGCGTTGGATCGGGAACAAACGGCGCTGTTTATTGGGCACAGAGACTGTGTGGAACTGAAGCCGCAACGATTAGAAGATGCAATCATCAAACACATGGAGCAGGGCGTACGTCTTTTCCTGAACGGAGGAATGGGCCGTTACGATGAAATGTGTGCCAGCATCGTCCATCGGCTGAAACAACGCTACCCTGGAACCAGGAGTGAACTTGTGATTCCATATCTCTCATTCAATATCAGTAACCCGGATCTCTACGATTCGATCCTGTTTCCTGAAGAATTGGAAGGGCTTTACTATAAAGCGGCCATACCGGCAAGAAACAAATACTTGGTGCAGCATGCAGGCTACGCAATCTGCTATGTGGAGCATAGCTGGGGTGGTGCGGCACAGACCTTGCGAATGGCTCAAAAAGCCGGAATGATCATAACCAATTTGGGGGATGTATATGCGCAATCTTTATGAAAATCAGGAATTGGAAAGGGAGGAAGAAGCCTACTTGTACTAATCCCATGTGGATGAGATGCTGGCCTTTGCGGAGCAGGCGGGCCGGGAGTATGAGGCGGAGTTGTCCGGCAAGACCCCGGAGCCCACCCCTGATGACCGGGAGACCGGCGAAACGGTGCGGACCCCCAGGGGCACCTTCTATGTGACGGATATGAGCCGGGAGCAGATGGAGGCGGTCGGGTACGGCCTGCACCATCAGTCTGACGATGGGAAGTATCTCATCATGGGTAACGGCGCCAGGGCCTTCGCTATCCGCAATGAGGAGGCCCTGGAACACGCCGCGCCGGAAAAGATGACCGTTTTGGTGGTGGAGCCGAGGAAGGAGCCCTACCTGAAGGAGATCGACCCCGGCCTCCATTCGCTGCAAGCGGAGGTGGGCGGTGATATTGCCGCCTCCTATCCTTTCTCTGACCCTGTGGGGCTGGTCTGCAACGATGAGGGCAAGCTGATCGGCCTGGAACTGAACCGGGGCCTGCGGGATGAGGAGGGCAACCTCTATGACATCATGGCCGGCACCTTCCTGGTGGTGGGCCTGGGCGAGGAGGTCTTCACCTCGCTACCCCCGGAGATGGCGCAGAAGTACATGGAACACTTCAAGCAGCCGGAGCAGTTCATCAACCTGAACGGGCAGATCATCGCCCTGCCGGTGGAGCCGGAAAATCCTCTCCGCACCGCAGAGATGACCGTGGAGGATGATTACGGGATGATTGATGGGGTCATCAACAACGGCCGTAAGGGCGAGGAACTGGAGGCGGCAAAGGGGGAGGCGCGCCGGACCTCCCCGGAGAAACGCCCCTCCATCCGGGAACGGCTGGAGGAGGCCAAGCGGGAGTGCGGCGAGCGCAAGCCCCCGGATCAGGTCCACCAGCAGAAGTCCCCGGAGCACGACCTATGAGCCGGAGCAAAAAGTGGCGGCTGGAGTGGTCCTTCTTCTTGGGGGAAAACGGCCGCCGCAAGTACAACAAGGTCTGCAAGGGCTGTGTCCACCCATGCAAACAGAGTTTCCGGGTGGTCCTTATCTCCTGTCCCTAAAATAGATGGTGCCATCATAGGTACCGTGGTATGGCATACGCCGTTGCACTTCCTTTCTTAAATCGCGGTGGATTTTGTAGCCATTGGCGAATGGCCCGGCCGTTTTTCTTCCTGTCCTTCAACCACATAATCAGGTAGCAGGCAGCCGTTTACCTTAAAACATTCGGCATACTCCGGCGGGACGGGTGGAAAAATTTCAGTGAACAAATGCTGATAGGCTTTGATACGGCCGTGCAGATATTTGTCCAGAGCTTCCCGGCTGGCAAAGACTTTGCGTTCTTGCCCAGCAATTTTTGCTTGCTGGCATCCCCCCGGAGCATTGGTATAGATGCCCCAGCGCAGCGACCAGGAGTATGTGATGGTTCTTTGCATTTCGCTGTCATACCGGGTATTTTCGGAAATAGCGTATGACATCCGATAAACAGCATTGCTCCGCTCATGGCGGTAGTTGTCTGGCGCTACCCACTGGTTGGCCGTGTGTTCGGAATATGGCGCCCGTTTATATTCAATGGCCCGATCAAGCAGGAGGGTCTTTCCGGCTTGTTTCTCCCAAGCGGAAGCCTGTTCTTTCAACCGATCATATATTTCCTGCTCGGCATCGGCGCTTTCCCTGCGCATAACAACCAACTTCGCCAAAGGCAGCACGACCAATTCGGAAATACTGCAGTTATCGCTTTGAAAATAGATACACCTTTCGATTCTTATGCGATCGGCAGTTTCCAAATAATCGTGATCGTAAGCACTGTAAGACATTCCGTTCATCACATCCTTTTCACTTTATGCTGCTGTATGTTGCGTGTTCGGCAGCGGAATCTGCTTTACACTGAACCGCCGGGATTCCGACACCGTGACATACTCTTCATAAATTTCCGGGTGGTCACGATGCAGTCGCTCCAGGGCATCCTTGCCGATCATGGGCCTGCGAACGGCTGGATAGCTGACAAGATACTGCATTTCAGCATCCTGGCAGCCTGCCGTCCAACACGCACCCATACCAGCGACGATCTGTCCCTGCATCCGCTTCATTACACGGTCAATTTCTTTGACCCGCATGGTAAGGGCCTTCTTCTGTTCCTGATACTGCAAATACTTATTCAGGACGGTGGTTTCGGCACTACCAAGCTGCTGTTGCGGCAATGTTTCATCGCCAGCGCCAAACCGGCGCTGCAAACTGGCCAGCACTAGCTCACCGTCCTCGGTGTAGGGCGGCGGCACATGGGTCAGGATGTGATCGTTCCAGAAGGATTCTTCCAGAAAGATCATTTCCTGCTCATAGGCCAAATCTCTGTGCAGGTCACGGATCTCCACCTCGTCCTCGTTGTTGCCGTACAGGCAGCAGAAAAATACGCGGTCGAGGTCCATGACGGCCATGTAGTGCCGGCCCTGGCTCTCGTAGTAGGGAGGGACGATGGGCGCGTCCCCATCCCACCAATGGCTCCTGGCATTGTAGTTGGTCGTTTTGATCTCAAGAATTGCTGTGCTGCCGTCCGGCAGGGTGACAAAGTAGTCCACGTCGGCCAACATACAGGGGTGCCTGGGGCTGCGGAACATCTTTTTGATCTGGAATATTGGGTACCCGGTCTTTTGGGAAAAGATGCGGGCAACCAAATCTTCCAGCAGATGGCCCATCTCCAGTGCGACCCAGTTGCCGGTATCGTCCTGTGCGGAGGCAATGCCAAGTTTGTCATCGTAGAGGTCGCGGGCGGTTCGCCAGGGCGAAATTCCAAGGATAGCTGCGGCGTCACTGCCGCCGATTCCTTTGCGCCGCCAGGCCAGCCACTCTGCCTCTGATAAACCGGCTGTGTCCACCAGGACTTCGGGTTCTTGCCGGGTGCCGGCACTGTCTGCCGGCATGGTCAAGACCTCCGGCGGCTTTGCAGCCGCACCCGGCGTCTCCGGTACAGGCGTACCAACGCGGCGCGGTTATTGGCCGTGCGCAGAGAGTCCGACCGGCGGGCTTGATTCTGGGGCACAGACGCTCGGCGGCGCACCTGTGCTTTGGGGCGAAGTGTTTGTTTCATACGAAAATTCCACCTTTCTTAAATCTATTCCAAAAGCCTATAGGGCTTTTTGGCAAAAAACAAAAGCGAGAATGACCACCAGGCTAAAAACCTGGGATCATGGCATGGAGCCATGAACGGTAGTCATTCTCGCTGTAAGTCCGGGGAAAATCCCGGAAAACAAAAAAGCCAGTAGAGTCTGCTGCCCGCTGAGGGCAGACTGACACTACTGGCACAAATGCAATATAGACTGCGTGTGCATTGGGCGCTTGGCACCTGCACAAAAATCAACTATGGGTATATGATAGCATGGTTCGCGGGGGTTGTCAAACCTCACAATGTGCAAAAATGTACGAAGATGCCAGCATATCATGAAGGTCATCAGCCCTTTGGGGACACCGCAAGCGGCAACTGCCTATTGACAATGACCGCACAAACAGGTAATGTAATACTAGAATGTTTTTTGTGTATCATATGCACACGTTGTTAAAGTTGTACGCCGTGCCAGTAGAGGACGCCGCTTGTAGCGGCACCGTCTGCTGGCTTTTTTCTTTGTATACGCCAGATTGCAGAAAGGAGGCGGTGCCCAGGCACCCATCATCATTTTATAGTAAGAATGGCCGTATCTGTGTGGGGCACATCATCCCGCCAGATGCAACAGGTAAAGGATTCCGGCAGTACACTGCCGGGATCCTTTTTCTATGTACAAAGCAAAAGGAGGTCCGCATTTATGGATTTCGAGACAAACATTTTGCCTGTCCGTACCCAGGATACCATCGACTTTCACTGTCAACAGTGCGGCCGCTGCTGCCGCCACGTCAAGGATTCCGTCATGGTAACGCCGCTGGATGCGTTTCGTCTTGTCAAGTTTTTCAATGGCAAGGGGCGTCAGTATACCGACATTCTCGAACTGTACACGCAGTTCTGCGAGCCCATCGTATTAACCGAAGAAGGGTATTCCATCTTCGTGCTGAAAACAAATGGGCCGGAGGATTCCTGCATCTTCCTGGAGGGAAACCGCTGTACCGTGTATGGGGCCCATCCCTATACCTGCCGCCTGTACCCCTTCACCGTGGAATATGGCCGCAACGGCCGCAGCTTTGAATATTTCCTGTGTACCGAACTGCTGCATCACTGGGCAGGCGGGCGCATCCATGTCGGGAACTGGCTGCGGGTTCATTTTACCCGCGAGGACAAGGAGTATATAAAGGCTGAAACCGCCTTTATCCCTCTGCTAGGGGAGACGATCCGTTCGCTGCCGGAAGCCCGGCGGGACCGCCTTGTCTCGTTAATGGTGTACCACCTGTATTCAGGCTATGACCTGAGCCAGCCGTTTATGCCGCAGTATCAAGCACACGCCAAGCGGTTGCTTTATGCCATCGAAACTCTTCCGTGACAAAGGAGGTTATCATGCTAGAAGTAAAAGTCCGCCAGCCAAAATGCACATTCTGCCCATATCACCACCGACACGCTGAAGCCTGCGGGACAAAGCTCAAAGGAGTCTATTTGCGCCCATTCAGTCACTACTGCACAGGCGGCAAGCGCCCCAGGGTATTCAAACCGAAAGACCCAAAAGAGAAGGTGCCCACCTGGTGTCCCCGAAGGATCACGCCCTGTGCCGTGCGAGTCTACCACTATAAAAGCCCGGACACCGAGTTACTGCAAAGCCTGCTTCGGCAAATAGGTATGGAACCATATGTCTCTGCCACAGACTATGCTGTTTGCTACGAAAGACACGTAGACATCAGCACCAAGGAATTTCAAAATGAAGTGAGTTTTCTGAACCTACCGGACAGGTTGGGCTTTCCGCTGCGTCCCCGCGAAGTCCTGGAGATCGACGATGGCCTGCAGCCCTACTTTTTCTACCTGGATGACGAACTGCGTCTGCACTGCATCCATTTCCGCAAGGAGGATTGCACCAGGAACACCCTGACCGGGTTCTCAGCCAAAGAGGTAGTGCAATGGCGCGAGTGAGTGCATCACGAAGTTTGCAGAAAAGTTGCTGGACTCCTGTGCTTTTTCCCGCACCGTCTCCTTGATACAATGGTTCTATAAGCATCGGCCTTTCGGCTGTACAATCACTCACAGGTAACACACACTACTGATCAGGAGGTACTTATGCCACGAAAGTCTAAAAAGGATCAATGCCCCGAAATGGTTTGCGGGATCCCCCGCGCCAACCTGGAGCAGTTTGCACGGTTCATTTGTCCATACATTGAGGAATACTTTGCAGATGAGAAAAATATGGCCGAATATCAAAAGCTAAAAGCGAGCGGGAAACTTTCACAGAATTCTCACACTTTTAATACCCAGAAAGCGGTTACCAATCGGATGCCTGACTTTGTTGTCGTAAAGTTCCGCTAAGTTTCACAGAATTTTCACAGATTTTTGCCTCAAAAGGCTCGCATTTTCACCGCATTACCATCGCACATAGCCTGCACGGTCGCCGCACAGGCGATGCGGGTACACAAAAAGCCGGGACGGACGCTTCCAAACGAGAAGTCGTCCGTCCCGGCTTTTTGCCGTATCATCAAAGAAAATGCAGTATAAAAAGCAATTATCCGAACCCAGAAAACTGAGTTCGGATAAGGCTGTTGTGGTGCGCCGGAAGAGACTCGAACTCCCGACCTTCTGATTCGTAGTCAGACACTCTATCCAGCTGAGCTACCGGCGCAGGTCGCGGTGCATGTATTATAATAGCACCGGGGCGGGCGCGTGTCAAGGGTTT
>DWYK01000046.1 GCA_019118705.1 Candidatus Merdibacter merdigallinarum | reverse complement strand
GGCTTTTTGTGACGTCGTCCGCTCGGATCGATCCACATTCGCTTTCCTCATCTGATGATCCAGAATATGGGAAAATATCAAACTGTCGATTTCCTGCTTTCTTTTCCATCTGTTTGTGTTATATTTTAATTAGTTGTAAACGGTATCATCAATATCATATGGAGGAAAGGTATGAGCAGACTAACCATCATGACCGCTACACAGGCGCAGCGGGTCATCGAAGATCTCTACAAAGATCTGGAAAGAAGAATCATCGCCAGTCCGCCGGGACTTTGCCCGGTAGATATGGCAAGCGCCTTTTTAAAGCTCTGTCACGCCCAGACATGCGGAAAGTGTGTCCCCTGCCGTGTCGGACTTGCACAGCTGCAGGCCCTGCTGGAAGACGTTCTGGAAGGCAGGGCCACGCTGTCAACGATCGATCTGATCGAGAAGACCGCGCAGAACATCTCCTGGAGCGCGGACTGTGCCATCGGCTATGAAGCAGCGGAAATGGTCCTGAAAGGTGTCCGCGGCTTCCGTGATGACTATGAAGAACACATCTTGCACGGACGCTGCACCGCCAGCCTGAACCAGCCGGTTCCCTGTGTATCCATGTGCCCGGCCGGTGTGGACATTCCCGGCTATATCGCTCTTGTCAAAGAAGGCAGGAATGCCGATGCGGTACGTCTGATCCGCAAGGACAACCCATTCCCTACGGTATGTGCCTTCATCTGTGAGCATCCTTGTGAGGCCCGCTGTCGGCGCAACATGCTGGATGATTCGATCAACATCCGCGGCATCAAGCGTTATGCGGTCGATCATGCCGGTCATGTGCCGGCAGAGACCCGTGCACCGGCCACCGGCAAACGTGTCGCCATCGTCGGCGGAGGTCCCGGCGGACTGAGCGCTGCATATTATCTGCAGCTGATGGGCCATCAGAGCGTCGTATACGAAAAACGCAAACGGCTGGGCGGTATGCTGCGCTACGGCATCCCGAATTATCGCCTGCCACGCGAACGGCTGGATGCAGAGATCGATGTCATCCTCTCCACCGGCGTCGAAGTGCACACAGAGACCGATATCGGAAAAGACGTCACCCTGGCACAGCTGGACAGAGAATTTGATGCGGTCTATCTCGCCATCGGCGCACAGACGGACAAGAAGGTCGGCATCCCCGGAGAAGATGGAGAAAATGTCATCTCTGCCGTCACGATGCTGCGCAACATCGGTGACGACATCCTTCCGGATTTCAAGGACAAACGCGTGCTGGTCATCGGCGGCGGCAACGTAGCGATGGATGTTGCCCGCAGCTCCCTGCGCTTAGGCGCCAGCTATGTGGGGATCGCCTACCGCAGAAGACAGGAGGACATGACCGCACTGCCGGAGGAAGTTGAAGGGGCGCTGGCGGAAGGCTGTGAGCTGTTGCAGCTGCAGGCCCCGAAACGCATCGAACTGGATGCAGATCATAAGGTCGCGGCCCTCTGGGTGCAGCCGCAGATCATCTCCCATTATCGCGGCGGACGGCCTTCTCCGAAAAATGCAGATGTCGAGGAGAAACGGATTCCCTGTGACATCGTGGTCGTCGCCATCGGCCAGGGAATCGAATCACAGCACTTTGCCGAAGAGGGCGTACCGATCCGCCACGGAGCGATCGATGCGCTGGACTCCTCTGACATAGAAAATAAAGCCGGTATCTTTGCGGGCGGCGACTGTGTCACCGGACCGGCCACCGTCATCCGGGCGATCGCAGCCGGAAAGGTCGCAGCCGCCAATATTGATGAATACCTCGGTTATCATCATGTCATCGAATGTGATGTCGTCATCCCGCCGGCCAATTACGCCGACCGGCCGAAATGCGGCAGAGTACAGATGAAAGAACGTGAATCGACACAGCGCTGCAAAGACTTCGACCTCATCGAACATGGCATGAGCAACGAAGAGGTCCAGCAGGAATGTGGTCGCTGTCTGCGATGTGATCATTATGGATTCGGTGTATTTAAAGGGGGGAGAACGACAAAATGGTAACAGTTACGATCGATCATCAGACGATTGCCGTAAAGGATGGTTCCACCATCATGGAGGCTGCCAAACAGGCTCACATCGAGATCCCGCATCTCTGTTATCTGAAGGGGATCAACGATATCGGCGCCTGCCGTGTCTGCGTGGTGGAGCTGGAAGGAAAGGACAAGCTGGTCACCGCCTGCAACACGGTCGTTGCCGAAGGCATGGTCGTCTACACCAACTCCCCAAAAGTGCGCTGGACCCGCAAATGCAATGTGCAGCTGCTGCTTTCACAGCATGACTGTGAGTGTGCCTACTGTTCACGCAGCGGCAACTGTGAGCTGCAGAAGATCAGCAACGACCTGGGCATCACCTCGCTGCCATACGAGAAAAAGGTAACCTATATCCCATGGAACAAAGACTTCCCGCTGATCCGGGAAAGCAACAAATGCATCAAGTGCATGCGCTGCATCCAGATCTGCGATAAGGTACAGGATCTGCAGGTGTGGGATGTGCAGAAGACCGGATCCCGTACGACGGTCAATGTCTCCCAGAACCGTAACATCGAAGAAGCCGAATGCAGCCTGTGCGGACAGTGCATCACCCACTGTCCGGTCAATGCCCTGCATGTTCGCGAGGACAGTGAGCACGCGTTTGAGGCATTCAACGATCCGGACAAGGTCACGATCGTGCAGATCGCGCCGGCCGTACGTGCAGCCTGGGGCGAATCGCTTGGTTTGTCCCGGGAGGAAGCCACCATCGAAAAGCTGGGAGACGCTTTGCGCAAGATGGGAGCGGACTATGTGTTTGATACGGATTTCGCCGCAGACTTGACGATCATGGAAGAAGCGAATGAGTTTTTGGAGCGGCTGCAGCACAGGGAGCATCTGCCGATGTTCACCTCCTGCTGTCCGGGCTGGGTACGCTTCTTGAAATCTCAGTATCCGTACATGGTCGATCATCTGTCCACCGCCAAATCGCCGCATCAGATGTTTGGTGCCATCACCAAAACGTGGTTTGCCAAAAAGATCGGCGTGGATCCTTCAAAGATCTATAACATCTCGATCATGCCGTGTGTTGCGAAAAAACATGAGATCGCGATCCCGAGCATGAAGGATTCGGGCTATCCGGATGTGGACCTCGTCCTGACGACCAGAGAAGTCGTCCGCATGATCCGCTCGGAGCATATCGATGTTCGCTATCTGCAGGATGTTGCGCTGGATGATCCGCTGGGAACTGCCAGTGGAGCCGGGGTGATCTTCGGTGCGACCGGCGGTGTGATGGAAGCGGCGCTTCGCAGTGCACATTACTTCGTCACCGGAAAAAATGCAGATCCGGACGCTTTTGCGGATGTGCGCGGAATGGATGGATGGAAGGAAGCGACCTTCACGATCGATGGTACTTTGGTTCGCTGTGCGATCGTCAGCGGTCTGGGCAACACCCGGCGGCTGATCGAAGCCATGCACCGAAAGGAAGTTGCATATGATTTCATCGAGGTCATGGCATGTCCGGGCGGATGCAGCGGCGGTGGCGGACAGCCGATCCACGAAGGAAGCGAGCTGGCTGCAGAGAGAGCTGCGGCGCTGTATCAGCTGGATGGTCATTGTCAGCTGCGTTTCTCTCATGAAAACCCGGCCGTGCAGGCATTATACCGGGAATTCCTGGAGAAGCCGTTATCCCCGCTGGCGGAACAGCTGCTGCATACCGATCACACATCCTGGCGGATGCCAAACGAAAAACGATCCTGCGCGGATCGATGACAAAACGATAACAAAGGTGCCGGGCGAACACGTCGGGCATTTTTTTTGGAAGAGGGAGCGGCAGGATCACCGACATGGCGATCCTGCAGAAACCATATCATCGCTTCATCAGAGAAAGGAGGAAGATTGATGGCACAGCACTGGACACCGGAGCAGATCGATCATGAAAAGCAGATGCTGACAAACCAGCTGATGACCAAAAGCGGCCGATTGATTATTACGGAGTGAGAAGTCCACTCAATACGGCAAAATAAGTCCATGTATTACGGTGACGAAGTCCACTTGATTCGTTATACAAGTCCATCAGAAATTAAATTTTTTATCATGATCATTTATAAGTGGCATAGCCTGGTTTTATTCTATCCTCTTGTTCTATAAGATATGTATGCGATGCTTATCGCATTTTAATATCTTGTGGAATCGGAGGTGTTTTTTTATGCGAGATGTTAAAAGGGTTTTGGAAATGAGATCTCAAAACCATAGTCAGCGAGATATTGCGCGCGCCACAAAAGTATCAAGAGATACAGTTAGAAAAATATTCAATGCCGCTGACTCTAAAAAAATCTGTTGGTCATCTATTCAAGATCTTAGTGAATACGATGTCCAAAAATTATTGTTCGAAGAAGAGGTGAAAATCAATCTGTCAATCAAGCAGCCGGATTTCGACTATGTTCATAAGGAACTGTTGAAACCCGGCACGACGATCAAACTGTTGTGGGAAGAATATGCAG
>DWYK01000005.1 GCA_019118705.1 Candidatus Merdibacter merdigallinarum | reverse complement strand
ATCAGATACAGCCCGCTGAGCCCGACCAGCAGGTAGACGATGCGGGTGACGAGAGAATCGATGCCAAAGAGCGCTTCGACCAAATTCCAGTCGATCGCACCGATCAGTCCCCAGTTGAGCGCGCCGATGATGGCGATCGTCCATGCACAGATATTCAATAGCTTCATGATACATCCTCCTGCCTCTTACTCTTCCCCGAAATTTCATTTCTATGCACGAAGTCAAGTCTTTTCTTTTGATTCGTTTTCACCGATAATGAGAAGGAAGGAGGGGGAACATGAAACTGGAGACACTGTTTCACGCAAAGACACTGATGCTGGATGTGGTGCCCCTGACCATTCAGGAGCCGGGGATCGCGTATTTGAATGACATTCATCTGTGGGTCATCACCCTGAACAGCAACTGTCAGAGCTTTGACAGAGCGCAGGTGACGGTCGAGACGATCATCGATCTGATGGAACATCACTGCAGCTGTTATCAAAATCAGGAGGCGGTCTTTGAGAAGGAACGCAGGGAGATCCTGGAACGTTTGCGGCAGGCAGACGCACAGGAACGCATCGAGCTGCCGCTGCACTGAGAGGCAAAACGACACTCTGACGGTACGGTTGCGCACCCAGAGATTTTATTAAAATTTTTTCACTTTGTTATTGACAATGCGTTCAGTTATTGATAATATATATGAGCAATCAGCGATGGACCCTTAGCTCAGCTGGCAGAGCAACTGACTCTTAATCAGTGGGTCTAGGGTTCGAATCCCTAAGGGTCCACCATTTGAAAGAGAAGATCTCCGGACATGACGTTCGGAGGTTTTTTTATTCATTTTAGCAAAAAGACTGCAGGCAAGCAGATATGGTCAGAGCTTCTGTTTGTTGCAGTCTTTTTTGATTCCGGGAAACGTTACAGACTTTTACATAGAAATCTATCTGTGACTCACGGAATTTCTTTTTAAAGATCCAACCGGATCTTACGGTCAAACAATACATGCAGCTGTTCTTCCAGCCATGCTTTGCTGAAGCTGGCCGAGTACTGCCGCTGGCAGTGGGAAGCCGCCAGATCCTCGGTATAATCCTTTAACGGGATCAGCTGGAAATGACTGTAATTCACATCAAAATGATTGATGACCGGTGTCAGCCGTGCATGTTCGATGCGTACTTCCCCGCTCTCTCCATCGATGACCACATCAAGATTGACGATGCCGCCCATCTCGTACAGGTTGGCAAAATCAACGCTGGCCCGATCGACCATGGCAGCGGCAGATACCAGATTCCCCAGTGAGTAGAAGACCCATGTCTCTTTTCCCTCCGCGTTGGTCAGCCGTTCCATCGTCTGCAGACAGTGCGGGTGGTTTCCGATGATGATATCCACACCGAGATCATTGAGATACGCCGCAGTCTGTGTCTGCGCCGCATTGCGTTCAAATGTGAACTCATTTCCCCAGTGCATGGCCGCAATGACGACATCGGCCTGTTCCTGTGCCTGTTCCACATCTTCTTTCAGCATCTGTCGATGTGCGTCGTCCAGCTGGCCCTGCTCATTGAGAAAGGTCTTCGTCACAAAGGCATGCGAATCCTCCGGCGCAATGTTGGTATCGTATGTATAAGCGAGGATGGCGATACGGATGCCGTTCTCTTCCACGATCGCGATTTGCTCTGCGCTGGTTTCATCCGCATACAGGCCGACCGGCAGGATATCGTTCGCACGCAGGTTTTCAAGGGTGTTCACCGCTCCCTCGTATCCTCGATCATAACTGTGGTTGTTGGAAAGCGTCAGCACATCGAAGCCGACCTGCGGCAGCTGTTCGGCGATCGCCACCGGCGCATTGAATGAATAGGCCGTTCCGCTGACCTCCAGTTCTTCCCCGCCGATGGGCACCTCCTGGTTGCCGATGACGATATCCCCGCACAGGTACGGTCGGATCAAATCAAAATAATCTCCGAACGCATAGTTGTCCCAGGAATCATACAGGCTCTGTTCAAAGAGCAGATCACCGGTAAAGGTCAGCGATACCCGACGATCCTTCACCGGCGCTTCTTTCACCTGGTCCGTTTCCTCCGGTGCCTGCTGACATGCGCTCAGCACTCCCACACACAGCAGCGAAACGGCCCGTCGTTTCCACTTTTTCATTTTCCTCTGTTCCCTTTTCTCTTTGTATCGTTTGATTGTTCCAGCACGCTTCGCAGGGTATCGATCCAGCAGGCAAACAGCGCCTCCTCTATGATCGTGCGGTTGGCGTTGCTGGTGCTTGGCAGATAGATCTGCTTCAGCGGAAGATGTGCGAAATGACGCTGATACAGCGTCTCGCTCTTTTTTCCATTGCAGATGACCGTGTGGATGAGCGGATATGCCTCCGTCAGCGCATCGATCGGGTTGACGACCTCCGCATGGATGCGGGAATCCAGCGATCCCTCCCGCTCACAGGCGTGGATGACATCCCACAGGACCAGATGATGCCGCAGGATGATCTCTTTTTTCTGTTCATATGTATCGATCGGCATCGAAAAACACGCAGACAGGATCGGCCAGAAGCGATTGTGGCGATAACCGTAATACTGCCGGCGTTCCAATGAGGTCACGCTGGGCATGGACCCCAGGATCATCACCCTGGGTTCTTCTGCGATGATCGGATCAAAACCGACGATCATACCTCCACTCCGATGACGTCATGGACCAGCACTTCCGTGATCCGCACCTGAACAAAGGTTCCCGGTTCGATCGCACGATCGCTGCGGAAGATCACCATGCCGTCCACTTCATCCGGCGCATCCCACGCACTGCGTCCGCGGTAGCGATTCGTCAGGCCATCCTTATCCTCGACCAGCACCTCGATGACCTTTCCCAGCTTCTTCTGCTGATTTTCCCATGCGATCTGTTCCTGCAGCTTCATCAGTTCATCCAGATACTGCTGTTTGAGGCTTTCCTCACAGACCGGCTTCATGAGAGAACCCGGAGTATCTTCCTCCGGAGAATACGTAAACGCTCCCATTCGATCCCAGCGGACCTCTCTGACAAACTGTAAGAGCTCATCCATCGTTTCCCTGTTCTCACCCGGGAAACCGACGATAAAGGTCGTACGCAGCGTCGGATCCGCAAAGGTCGAACGGATCTTCTCCACCAGTTTCAGCACATCTTCCTTTGTTCCTCTGCGGTTCATCCGCTCCAGCATCTGACGATCGGCGTGCTGCATCGGAATATCGAAATACGGGAGCACCTTGGGCAGTCCGGCCATTCCTTCGATCAGTTCATCGTCAATCTCATCCGGATACATGTAAAGGATCCGGATCCAGTGAAAGCCTTCGATGGCATGCAGCTGCTGCAGCAGCGGCAGCAGGCTGCGGCGACCATACAGATCCACGCCGTACTTCGTCGTATCCTGTGCATTGAGCACCAGCTCTTTTACACCTCGCTTGGCCAGCTCTTTTGCCTCGCTGACCAGCGTTTCCATCGGTACCGAGACATTATCGCCGCGAATCAGCGGGATGGCACAATACGCACAGTGGTTGGAACAGCCCTCCGCGATCTTCAGATAGGCCGTCCACGGCTTGCTGGTCAGCTGACGCTTCGCCTGGGCAAACGTCACACTGCCCGCATCGTTCAGTTCCCTGGCGAGCACTTCGTGCAGAGAACCATAGTCGCTGATGCGCACGACGGCATCGATCTCCGGGATCTCTTCTTCCAGCTGTTCCTTATAGCGCTGTGCCAGACAGCCGACGACGATCAGCTTTTTCAGGTTTGCCTGTTTATAGGCGGCCATTTCAAAGATGGTCGAAATCGCTTCTTCTTTCGCGCTGGTAATGAAACCGCACGTATTGATCACGATGGCATCTGCCTGGGAAGGGTGTGCGACCAACGTGTGTCCGTTTGCCGTCAGCATCCCCATCATCTTCTCGCTGTCTACCAGATTCTTGCTGCAGCCCAGCGAAATAAATCCTACTTTCATTTCCTATCACCGCTCCTATTTTAACATGAAGTGTCCGCTCCATAAAGCAAAACAGACTTCTCTTTGTGTCCATGCGGGCAAAAAAAAGACGAGCCGTCGTCCGACCCGTCTTCCAGAAAAGCGAATGATCAGTAGTTGTTTGCTTCCTGAGCGAAATGCGCTCCATCGTAACCGCAGACCGGGCAGACCTTCGGCGCCTTCTCTGCTTCTACGCAGTAACCGCAGATGTCGCATACCCATACTGTCTTTTCCGGCTTTTCAAAAACGGTGTTGTTCTTGACATTGTCCAGCAGCTTCAGGTAGCGCTCTTCATGACGCTTCTCGATCTCCGCGACCTTTTCCATCTGGAATGCGATCTTCAGAAATCCTTCCTCGCGTGCGGTTTCCGCCATGTGCTTGTACATGTCGGTCCACTCATAGTTTTCACCGGCAGCAGCATCTTCCAGGTTTGCGTCCGTGGACGGCATCGCGTCGTCATGCAGCGCCTTGAACCACAGCTTTGCGTGCTCCTGCTCATTGCGTGCGGTCTCCTCAAAGAAACGGGCGATCTGCTCCATTCCTTCCTCACGTGCCTTCTGAGCGTAGAATGTGTACTTGTTGCGTGCCTGGCTTTCACCGGCAAATGCTGTCATCAGATTCTGTTCTGTCTTAGATCCTTTCAGTTCCATTGTCTTACTCTCCTTTACTTGACCATTTTTCGGCAATGCTCACAGATTCCTTCCACCGTGATCGAATGTGAAACCACCTCTGCACCGGTCTGTTCGGCAATGCGCGCATTCAGCGATGCATCGTAGGGAAGATCGATGTCGATCAGCCGATTGCAGCGGATACAGTGCAGATGGTGATGGGGAACGGTCGTCTTGTCGTAGCAGTACCCATCATGAGGATGGGCCACTCGACGTATTTTATTCAGTTCCTCCAATACTCCCAGATTGCGATATACCGTCGCTAACGAGATCTGCTCGCCCTGTGCCTGTAAATTCTTATAGATTTCTTCGGCTGTCAGATGCCCGTCTGCCTGCTGCAGAAAATCCATGATCCGATCTCTCTGTTTTGATGATTTCCGTCTCATAACAGCCTCCAATCTTAAGAACTATTCTTAGTTTAATTCTTATTATTGATTTTGTCAAGGTCTGCGCTCTGTTTTTTTCTCATGACAATGCCGTAAGCTCTATTATAGAAAAAAGCCGATCCAGAGACCGACTTATTTCTTGATCTTCGACTTATACAGACTGCGATTCTCCAAAGCGAAGATCCGCGGTGTAAACGCACCCTCTTCTGTCGCATTCAACGCTTTTTCGATCGTATTCATGCGGGCATCCAGATTGTCGATGAGGTGCAGGACCTCCGCCTCCGGAATCATCGGCAAGACCGGTGAACCGTATTCATAGACCCCGTGATGAGAAAGGATCATATGACGTACCAGCGTTACTTCCTCACTGTCCTCAATGCCCAGCGATGCGGCGATCTTGGCAACCTCTGCCTGAAACAGAGAGATGTGGCCAAGCAGACGCCCTTCCATCGTATAGCTGGGAACGATCGCTCCGCTCAGCTCCTGCAGCTTGCCCAGATCGTGCAGGAACACGCCGCTGACCAGCAGATCCCTGTTCAGGATCGGATACTGTACCGCAAGCATCTCCGCCAGATCCAGCATCCCCAGCACATGGGTCGCCAGACCGCCGACAAAATCATGGTGGTTTTTTGTCGCTGCCGGGTATTCATAGAAATCCGATCGATATTTCTCGTACACCGCATCGATCAGACGCTTCAGGTTCTCATTTTGTATGTTTTCCAGGCACGCTTCGATGCGTTCACGCAGCACTTCGACCGGCAGCGGTCCCTCCTGCGCAAAGCTGCGGGCCTCCACGGTTTCCTCTACGATATCCAGCTGCTTGATGCGAAACTGCAGCTGATGATTGTGACTGAGCACATCGCCGCTCGCATCGACGATCATCCCCGCCTGATACAGTTCCAGCGCACTTTCCGGCACATTCCAGTATTTGGCATCCATCGTACCGCTCTTATCCTGCAATACGAAAGAAAGATACGGGGCGCCTTTGGCGGTCACTCCACGACTGCGGCTGCTCAGCAGCACGCGAATCGTCGTGCGTTCTCCATCGGTCAGATCACGCAACAATTTATTCATCGTTTTTCAACTCCTGTTCCTCCAGTTTGCGACGCACGGCATCGGCAGAAAAGCCTTTTCGGATACAATACTCCAGGATCTTCTGCTGCAGGCGCGCCCCGCTGTGCTTCGCGGCATACAGCCGCTGCGCCTTGGCCATCGTCTGATCCAACGCGCTGTCTTCATCTTCATCGTCCAGATCCAGCTGTGATGCCGCACGCCGGGCGATCTCCGGACTGTATCCCTGTGCGATCAGCTTGGATGCGATCAGCTGCTGTTTCATCCTCCTTGAACGGTCCTTGACGGTCAGCTTCAGCCGCTGGGCCATCGCCTGCGCCCGCACTTCCTCCTGATCGTCCTGCAGATCCGTCAATGCCTGTTCGATCGTTTCGCTGTCGATGCCTTTTTTGCGCAGCGTTCGCAGGATCTTCTCACGTCCATACCCCAGCGAAGCATAATACTGGGTCTTTTCGCTGGCATAACGTTCATCGTTCAGAAAGCCGCGTTCCTGAAGATCGTCCACGATCTTGTCCGCCTGTTCCCGGTTCAGTTCCTTGTTCTGTATCAGATAGCGCCGCATCTCCTGACAGGTGTAATCCTTGGCAGCCAGCCGGCGGATGGCGCTTCGCGTCGCCTTGATCACATCCTGCTGGATCTGCAGAGACTGCACATAGCCGGCATCCAGATAACGATGCAGCGTGATCTTAAAGGAGAAATAATCCTCCATCGTCATATACAGCCGCAACGGTTCCTTCTGCGCATCGTTTTCCAGCGTGACTTTTACGACATCGTCCAGGATGCGGATCTTGGTCACCTCATAATCTTCACGGTACTCATCGATCACGTTGCGGTAAACGACCTCTACATTGTGCGCAAAGGTATGCATGTCATAGCGCGCACTGCGTGCGATCGCTTCCTGCTTCATCGCCGCCCGTTGCGCATCTTCCATCGCCAGGTAGGCATCGACCTTTCCGGCAAGTTCCTGCGGTGATGTAAAATAGAATCCGCTGACAGTTTCCTCGATCAGATCTTCCAGCACTTCATCCGGACAGGCAAACAGCGGCAACCCGCTGGCAAGCGCTTCGATAAAGGTCATGCCCTGTGTCTCAGAAGTCGATGCGCTGACAAATGCCTCGCTGATCTGGTAATAGGCCGGCACTTCCTCCGGCGGTACCGCTCCGGTAAAGATCACCCGATCCGAAACGCCTTCCTTCTCTGCCTGCTTCTTCAGATCATCCAGAGAAGGTCCGCCGCCGACGATCAAGACCTTGCAGTTGGACGTCTGTATGTATCGAACGCCGCTGATGATCTTGTCGATGCTCTTCTCTGCAGCGATGCGTCCCAGATAGATGATCACACGTGTCGAGTCATCCAGTCCATAACGCTCCCGTATTTCCTGTCGCTTTGCCTCTGCGACATTTTCATGGCGGAAGCTGTCCAGATCCAATCCGGTCGGAATGACATAGATCGGTTTTTTCACACCGTAACCCACCAGTTTCTCCCGGGTCTTCTCACTGGGCGCAATGATGCCGGACACCGAATTGCAAAGCATCCGCGAGATCGAGTAGACCGCTTTTTTGCTGATCTTTTCTACGCTTTCCAGATCGAAGAAATTGACATAGTGGGTGTAGTCCTCATACAGCGTATGATAAGTATATACGACCGGGATATGCAGCGTATGGGCCAGGATCCGCCCAAAGATGCCGACCGTAAACTCCTGCTGCACGTGGATCACATCCAGATGCAGGGACTCGATGATCCGTTTGACCTCAAAATGATATGGTGTGCTCAGCGTATAGCCATAGAGCTTTTTGATCTCCAGCCCCGGCAGCCGCAGCACGTTGCCTTCCCAATGTGCGTGCAATGAGTTTTTCTGTCCGGTCACGATATAGACCTCATGGCCGGCCGCCTGCAGCCCACGCTCCAATGTGACGACAGAGGAAACCACACCGTTGATATCCGGCGTATAGGTATCCGTAAAGATTCCGATTCTCATAAGATTTCCTCCTTCGGCAAGGAATCCCGTTCCTCCCTGCTCTGTTTTTTATCATAGTATCGTTTGGCCAGAATGAAGATGACCGCTCCGCAGATGAGCACCAGATGGTAAGTAGAAAAGCGCCACAACAGCAGGACCGCTCCGGTTCCACTGCCAAACAAAGAGCCAAATAACAAAGCGAACACGACCTCGGTGCCGCCGCTGGCTCCCGGGATCGGGATGAAGCTGTTGGCCATCATGACAAAGCTGGACAGTGCGATCACGTCGATGAGCTGACCTGGCTGCAGATGGATGCCCATCATCAGCGCAATGAAAAACGGCAGTGAAAACTGTAACGTCATCCGCAGCACATTGATGCCTGCCGTTTCCAGGATCAGGCGCTTGTCTTTGGTCAGTTTTTTGATCTCAGTGGTAAAACTGGCCAGCTGCAGATTCCAGTTTGCCAGCGTCTCTTCGCGGTTCTTGACCAGATGGATCCGCGCCAGCAGATTGACGATCACACCGCTGAGGCGAATGTATACCTTTGGAAAGAGGGCCATCGTATATAGTGCGCAGATGACGACCACATTGATCAGATAGCCCAGCAGGATCAGATTAAACCAGGCGTTCTGTGCGCTGTAATAGGAAAAGCGCAACAGAAACAGGATCGTGACATAGATCATCATCGTCGTCTGATAGACGATGAAATCCGCCCACAGGATCGATGCGCCGTCACTGACCTTGATTCCCTGTTTTTTCATGATGTATGCCTGCGCAAACTGTCCCCCGGTCGCACTTGGCGTGATACCGGAAAAGAACGCACCGACAAAAGCGACGACGACGCCGTGAAGAAAGCGGTAGCCTTTGCGGTAACGCCGGCCGAACACCTGGTAGATCCATCCGATCACCAGTGTGTACACGATTCCCCACGCCATGATGATGGCCAGATAATACCATTTGATGTTGCTGATGAGACGCAGTACTTCCTCATAATTGTCTTTTACGGCAAACCAGACCGCAAAGACGGTGATCACAAGGATCAAAAGCAGATTCAATGCATATTTTCTGCCTTGCTTCATAGCACCATCCCTCTCTGCTTATTTTTTCTTATGGTGACGTTCCCGATAGATCCGCGTATAGAACTCCCGCCAGATCTGCAGGACATGTTCCTTGCTGTAAAAATCCGCAATTTTCGTCGAAGCGTTCTGCCAGCGGCGATACTCCTGCGGATCCTCTTTCAGGACCCGAAGCGCATGGACAAACTGTGCGTTGTCCTTTCCTTCCATATATTGATGGAACAGGATATCCTCATAGAGCTCCAGATCGCGCAGCACCAGCGGACGGCGCACGTTGACCGCCTCCAGAATGGACATCGGGAAGAGTTCGTTATAGGACGGCATGAACAAGACATCCGCCGCGTTGAAGATGTCATTCATCTCGCTACGCGGTACGATGCCCAAAAACTTGACGTTCGCCGGCGGATGTTCCATGATCTGTGCCAGCTCTTGGTAGCCGTCCGTGATCTTGCCAAAAGAGAAACCGCCTGCCCAGACAAAGGTGATGTCCGGCAGTTGTTTGGCTACTTCGACAAAGTCCAAAACGCCTTTGCGCGTCTGCACCTGACCGACGCCAAGAACGACGAACGCATCCGCACCGATGCCGTAACGCTTGCGGATCGCTGTTTTCTCATCGATGCTCTTTTCGTAGAACTGATCTTTGCTGACGTAGTTTGGAATGTATACCATCCGTTCTTTTTGAATATGGTAGCGTGCCAGTTCCTTCATGAAGATCGGATTCACGACGATCAGATAGTCTGCGCTGCGGTAAAAGGAAGTTACGTAACGCTTAAAAATGCCAAAGAAGGCCTTTGGTATCTTGATGCTGCCATCCAGCGTATCCGGCAGGAAGTGGCAGTAAGCGACATTGATCGCATTGGAAGCTCTCATCTTTACATAGTAGTTTGGATTGACCGTATGAAAATGGTTGATATCCGCCTTGCAATGTTCGTTGATGCGTACGTCGAAAAGGTCGCTGGCACCTTCTTTCACCAGATGGACCTGTTCCTCATAGGCACTGCCGACGCCCTGACCGGCGACTTTGTCTGCGCTCGAAAGCATGTTGATCACAATTCGTCTCTTCAATCTGGATTCCTCCCAATATTGATCCCCTTATCAAATAAAACCATTTGATCCTCATTTATTATAGCAATTCCTTCTCGTTATAGCAAACCGGCCCCATATTCTGTCGGGATCAGCAGGATGGAAGCAAAGCCCTCATCACCAGGCAGATCGATTTTTCAGGAACGGGCGTTCGATCAGCAGGCAGACGATCAAAGGTGGAGCGGGCAAAAATAGAAAAAGCAGCAGTTTATCGCTCACTGCTGCGAAATTCGATCGTTCCGCTGATGGGATCCATCCGCTCTACGATGGCAAGCGATTCCACGCGATAGCCCTGCGAACGCAAACGGTCACCACCGGACTGAAATCCTTTTTCCACGGCGATGCCGATGCCTTCCACCGTTGCGCCCGCCTGATGGGCGATGTCGATCAGTCCTTCCAGCGCACAGCCGTTCGCAAGGAAATCATCAATGATCAGCAGGTGGTCATCTGCATGCAGATACTGCTTGGAGACAACGACATCGTTGTCGCAGTTGTGGGTATAGGAATGGATGATGGCGTGGTAGACCTGATCGGAGATGTTGCTGGAACGAGATTTTTTGGCAAATACCACCGGCACCTGAAAGTGCAGACCGGCGATGATGGCAATACCGATCCCGCTGGCTTCGATCGTCAGGATCTTGTTGATGGGCGTTCCTTCAAACAGACGTTTGAACTCTTTTCCCATTTCGTTGAAAAACGGGACGTCCATCTGGTGATTCAAGAAGCTGTCGACCTTCAGCACGTTCCCCGCTTTTACGACACCGTCTTTGCGTATGCGATCTTCTAATAATTTCATAAACTCGACTCCTTCATGTAAGAATTATTATAGCAGATAATCGATTGTTTTCGCAGAGAAATCCTTAGAATTCGCAATGTGGTCCTTTCTTCTTCTATTCGGACGCAGAAAGCTTTTGAAGCAGGGCCTCGCAGCCTTCCCGGATCTGCTCATAGGTGATGTCAAAATTGCCGGTGTACCACGGATCATCGATATCGCGCGGATGTGGGGTATGGTCGAGGATGCGGGAGATCTTATGCAGGGGATCGCCTTGCGTGATGCGCATCATGTTGCGGATGTTCATCGTTTCCATGCCGATCAGAAGGTCGTATGTCTCGTAATCGCGTTTTGTCATGCGGCGGGCGCGGTGATCGTCGAACGGAATTCCTTTTTCCTGCAGCTTGCGCCGGGTTCCGTAATGGATCGGGTTGCCGATTTCCTCGCTGCTCGTTGCGGCGGAGTCCACCTGGATCTGGTGGGAGAGGCCGGCTTTTTGCACGAGATCTTTCATGACAAATTCGGCCATAGGGCTACGGCAGATGTTGCCGTGGCAGATGAATAGTATTTTTATCATATCTTTTATATCCCTTCATAGGCCTTCAAACCTTGATATTACTGGCTTTCGGGCGCTTTTCTTATTTTTGGTGTTTTGCCCCAAACCTACGCTATTCTTCGTAAATCTACGCAGATTCACGGGCAAATGGTGTAGTAAAATATCACCAAATACCCTTAGCTGATATTTCCTCTCTTTTTTCCTCAACTCTATTTATCAATTCTTTTAATTCATTCAATAACTGTTGGTGTGTTCC
>DWYK01000045.1 GCA_019118705.1 Candidatus Merdibacter merdigallinarum | reverse complement strand
CAGGACGTTATAGCCCTGCATGCGCTTCATGCGGGCAATGATGTCCGTTGCCGTATATCCTTCCGGATGACCGACATGCAGACCGTTTCCGCTCGGATAGGGAAACATGTCCAGCACGTAGTACTTCGGCTTGCTGAAGTCCGAAGTGTCACAGGCGAACGTCTTGTTTTTCAGCCAGTACGCCTGCCATTTTTTTTCGATCTGCTGATGATCAAAAGCCATTTTCATCTCTCCTTCTCATAAAAAAACGCCCTTAGCTGCTCTAAGGACGTAAAACATACGCGGTACCACCTTAGTTCATGCAGATGAACTGCATGCACCTCAATCCTCTTAACGCGAGGGCACGGGCATCCACCGACTCCTCAGCGAGTTCCCCCGGTTGATCGCTTTGACTTTCCACCAGCCAGTCAATTCTCTATGCCGACGCGCAGGGTACTACTCTGATTCACTGTCATTACGGATATAAGTATAACGTAATCTCTGAATCGCTGTCAATACAAATTTTCCCTTCCGTTAACGGCCGATCAGCGTCTTAAAGCGGATCGAACAGGCATACTGAACGACACCGACGAAGGAACACAGATACAGATAACAAAAACTGTGGACATCCACAGGATGCGACAGGCGGCGAAGGAGCAGTGAACAGCCAAAGGCAAACACCAGCGCAAGCGCAAAATCCTTCAGTTCCAGCGACCGACAGCTCGCTTGTCGATAAAACAGACGCAGCAGCAGTGAGCATAGTGCAAACAGCAGGATGAGCCAGGCAGATGCCACGCTGAGAAAGCGAAACAGAATTCCGATGCCGATCATCAAGGCAAAACTTGAGAGCGCGGCCAGATATGTAAGCATAGGATCACCCCTCTTAGTCTGTTTCCATCATCTCGTTTTATGCCGCGCTCTTTGATCTTACTGTGCAAAAGTGCCAAACCGTACTTCCTCGATCCCTTCATCTGATGCATATGCCCGCAGGATGCAGCGCATGCCGTGATAGGCAGCATAGCTGTCTTCTTCCCACAGGATGCGATAGCTGTTCACACCGCGCAGGATGAGCCATTCCTCCTTCTGATCGGTTTCCTCCGCCCGCTGTGGAACACACTGCGTTTTGATGTAATCCAGCAGATAGATGTAGGTATCTACACGCTCCTGTGCCTTTGCAAGCTGCAACAGTGCCGCACATCGCTGCTGCAGCAACAATGACAGACCAAAGAACAATGCGAGCAGTACCAGTCCCAGCATGGAAAAGAAGCCCTCATTCGCTGACCTTTGCCCGCCAGCGTGTTTCCTCCCGCTGCCATTCCAGATAATATGCATCTCCTTCCCTGAAAAAGTCCGCATCCTCCACGTCCGTCAGAAAGATCTCATAACCGGGGCGTTTGACCAGACGGTGCTGATGCAGCTGAAGGGTGAACGTCTCCCGGCCATATTCGACCTGCAGTGCTCCCTGCTCCAGCTGCAGATGATCACACTGTGCCAGGTACAGCCGCAACTGTAAGACAGCCATCTGATCCTGGATGAGAAAGGGCTGTGCAACGATCATCTGCGCTGCCCATTGAGAAAGCAGAGCAAGCAGCACGCTGCACATCATCGCTGCCCCCAGCGCGGTCAGCAGCTCTGCCATCGTGTACCCCGGCGATCCGTCGTGCATCTTCAACGATCCATCCCTCCATCCCTTTCATCGTCTGCGACACCACCAGGGCAAGCGATGCCAGCAGCAGACACAGCAACAACAGCAGCAGGGCATCCAGAAGGACAAAGCCCTCACTCCTGTGCGCGGATTTCACTGCGTCCCCTGCCCAGCTGGATCACCAGCGACTCCCGACGGCCATCCTGACAGCGGATCGTCGCTGCCGGTGCGGATGTGTACTGTGGATAAAAGTGCAGGATCGTCCCCTCACAGCTGACGGATGCGGGCAGCTGCAGCCGTCGCTGCTCACTGATCGCCTGATTGCCCTGTATTCGCACGGTGCGCTCCGCTCCCTGAGCCACCGCTTCGCTCTGCACGGTTTCGATGAAGCTCTGCAGACGAAGCATCGATATGTGCAGCGTCTGTGTCGTATATCGCCCCGGCAGGGAGAACACCGCCAGCAGGATCGTCACGATCGCCAGCACCAGACACATCTCCACCATCGTAAACCCCGCATTTTTATCGTGCATACGCCTGCCCGTCAACAATGACGATGGAGCGGCCGTCCGGACATCGTTTCTGTGATTCTTTCAGATATCCGCCGGCGATCAGCTGCTCGATCGAAGTTGGCGTGCGCAGCGTATCGATCTCATAGAGGAGGATCTGCGCATCGACGACGGCCGTCAATGCCTCACAGCCCTTCTCCTCGATGATCTCCTCTTTTTGCTGAATGTTGGGAAGCGTCAGCAAAAACAGCAGTGCCACGATCGAAAGAACGATCATCATCTCCAGTATCGTAAATCCCTCTTGCATTTTTTTGTTTATCATTGCATCCCCTTTCTTTTACATCTGATTGAGCATGTCCAGCGGTGTCAGCAACATCTGATACACACAGAAGACCAGGATGGCGATCACCGCATATACGCACAGTTGCAGGATCCACCCGCCCCGTGCAAGCTGTTTCTGCCAACGTTCCAGTTCCTGTTCGCAAAACAGCGTGAGCGTCTGAGGCAGGGTCGAACTTCGATGACCGATGAGAAAAAAACGACGGAAACGAGAAGAGAAATACGTAGAGGTCGCGATGATCTGCTCATATGAGAAGCCCTGTTCCAGCAATCGACGAACCTCAATGATACAGGAATGGAGCATGCTTTCTTCCTCCAGCTGTTCCAGGAACGCAAACGCCTGACGGGTCGACAGCCCCGCCGTCATCAGCTCATGGAGATAGGCGGCAAACAGATAGGAAATCATGTTTTGCAGCAGCGGCAGACGCGAATGAAAGCGCAGGATGCAGATGCGCCTCACATCCTTTTGACGCCAAAGAAACACGGACAGTGCGAGCAGCAGCACCAGCAGGCAGAGGATCAGCAGAAACAACAGCCGCAGCAGCTGCAGAAGAAGCAGAGCTGCAGAGGAAGAGGAGGTGTCACTCAACTGCTGCAGCTGAGGGAAGATCGATGACAGGAAAAACAGCACCAGCACAAAGGCCATCACCAGCAAAACGATCGGATAGCTCGCCTGCTTGAACAGCTGACGGAGCAGCCGCTGACGGATCGTACACAGACGAACGCTCATGCGGATGGCACTTGCCATCCCAGCCGCCTTCAGGAAGAAGGACAGCGTACGCTCAAAGCTGTTTCGCGGCCCTCCCGCGTCGATAAAACAGCTTTCCCCCTGCCTGAGCCGTTTTTGATAGGGATCGCTGTCACGAAAAGCAAGGGACAGCGCATCCTCCAGAGGGATCCCGCGTTCCAGCAGCAGCGCCAGCGCGCTCCACTCATCCAGACGCACATTCATAACGCATCGCTTCCTCACTGATCATTCCCTGTTCATATGCACCCCGTATCTGCATGGACACTGTCGCATGCGCTTTGGGCAGCTGTCTTGTGTGGACATAGGATAACAATCCCTCCCCGTACAGTAGCTCATACACACACATCCTGCCCTGCCCGTCCTTTCTTGCCAGCAGTCGCTGTGTGCTGACAAAAGAGAGCGTGGCAGACAGCTGTTCCTCGCTGATGCCAAATTCCAGCATGCGGGCAAACACCTCCTGACAGGATTTGGCATGCACGGTAGAAAACACGCTGTGTCCGCTCAGCGCCGCACGGACCGCCATCTGTGCGCTCTTCTCACTGCGGATCTCCCCGATCATCAGCACATCCGGATCATGACGAAGCAGCTGTTCGATACCCGCTTCATAAGTAAAGCCGCTGCGTTCATTCACCTGCAACTGGATATAGGCACTGTCCGCTATTTCGATGGGATCCTCCAGTGTGATCACCTGTCGGTGATAGCGAAGAGATGCTCTCCGCAGCAGCACATGCAGCGTTGTCGTCTTTCCGCTGCCGGTGGGTCCGGAAAACAATGCCAGCCCCTGCCTGCCCCGACACAGCGCATCCAGGACCTCGCGCTGACGAGGATCCGTGCAGATGTCCTCCAGGCTCTCGAAGCGATAATGATCCAGCAGACGCAGCACCCCTGTCTGCATCTCGTTGGTACAAAGAAGAGAAAAGCGAAACTGCAGCGGTTTCCCTTGATAGCTGCGAAACAGTTTGCCGGACTGCGGTCGCGCCAGATCTCCCAGATCGAGACCTGCCACATATTTCAGATACTGAAAGAGGCGCACATCAAACAGGCCGTCATCCTGTTCATCCATCGCTCCCAGACAGCGAAGCTGCAGATGCAGCTGTCCGTCACGCAAAGTAAAGTGGGCATCACTGGCCCGGCGAACGACCATCAGATGGATCAGTGACTGTAACTCTCTCTCCACTCATTCACCTCCCTGCACTTTCTCTATACGTGAGATCTCACGATTCCCCTAATAAAAAAAGCAGCATCTCAAAAGAAATGCTGCAAACCTGCATCAGAGAAGCATTCATACCGACTGCAGATAATAATTGTAACGTATTTCCTCATTCAGCGTCGTTGCAGGACCATGTCCCGGATAGACGATATAATCCTTTCCCAGCTGTTTGAGCATCCGAAGCGTCTGCACCATCTTAGGGTTGCTGCCGCCGATCAGATCGGTACGGCCGATGCTTCCCTGAAACAGGACATCCCCGCAGAACATCCGATCCTTCAGAAGCAGCAGACAGCTACCTTCACTATGCCCGGGCGCATCGATCACCTCGATGGTAAAGTGCCCGATCGTCTGCTTTCCGCGCTGCAGCAGACGTGGCCTGGCAGTCACCACCAGCGGCGCAAAGTCCGCGCTGAAATTCAGCTTTGGATCCCGCAGCATCGGTTCATCCAGCGGATGAATGTACAGAGGGCACTGATATTCCTTCACAAAATGATCTGCACCGGCACAATGGTCAAAATGTCCATGTGTCAGCACGATGGCATCAACGGTGAGCTGCTGCTCCTCGATATACTTCTGGACTCCTCTTCCTTTGGATCCCGGATCGATGATCAGCGCATGCCCGTCCTCGCTGACCACATAACAGTTCGCCTGTATGATCAGGCCCAGTTCAAACACCTTTACTTCCAGCATCAGCGTTTACGAATAAAAAAGACCGCAGACGGCCCTTCTTATTTCTTCTCCTTATGGTCAGTTTTCTTGTTGCAGCGCGGACAGTATTTCGAAATGGTCATACGTTCCGGATGTTTACGTTTA
>DWYK01000044.1 GCA_019118705.1 Candidatus Merdibacter merdigallinarum | reverse complement strand
CCGGTCAGGTCGAAGCTGTTGATATTCGTCTTGTTCGCGCCTGTCGGCAGAAGCATCACATCCTCGAGCAGATCCAGATCCACAGGGATATTGCCGCCGGAAGAACCGTTCGCAGCGCTGAGCATAGCTGGAACTTCTCCGGAATCCACAACAGCAGAAACGTCCGCATTCTTGTTATTCCCGTTGCCCTTGCCGTTGTTTCCAGAATTACCGTTTCCGTTATTTCCGGAATTTCCCTTGCCGTTGTTGCCGGAATTGCCGTTTCCATTGCCGTTCCCGTTATTGCCGCTGCTGGGGACGTTCCCGTTTGTGGAGTGGCGCTGCAGCTTGAAAATCCTGTCGCCGTTGCCGTCGTACAGCGCGGCCATCAGGACCGTGCCGTTCTGCATCACCGCGCGCAGGCGGTTTTCGTTGTCATACTGATACGTGAAGTCGTCGATCCCATCACCGGATTTGGCAATCAGGTTTCCGTTCTCATCATAAGTATAACTCACATGACGGTCAGAATCAAGCTTTCCAATCCAGGATTCTTCTTCAGGACTGTAGGGTGCAGGAGCGAACAATTCTGCGGTATTCGCCGCGATTGCTTCGGGGTCATTGGCATTGGAAATTGTAGTGGTAACACTCTCATTTTTCTTTGTCTGGCCCTTCTTGTCCACGTGGTTATCCGGCTTGTCGCCGCCGTAATGGTGGCCGTTGTCCGTCCCGCTATTGCCGTTATTGCCCTTGTCCTCGTGGTTGTCACCCTTGTCGTTGCCATAGTGATGGCCGTTGTCGTTGTGATCCTTGTCGGGCTTACCGGGTTTGTCCGGCTTGTCAGGCTTGCCGGGCTTGTCGTTCCCGCCGCCCTGCGTGCTTTCCTCCCAGATATCCTGCGAGGTCATCTGCCCGGCGTCGTTGAACTCGGATTCTACACGGCGGATCACCTCGCCGTCGCTTGTGGTTTCTTCCAGGATGCGGTTGCCCGCGAGGTCGTAGGCGTACTCGCGCTCGATGACAGGCCCGCTTTCCGTCGTCTGACGTACACGCACCAGCTGGCGGCGGTAGTCATACGCGTAGGTGCTCGTGACCGTCTCTTCCTTCTGCTGGCTCGCGATCTCCTTCACGATAAGACCGGACAGGTCATACTCGTACTCAAAGCTCGAAAGCTCCTTTCCCTTGCTGTAGTTGACCAGCTTCGTGACCTGATCCATATCGTTGTACTCGATCGTGGTGTACGTGTTGTTTGGACGGTCAATCCGAACAACGTTCCCCGCAAGGTCGTACTCATAGGAAGTCGTTTCGCCGCGGCGGTCCGTCACAGATACCATGCGGTTGAGCGCGTCGTAGGTATAGCTGTTCTCCGTGCCGTCGGGGTAAATCAGCTTCGCGAGATTGCCGAACTCGTCGTACTCATACCGGATCTGCTGGCCGTTGAACAGGTTCACCGCCGTGATCCGGTTTACGCCGTCGTACTCGTAGTCGTTCGACCCGGTGACGTCCTCCATCGTGACCATCCGCCCGTCCGCGTCATACCCGTACATCGCCTGATCATTCGGGCTGCCGCTGGCTTCCTTGTTCACGAGCTGATCCAGCTTGTCATAATCGTAGGTCAGATACGAGCCGTCCGGGTTCGTCTTTTGCTCAAGCCGTCCGGAAATATCGTACCGGAACTGCTGCACCTGCTCCAGCGGGTTCGTGATGCTTGTCACACGGTCCGCCAGATCATACACATAATTTGTGGTATGGCCCTCGCCGTTCGTCTGCGAAATCAGGGCGCCGACGGAGTCATAACCATAGGTGGTGACTGCCGGGCCTTCCTGCGCCTGAATCAGACGATCCGCCAGATCGTAGGTGTACTGGATGGAATAGTCTTCCTCGTCCGTGTAGGAAACGAGGTTCCCATTGCCGTCGTACTCATATTCTGCCACGCCGCCGAGACGGTTTGTGGTGGAGGTGAGCTGGCCGTTGAGATCGTAGGTATACGACTGCAGCTTCCCGGCCGTGCTGGTATCCTGGATGAGGCGGTCCATCGGATCGTACTCATACTTCACAACCTGCCCGAGCGCGTTCGTCATGCTGGTGAGGTTGCCCACTGCGTCGTAGGTGAATGTCGTCGGGTGCTGGCCGTTCTCCGTCGTCTTGACGAGGTTGCCGAGGATATCGTACTGGAACGCCGTCACCTTGCCGACCGGATCCGTCACAGAAACCACCTGATCGAGGATGTCATACGCATATGTGGTCTTGTAGCCGAGAGCCGTCGTCAGCTCGGAAAGGATACCGGCGTCGTTGTAAGCGTAGCTTGTCATGTGCCCTTCCGCGTTTGTCGCGGTCAGCAGCCGGTGCATGATGTCGTAGGTGAAAGAGGTTTCCCTCGCGCCCTCGTCCGACTGCTTGACGAGATCGCCGCGTGCGTCGTAGGTGAATTCATCCCACATGCCCTCCGGCTGAATGAGCTTCGTCAGGCGGCCGATAAGGTCGTACTCGTAGCCGTATTCCGCGCCGGTCGGGAGCTCCTTCGCTGTCAGGCGGTCGTTGAGATCCACCGTGTACTTTGTGACGTTCCCCAGCGGGTCGGTCATGGAGGTCATCGCGCCGTGGAAGTCGTAGGTGTAGCGGTATACGCCGCCCTCCGGACGCGTCACGGACGTCTGGTTGCTCATCACATCGTAGCCGTATGTGGTGAGATTCCCCATCGCGTCGCGGGCCGCGGTCAGGCGGTCGAGCGCGTCATACTGGAACTG
>DWYK01000043.1 GCA_019118705.1 Candidatus Merdibacter merdigallinarum | reverse complement strand
AAAAAACGATCTGTTGTCTGTGCTTGCACAACACATCATTTTATGGATATGTTTTTTTCGTCGGTTTTCATAATACAGAAGCGCTCCATTCCTTGCCCTCCTGCGGATGCCGGAATATCTGGAAAATATTTCCTGCTTTTCAATTGTAATACCCTCTCCCCCGGTTATCCATGATTATCATACAAAATGCAAAGAAATTATAAAATTGTTTGCAAGAGTAATTTCCACTTTTCTTTTCGTCCCTTTCAAAGTGGAAATAAACTTTTCACTTCAGCAAATTATAAAAAACGAGGGCTCGATCCATGCATTTGCGACAAAAAAGCTCATGAGAGAGGAAGTTCTCCTCCATCATGAGCCATGCTGTGTGAATCGATACGGCTGGCCGCATAGAAACCGTCACGGATCGCTTCACCAATCTTGCCGAGCTTCTGGCAATCACCGATCACATCACACTTGATCGGATATGCTGTCTCCAGCCGGTCGGCCAGTGCACGGATGGGCCGCATGCCAAAGGCGGAAATGATCGTATCGGCCGCCAGATGTGTCTGTGCGCCGTCCTTATCCTGGACCCAAACGCCTTCTGCGTCAAAGCCCAGCACTCTGGTATCGGTCAGGATCGTCACCTTATGCTCCCGCAGTTTGTTCATCATCGAGATCTTGTTGATGAAGAACACATCTTTGCCGACTTCCGGCAACATCTCCACGATCGTGACCTTCTTGCCCATCTCAGCTGCCATTTCGATCGCACCGTCACAGCCGCTGGCACCGCCGCCGCAGATGACGATGCGCTCCCCTTTGATCAAAGATGCGTCCTGATGTGCTTCCACGATGGTAACGACCGGCGCATCTGCGGTTTTCTCGATCGGCGGGGTGAAGCTCTGTGCACCGCAGGCGACGATGATGCGGTCACATTCTCGCAGGATCGTTTCATCTCCCTGCACCTGCGTGCCCAGGCGCAGCTCGACCCCCAGCTTTTCCAGCTGCACCTCATACCACTTACAGAGCTTTCGGATATTGGATTTAAAAGCTGCGGTCGAGATGATCTTCATCATGCCGCCCAGTTGTTTCTCTTTCTCAAACAGCGTGACATGATGCCCTTCGAGCGCTGCCGTACGGGCCGCTTCCATACCGGCCGGTCCGCCGCCGATCACGACGACCTTCTTTGGGTCTGCCGTTCTTTCGATGCGGAAACGTACTTCTTCCATCGCTGCCGGATTGACCGCACAGCTCAGTTTGGTATGCTTGTCCCAGATCCGGCCGATGCAGTATTCATTGCAGCGCAGGCATGGCCGCACGTCCTCCGGATGTCCCTGCATCAGCTTGTTTGGCATCTGCGGATCGGCGATCAGCGCACGTCCAAACGATACGAGATCGGCGTTACCGCTCTGGATGAGCGCCAGTGCCGTATCCGGGTTGTGCGTTCCGGCATTGAGCAGCGGTACATGGACCGCCTGCCGCGCATGCGCACAGACATAGGACATGCAGGACTCTCCCAGATAGGACGGCGGGAAGATATAGTCGAGCGTCTCATAGCAGCCGGCATCGACATCGAACGCATCCACGCCTTCCTTCTCCAGCTCCTTCAAGATCTCCATGCTGTAAGCGAGATCTCTGCCGCCTTCAAAGCGATGATCCAAAGAGATGCGAAACAGGATCGGCACATCCGCCCCGACCACAGAGCGCACCGCTCGGATGATTTCCTTCGCAAACTGTGTGTTCTTCTGCGGGGAACCGCCGTATTCGTCGGTCCGCTTGTTCCATACCGGTGACAGAAACTGATCGATCAGATAGCCGGCGTGCGCATGGATCTCGATGGCATCATAGCCGGCATCCATCGCCAGTGATGCCGCAAACTTGAAATCCTCCATGATCTGTGCGATTTCTTCTTTGGTGAGCGCATGACAGATCAGATTCGGATCAAATGCAGATGGAATGGCAGATGCGCTGATCGGCGGATTGCCGAAGGTATCCGGAAATGCATTACGTCCGGTGCCCGGTGTCAGCTGACAGCAGATCTTTGCCCCATAGCGATGTACCCCATCACAGACGCTCGTCAGAGAAGGCAGGACCGTATAGCTGTCCATATAACCTTCCATAGAGCCCTGGGCGATCTTTTCATTGAGCGGCTGACAGCCCATGATGATCAGCCCGGCACCGCCCCTGGCACGTTCGATGAAATAGTCGATCTCTTCCGCTGTCTTGCGACCGTTTGCCAATGCGCTGTTGGTCCCCATCGGGGACATGACGATGCGGTTCTTCACCCGCATCGAGCCGATCTTAAACGGTGTAAACAATTCCTGGTAACTCATACTGCCTCCTGTGAACGTGTGATGATCTCTCCGCGTCTGACAACGCCATAGTCCGTAAATGTGATCGTTTGCCCCGGCTGTGCCGGTTCCATGATCACCAGCATCGTCGTCGCTTCCAGGTGTGAGGCCCGCAATGCGGAAAGATCCACTTCCACGATGCGATCCCCTGCACGGACCCGATCGCCCTGTGAAACGAAGGCCGTAAACCCGTCTCCATTGAGATTGACCGTATCGATGCCGATATGAACGAGGATGCCGGTACCGTCCGCCCGACGCAGCGCAAACGCATGTCTGGTCGGATAGAGCACTTCGACGATCCCGTCACAGGGAGAAACGATGGTACCGTCCGCCGGTTCAAAGCCGATCGTCTGTCCCATCAGCTCTTTCGCAAAGGTCGGATCACTGATCTGTTCCGGCGGGATCATCTCACCGTTGACGACGGCGACGATCGCATCACCTGCGCCCGTCTCTTTCTTTTTCCATTTATCAAACAAGCCCATCTTACAATTCCTCTCCATTGGATGCGATCACGTTCGCATACCAGTAAAAGCTATCCTTGCGGATCCGACGGAAACTTCCGTTTCCATGATCGTCGCTGTCCACATAGATGAAGCCATAGCGCTTTGCCATCTCGCCGGTCGAAGCACTGATGATGTCGATCGCCGACCATGGTGTATAGCCCATCACATCGACCCCATCCGCAATGGCCTCTTTCATGCACCGGATGTGCTGACGCAGATAGTCGATGCGGTATGGATCGTGTACACAGCCATCGCTTTCCAGCTGATCAAAGGCACCCAATCCGTTTTCCACGATCATGAGCGGACGCTGATAACGGTCATACAGTTCCTTGAGCGTATAACGCAGCCCATCCGGATCGATCTGCCAGCCCCATTCGCTGGCCTTCAGATATGGATTGGCCACACCGGCAAGCAGATTGCCGCCGATCATGGAATGATCGTCCTCATGAGACACACAGTTGGTCTGATAATAGGAGATCGCGATGTAATCCACCGTGCCGTCTTTGAGGGTCTGGCGGTCCTGATCACTGATGGAAAGCGTGATGCCCCTATCGGCCCACATCCGCTTCGTATAGGCACCATAGCTTCCCCGTACCATCACATCGGTGCAGTAATAGTTGATCTCCTGCCACTGCTTCTGACATTTCAGCAGATCTTTTGGATGGCAGGTCAGCGGGTAGGTCGGCATCATGGCGATCATGCAGCCGATCTGCAGATCAGCATCGATGGCATGTCCTACCTGTACGGCCAGCGCACTGGCGACCATCTGGTGATGCAACGCCTGATAGCGCAACTGCGGATCATCGATCTGCTTGGTGAAGTAACGGGTCCCCTCATGAACGATGCCCAGTGACATATAATTGCCCAGCGGCAGCGTCCCGCAGTTGATCTCATTGAAGGTCAGCCAGTAGCGGACCTTGGTGTGATAGCGTTCAAAGAGCACCCGGCAGTAGCGCAGGAAGTGATCGATCGTCTCACGGGATGCCCATCCGTTGTATTTATTGACCAGATGGATCGGCATCTCATAATGCGAGATGGTCACCATCGGTTCGATGCCCTGTTCATGCAGCAGATCGAACACACGGTCATAGAAGGCCAGTCCGGCCTCATTTGGCGTTTCTTCTTCCCCGGTAGGGAAGATCCGGGTCCAGGCGATCGACATGCGATAACACTTGAAGCCCATCTCTCCCATCAGCCGGATATCTTCTTCATAATGATGATAGAAGTCAGAAGCGATACGGTTGGGATAATAGAGTCCTTCTTCGCTTTGATGCGGCGTGATCTGCCGCGGTATTTCTCTGGTCCCGTTGGAGAGCAGATCGGCACAGCTGAGGCCTTTGCCATCTGCGTCAAATCCGCCCTCTACCTGGTTGGCAGCGGTTGCCCCGCCCCATAAGAAGTCCGCTCTCATTGCGCATCATCATCCTTATACAGGAAGAAGGTCGCAAGGAAGGTCGCCACCATACCGATGATGATCGCGATCACCATCAGGATCACGTTGTTGCCTTCCGGTGATACGAAGCATGGCAGTGCCACGATGCTGGAAGCACCGGCAAACGCATAGATGTAGACATGCATGAGCCCGGCGAACGCACCGGCGATGCAGCTGCCGATCATCGCACCCAGCATGGCCTTTTTATAACGCAGGTTGACACCGTACATCGCCGGCTCGGTCACACCGCCGACAACGGCCGTGATCGCACAGGAGAGCGCCGTCGACTTCAGGTTCTTGTTCTTGGTCTTCAATGCGACTGCCAGTGAAGAGATGCCCTGGTCGATGTTGGAGATGACCAGCGCCGTGAAGAAGATCGGCTCGTAACCGACCGTCGCAAACATCTGCAACAGATAAGGAACGAATGCAGAATGCATGCCGGTCATGATCAGGAACGGCATGACGGCAGCCAGTACCGCAACACCGACAAAGCCTAACGTATTGTAGAGCCAGATGACGGCGCTGGAGATGTAGTTGCCCAGGAACGCACCGGCCGGTGCCAGCAGACAGTAAGCCAACGGTACCATGATCAGCAGCGTGCAGACCGGTTCTAAGATCGAACGCAGCATCGTCGGAGAATGCTTGGCGAAGAACTTCTCGATCGGTGCCATGACCCATGCGCACAGGATCGCCGGGAAGATCGTGCTCGTATACGTTGCATTATAGACAGGAATGCCCAAGAAATCCAGACCGTTGCCGACCGCAGCAATGAAATCCGGGAAGATCAGCATACCGCCGATGACCATGCCAAGACCCTGGTTCGCACCGAATTTCTTGGCCGCATTTCCACAGACGATGACCGGCAGGAAGTAGAAACCAGCCTGTCCGACATAGTACAGCAGCAGATACGTTCCGCTGGTCGTATCCATGCCCAGAGAGCTGGCGATGATCAGCAGCACCTGGATCATGCCACAGCCGATCAGCGCCGGGATCGATGGTGACAGCGAACCGGAGATTCCGTTGAGGATCGCATTGATGACACCGCCAAATGTCAGCTTTTTCTTTTCTGCCCCCGGCTGCGGCGTTTCACTGGCTGCTGTCGCATCTCCAAAGCCATACGTTTCACAGATGGCCCGATAGACATCGTTGACTGCCTGTCCGATGATGACCTGCAGCTGTCCGTTCTGCCATTGGACGCCTAAGACACCGCCCAGTTTCTCGATTTCTTCGGTCTTGACCAGACTTTGATCCTTGACGTTAAAACGCAGACGCGTCACGCAGTGCGTAAAGAATTCCACATTTTCTTTTCCGCCGACACAATCGGCGATCTTGCTCACTAATTCGTCATATTTCTTTGACATGTTCCTAACCCTTTCCTTTTCTCTCTATGCCTGACATATGGGCCGTACGCTCCCCTATGGTTCAGCCGTTACGAAGCAATGCTCTCACGCGAGCGCAGTCGGTTGATATGCAGGATCAGATAGAGCTGTTCCTCTTCACTGAGGCCCCACCCCATGTTCTGCTGCAGAAATCCATCGATCTGTTTCACACAGTCATACGTGGTCGGATACTCCTGACAGATCGACGAGAACATCGTCTGATTTTCACTGGTGATCATCATCTGATCCTTCTGCCGTCGCAACAGAAACTGCATATGGCTGGCAAATCGAGAATAGTTGAAACCCTTTCGGTCGATGGTGATGGAAAAGCGCTCCTCGATGATCGCCGTCACCTTGTCGAGCACGTCCGATTCATCGATGCTGTCTTCTTTGCTGAAATACTGAGAGTTGACAAAATGCAGTGCAATGCTTACCGCTTCCTGCTTGTCCAGGTGGATATGCAGCTGCTCATTGATGTAGTTGCGGCCCCACTCACCGATTGCCATCTCCGTCTCATACTGATGTGTAAAATCGTAGGAGTACGGCACCTGTACCGTCATTCCCTTCTGATAGCGGTCATAGGCAAACTTGATATGATCCGCCAGGGTAAACACGATATTGGGATTGAGCTCACGTGCGATCTTCGTCTTCGCCACATCGACGAGCTTGGCAGAGATCGTAAAGATCACATCCGGAATCTCATTGAGCAGACCGTAGTATTTCGCATTGACGCCATAAAACGTCTTACGGATCTTGCTGAGATCATTGAGCGTATACGGTGTTTTCGGAAACCCGATGCCATTTCCCAGAGCAATCAGCTGATTCCCATTGTTATCGACACAGATCACCGCATTGTTGTTTAACTTTTTGATTACCCGCATGACATCCTTCCTCTCTCACAAAAAAACTCTTCCCTTCGCATTCACTATGAAAACACATAGGTAATGCCTCAGAAAGAGTAACAATCCTCATCGAATAAAGAGCATCTATTCATGATTTCCGTTCTTATTCTAACGCAGGACATCAAGAAATGCAAGCGTTTTCTGTTTTTTTTACAGAATAAATCCAAAAAACAGCCGAATGATCCGGATCGGCTGTTTTCTTGCTGCGGCCAAAGGCCCTGCCAGACAGAAGGATCTTGTTTGCGCTCTCGTTCGAGGAGAAAACGACATCGTCCTTTGGTCGCTGAGCCCTCGCTCTGTCATAA
>DWYK01000042.1 GCA_019118705.1 Candidatus Merdibacter merdigallinarum | reverse complement strand
CTTATGTTCGGTCTGGTGCAGGGCCCCGTGTCGGCGGCCGTGTTCGTCACGCTGCTGGCCGCCGCGCCGGTGAGCCCCCTCATCATCGCCTTTGTGACCTCTATGGCCGCCATGGTCTACATCCTTCCCTTCCAGTTGCCAACGGTGATGGCTGCAGAGGGCATTGCTGAGGGCAAAGTGGATCACAAGGACGTTATGCCCAGTGCTTGGGCCTACATCCTGATCAATATGGTTGCTGTTGCGGCGAGCGTTCCGTGGTGGACGGCGCTGGGTCTGATCGGCTAACGACTGTTCAGTCCGTGCTTTCCGATAGTAGGTCAACTGTTTCAAGGAGGAAACAATGGCAAAGAAGATTGATGTTCCTGAGTTCGGCATGCTGAGCGGTGTCAAAGTCGCATTTCAGGCGGCGTCGGTCGCTGGCCCCTTCTTCGGTACGATGTGCGCCGACCATGGTGCCGATGTGATATGGATCGAGCCGGCCGCCTTCGATCCCATTGATCGATCTGGCGAACCGCTGTTTTTGGAGCAGGACCGCCGCAATATGCGCAGCTTGAAAGTGGATGTCCGCACCGAGGAAGGTCGCGAGGTGTTCCTCAAGCTTCTGGCTGATGTCGATATTTTCCTGGAGGGTTCGAAGGGCGGCACCTACGAGCGTTGGGGCCTGACCGACGAGGTACTGTGGGAAGCCAATCCCAAGCTGGTCATTATCCACCTCAGCGGCTTCGGCTTGTGGGGCGACGAGGACTATGTGACCCGCGCCAGCTACGATCCCATTGCCCAGGCCTTCGGCGGCATGATGTACGCCAACTATATGGAGGGCGAGGCTCCGCGCGCGGTCTCGGCGGTCATCGGCGACTTCTACTCGGGTCTGTTCAGCTTCGGCAGCGGCTTGGCCGGCTACATCAGGGCTCAGCGCACCGGTCAGGGCGAGAGCATCGAGGTGACCCAGTTCGAGTCCGTGCTGCGCTGCATGTGCGACAAGGCCATCGGCGCCTGGAACTACGATGACGACCATCCGATGAAGTTCAAGCCCGGTAACTTCAATGGCCGCACGGCGGGCTACAACAGCTATCTGTGCGGTGACGGCAACTACGTGTACCTGCTCGTCTTCGGCGCCTCGGTCATGGAGAAGGCCGCCAAGATCATGGGCGTGGAGTGGGGTTCCGATGACTTCCCCGTGGCGCCGATCTACCGCGACTTCTCCCCCGAGGGCAAGCGCTGGGATGCCGTTCTGGGCAAGTTCTGCATGGATCACACGGCCAAGGAGGTGGAGGCCATCTTCTCCGAGGCAGGCATTCCGGCGATGTGCATGATGAAGTTCGAGGACATGCTGGAGCATCCGCACTACAAGGCCCGCGAGTCCATCATCAAGGTTCACGGCAATCTGTTCGATCGCGACCTCTATGTCAGCAACATCGTCCCCAAAGTGAAGAATGCCCCGGGTAAAATCTGGCGTCAGGCTCCCCATGGCGGCGAGGATACCGTGGATATCCTGACCGATCTCGGCTATAGCGCTGAGGAGATCGACGGCCTGATCGAGGATGGCGCAGTCGCGAAGTACACGCCTGCGGCTGAATAGGGAGCAATGGTTCGATACCGTAACGTCGGCTAGACGAGGAGTTTAACCAATGCAGTGGAAGCATATTGCAGAGCCGATCAAAGAAAATGCCGAAACGTTTCCTCAGCGAATAGCGCTGATTCACGGTGATGGGCAGCTCACCTATGGCCAGTTGTGGGATAGCATTCAAGCTTGGGCCAGTGTGCTTCGCGATGAGTACGAGATCGGGGAGGGGGATCATGTGGCCTACATTCTCCCCAACGGTCTCGACATCGCAGAGTTGTACTATGCGGTGCAGGTGCTCGGAGCAGTGGCCGTACCCCTTAACGAACGGCTCATTGCCGAGGAAATTGCCACTCTGCTGCGGCTTTCCGATGCCAAGCTTCTGGTGTATGCGCCGAATGTGGCCGAGAAGATCGAGACATTGCCCTGGCAAGCCGAGGGCGCTATCTCGGGGGATCGGGCTATGGCGCAAACGGTTTCGAGCCAAGAGATTCGCTTCCTGGCCCAGAAGAGGGAGGGAGAGCGCGTCCCCCTCGTCGGAGGCGGAGGCGCTTGGTCGCGCATTCAGTTTACTGGAGGCACCACGGGTATTCCCAAGGGGGCGTGCCGGTCCCATTGTGCCGATCTTTTTGAGGCCGACAGTCTCCGGCAGATGATCGGATTGGGCGAACGTGAGTGCGAGACGGTGCTCGTGCAGAGTCCCGTCTCGCACCATGGCGGTCACGGATGGCTGATCACGAGCCTCAGTGCCGGCGCCACTCTGATCCTCTGCGGGAAATTCGATGCTCACGAGCTGTTGACCCAAATGGAGCATTACGGGGTCACCCATCTGCTGATCATGCCACCAACAATCTACCTCCGTCTGTTCGAGGGGGTAGGGGAGACGGACTACGATCTCTCGTCTGTGCGGTTCGTCCAGACTTCTGCGGGTCTGACCACAGCCAGCATCAACGAGTTGATTCTCGATCGGTTCCCCAATGCGGTGCTGAGCTACGGCTGGGGAC
>DWYK01000041.1 GCA_019118705.1 Candidatus Merdibacter merdigallinarum | reverse complement strand
TTCTCAAGAGAGCACATCCTCTGCCCCAGAAGTCACCACCACAGAAACCGTTACCCAGGACACCTCTGTACAGAACACTGCTTCTGTGGACACGTCGGAAATGTTTACCGACAGGGACATGGAAATCGGCTATGATGAAGAAACCTGCATCCCCATCACCCTTTCCGACGACAGCGCCACCTGTGATTCCGATGGGGTAGTCATCTCCGATTCCACCGTCACCATCACAGAAGAGGGGACCTATCTCCTCTCTGGAACACTCAACGGCATGGTAGCGGTTCAAGCTGCCGACACCGCCAAAATTCAGCTGGTATTGGACAACGTGGAGATCACCAACGCCACAGGAGCTGCCATTTATGTGGCGGAAGCGGACAAAGTGGTGATCACAACCGCATCTGATTCAGAAAACACCCTCTCCAACGGCGGAGAATACGTGGCCATTGATGACAACAACATCGACGGGGCTATCTTTTCCAAAGCGGATCTGACCTTGAACGGAGCCGGGGTGCTCACTGTCAACGCCCAGGCGGGTCATGGGGTGGTCTCCAAGGACGATTTGGTCCTCACCAGCGGGACTTACAACATTACCGCTGCCAGCCAAGGCCTCTCCGGAAAGGACAGCGTTCGCATCGCCAGCGGCACTTACTCCATTGAGTCGGGCAAAGACGCCATTCACGCGGAAAACACCGAAGACTCCAGCCTTGGTTTTCTCTATATCGCCAATGGCACTTTCCAGCTCACTGCGGAAGGTGATGGCATGAGTGCCAGCTCCTATCTCTTGGTGGAAGACGGCGACTTCACCATAGAAGCCGGAGGCGGCAGCGCCAACGCTGCTACCCAGAGTACTACCATGGAATTTACTCCTGGAGGCCAAATTGAAACCACCGACACCGAGGAAACGACTCCCAGCACCAAGGGAATCAAGGCTGTCACAGCATTGACACTCCAAGGGGGAAGCTACTCCCTTGATACGGCGGACGACGGGCTCCATTCCAACGGTGATGTGACCATTTCCGGTGGGGAGTTCACCATCGCCTCCGGGGATGACGGTATCCACGGCGATCAGGCTGTGACTGTGTCCGACGGCACCATCCAGATCACCCAAAGCTACGAGGGCATTGAGGGGCTGTCCATTGACATCACCGGAGGCACCATCAGCCTGGTTGCCAGCGACGATGGGCTCAATGCTGCCGGTGGAACAGACAGCAGCGGCTTTGGCGGCAGGGGTGGCGATATGTTTGCTGCCACCGAAGGAGCTTATATCTCCATTTCCGGCGGAACTCTGCACATTGACGCTTCCGGCGATGGAATTGACTCCAACGGCTCTCTGACCGTCTCAGGCGGAGAAACTTACGTGTCCGGTCCCACCGACAGTGGAAACAGCTGTCTGGATTACGCCAGCGGCGCAACCATCAGCGGAGGAATTTTCTTAGCTCTGGATCTTCTGGCATGGCACAGAATTTTGGTGACACTTCCACCCAAGGGGGCATGATGGTCACCGTGGATTCCGCCTCGGCAGGCAGCACAGTATCCCTCACCGACTCCTCCGGTACAGAATTGGCCTCTTGGCAGCCGGAGAAAGATTTTAACTCCGTCATCATCAGCTGTCCTGAAATCACAGAAGGATCCACCTACACGCTGACCGTCAACGGCACTTCCACAGAGATCACCATGGACAGTCTTGTCTACGGTTCCGGAGGCGGTATGGGTGGTCTCGGCGGGGGCAAAGGAGGCACCATGGGAGGCCCCGGCGGCACTCCCGGAGAGGCTCCCAATGGTTCCTGGGAGAGTGGTGACGGCACAGAAACTCCTGGGGAACCTCCTGAAATGCCAGAGGGTGACACAGGTGTCCCCCAAGATTTCGGAGAACCTCCGGCTGCTCCTGACGGTACCGAGGGTGGCTCCCTCCAAATTAGCGGAAGTGACAGTCAATCCGTGTAACACAAATCTGGGAAAAAGGAGGAATGGTGACATGGAAGTATTTTTCTGGGGCTTTCTATGGGGTATACTTTTGGGGATCCCCTCAGGGCTATCCAGCGCCCACTTACTTCTGCGGGTACGAGAACAGGGATTCCCCGCTGCTTTCGCCACATGACTGGGAACCTCCTGCGGAATCACCTGCTACGCCACACTGAGTTTGCTCCTGGTTTCTTGGTTGAACGAGTACTCCCAAACAATTCTCTTTGTGGCAGAAATCATTGTTCTGCTGGTGGCGATTCGGCGGATTCTCTGGCCCCATCGCGACTGGCTGGAAGAGGAGGTTTTTCCTACAACCTACCACTTTTTGTCAGCCATCGTGGTAGCAGTCAGTTGCCCCGGGGCTTTGGCCACCCTGATCCTCGGACCTGCATCCGGGATGGTTATCGGCAACTCTTTAGGACTACTGGCAGGAATTCTGATAGGCGCCTTGTTGTGGAACTGCTTTCTCATTCTTTTGGGTACCATGCGTCCAAAGCTCTCCCTGTCCATGATTGATCGGGGATGTGGTATTGTGTTGGGGGCGGCAGGTACGGCTACTTTTCTGTGGGGCCTTCTATAACGTGGAACCAATCACTTTTGTCATTGTTTCCCGTCAACCATTCCACTAATCTCTTGCCAGAACTGGGACATCCATAGTATGATGGGAATGCTACTAAAATTAGATTGAGCGGAGATCCCAATGAAAAAGTTGATTGTGTATGGAAGCCACTACGGAAGCACCCAGCATTACGCCCAGAAGTTCGCGGAACTGACTGATCTGCCAGTGGTGAGTTACAAAGAACTTCCGGATTTGACAGAGTATGATCTCATCATCCACTTTGGCGGTTTATACGCAGGAGGTGTACTGGGCTTAAAGAAAACTCTCAAGGCCATGGGAACTC
>DWYK01000040.1 GCA_019118705.1 Candidatus Merdibacter merdigallinarum | reverse complement strand
GAGTCCCTGTTCCAGCTTGTCGGTGATTTCCCGGACTTGCTGGGCGTGTCTGTTTTCAGCCATTTATGACCTCCTTACTTTTCAAACTCCATCTTGAAGCTGACATACTTGCCGCCGGTATCGTCTAACCGGATCACCGCGTCATAAAGCTGCGGGCGTTTCGGCGTATAAAGCCCGGTCACTCTGCACCAACCCTTGTCCAGCAGTTCGGCGGCGATCTTCTTGGTCAGCTTCTTTTTCTTGCTCGTAAAGAACTTATTGTCCTCCCACATACAGAAGGAACATTCCCTGTTGGAGCAATAGTAATTTCCCTTTCCCACATAGACCGGCGAGCCGCAGCGCGGACACTTCCCGATGGACTCTCTGCCGGTATCGAAGCGGTTTGCCTCGGCGTCAGAGAGGAAGGGATAGGCTTTGACCAGCTCGGAGGTCATCCCCACAATGCCGGAAAGGAACTTGTCCGCATCCGCATTGCCGCGCTCAATCTGCATCAGGGTATTTTCCCATTCCGCCGTCATGGAAGGAGAAGTGATCTGTTCGGGCAGGACGCATACAAGGTTGTTGCCGTCCTTTGTAGGCACGAGAGATTTGCCCTTGCGCTCAACAAAGCCACCTTTGACCAGCTTTTCGATGATACCGGCGCGGGTGGCAGGAGTGCCAAGCCCTTTCTTTTCGGTATCATCATCAAACGCATCATTTCCGGCGGTCTCCATTGCTGACAGAAGGGAGTCTTCGGTGTAGGGCTTCGGTGGGGATGTGTAATGTTCGGTGAAGCTGGAAACGACAGAAGAGAGAATATCCTTCTCATTCAGAGAAGGCAGCGAGCGTTCCGGCTCGTCTTTTTCCTTGCTCTTGAGCGTTTCCTTGAAGCGGTGCTCAATGGCTTTCCATCCATCCTGCATGACTGTTTTGCCCTTTGCCTTGAACTCGTAGCCCTCACAGGTGAGCGTGACCGAAGTCTCGTCGTAGATGTGCTTCTCACCGGTAGCGCTCAGAAGGCGCATGGCGACAAGCTGGATGATTTTTTGTTCCGACTCCGGCAGCTCGGCGAGGTCTTGCTTTTCAAGCTGGACGGTGGGAATAATGGCATGATGGTCAGTGACCTTGGCGTTGTTGGTAATTCGCCCGATGTCCGGCTCATGGGTAATGCCCTCGAAGAGCGGCAGCTTGCGGGAGACAATGCCGATCACCTGATGAGCGGTGCTCTCCATATCCTCAGTGATGAACTGACTGTCCGTTCGGGGATAGGTGAGCAGCTTTTTCTCATAGAGGGACTGCACCAGATCGAGCGTCTGCTGGGCGGTAAAGCCATAGTAGCGGTTGGCTTCCCGCTGCAAGGTGGTCAGATCATAGAGCCTCGGCGGGTTGACCGTCTTCGTCTCCTTCTTGAGAGAAGAAACGACGGCTTGCTTTTTATCGCAAGCCGCCGCAATCGCCTTCGCTTCCTCTTCGGTTTTGACCTTTTCCAGGTCCGCCGTCAGGTTGTCTTTGCTGATATGGACATTGAAGTATTTCTCCTTATGGAAGGTTGAGATTTTGCCTTCACGCTCCACCAGCATTGCCAGCGTAGGCGTTTGGACGCGCCCGACCACCAGCTTCTTATGATAGAGTGTCGAGAACAGCCTTGTGCCGTTGATGCCGACAATCCAATCTGCCTTGGAACGGGCAAGCGCGGCTTCGTAGAGCCGGTCATACTCGCCGCTGCTTCGCAGATGGGCAAAGCCCTCCCGGATTGCGCTATCTTCCAACGAACTGATCCACAGGCGCTTAAAGGGCTTTGTGCAACCGGCTTTGTTGTAGACCAACCGGAAAATCAGCTCGCCCTCGCGTCCTGCATCGGTGGCGCAGACAAGCTCGGTCACACGCTTATCGCGCATGAGGTCGCACAGCACCTTGAACTGCTTCTGCTTGTCCTTCGGGACTTCAAACAGCCATTCCTCCGGGACGATGGGGAGATCGCTGTACCGCCATTTGGCAAAGCGCTCATCGTAGGAGCTTGCGTCCGCAAGCCCCACAAGATGACCGACGCACCATGAGACGATGTAGTTGTTTCCTTCGAGATAGCCGTCCTTACGGGAGGAAGCACCCAGCACCTTCCCGATAGCGGCTCCAACACTCGGTTTTTCCGCAATCACTAAGATCAAATCGTTTCCTCCGTTTCTTTGGTTTCGTCCCCGTTATCCTCATCGTCAGCAATGACAGGCTCTTCGTCCTCATTGATATACGGCTCTTCCTCATAACCCTCGTCATCGAAGAAATCCAGATCCTCGTCCTTCTGCTTCTTGCCGCGAACGAACTTGATGTAGTAATATGCACCACCGCCGATGCCGACCAGAGCAACGATGCCGATGATCAGGACAATGTTCGGGGAAGCGTTTTCCGGCTCTTCGGGCGCTTCGGCTTCCGCGTCCTCGACCGGCTCTTCCGGCTCAGTTACAGCGCCGGTGCACTCGCTCATGTTTGTTTTGCAAACAGGACATTCCGTATTGACAGCTCCAGCCTCGCAGCGGGTATCGCAGTTACAGGTAGTAAGCGAAGATGCCGTTTCCTCATCCAACAGGGCAAGCAGATCGGCCTCGTCCACCATGTTGAGGAAATAGGTTTGGTACTGTTCCTTTTCCTCGTTGATGGGCGCATCGTAATCGATCACGACATAGAAGGTGTTGCCGGTCTTGGTCTGCACCGTGATGAACTGCTTATTCGTCGCCTTGTCATAGAGCAGATCGCGGGTATAAGCGTTGCCTTCACCTTCAATCGGCTCGCCCTCATACGGTTCAGGCTCTTCGGGTGCTGCGGTTTCCGGTGTTGCCTCGGGCTGGGTCGCCTCCGTGACCGGAAGCTCCTGCTCGGTATCATCCGCATAGGCGAATGCGGGTACAGTGAACGAGATACAAAGCGCGAAGCACAGTGCAAGTGCCGCCAGAGTGCGGATTCCTTTTCT
>DWYK01000039.1 GCA_019118705.1 Candidatus Merdibacter merdigallinarum | reverse complement strand
CAGCCGTTCCCTGGTTAGGGACGGTGCTTGGGGCAGCCGATTCGTTTCGGTCACGATGACACCGCTGGCGCTGACCTGCAGCGCAGTGCCTGGTTCCTGCTCATAAATCACCATCTGGCCCCGGGCGTGGGGCGGCACAGTCAGTTCCAGCCGCAGGCAGGGGTCCGTGGTGCCATCATCGCGTCCCAGTTCGCAGCACAGCACGGCGGGTTCCGACAGACCGATTCCGGCCAACGCATACCGCAGGCACATCCGGTACTGCTCATCCCGGTTGGGGGCGCAACGCCGGGCGCGGGGCTTTCGTTCCGGGTCCGCGTGGCCGGTGGCGCGGTGGATTTCCTCTGGCGTCTCCATCGACCGGCCGTACAAATCAGTCAGATAACGCCGCCGCAGTGAATGGGGCGTCAGCATCTCCCGCAGTTGCCGGTCCTGCGCGCCCGCATCAAAAACAAAGGCCCGTGCGCGGCGCAGCGGTTCGTACAGTGTGGTGCGCAGCGCATTGGTGGCAAACTGACGGTAGCTGTCCATCAATTTGCGATTGAATTCCGCGATCTCCTCGCGGCTGGCGGTGGGGTCATCCAGCCAGATGGGCAACAGATTCAGCTTTCGCCCTGTCAGCGCCAGCTTTTGACGCCGCTGCGCAAGCTGCTGCCCAAGCCAGCCAGGCAACGGTATGTACCGGTACCCATTGTCCGTCTTGGGCGTGTCGATGCGCATGCCGCTTCGGCTGCCATCCCCGATCTGACCGCTCACCCGAATCATGTACTGTACCCCCTGCCAGCCGGGCAGCACGGCAAAGTCGCTCCACAACAGTCCGCAGACTTCCGCAATGCGCATACCGGTAAATGCCTGCGTCAGCAATATCGGCGTATGAAGCTCATCCGGGTCCAGCGCCGCCAACATGGCGTGGAACGCCTGTGGCGGGTAGCTGCGGGCGGAATCGGTCCGCTGCAGGGCCAGAGCCTGCGGGCTTGTCTGGCTTGTATCGCGCTGCAATGCATCGGCCGGGATGTCATATCCCAGGCCAATCAGATAGTCCAATACCAGGCCTAACAGATAGAACTGCTGCCGCGCCGCGGACGGATCCTCGTCCCCCGGCTGCCAGTCCTGATAATGCCGGGAGTTTTGTGCCGCTGCCTCGCGTACCTTGTACCGCAGCCCTTCCAAGACATCGCCATGCAGGCGTGTTGGGTCGATGCCGCGGCACAGCTTCGCCAGCTGCAGCATCCGGGCGCGGTAGGTTGCGCGGGTGTTTTCGGTTACCGCAGAACAACAAACGGCCAGAATATCCTCGGCGTGGGTGGCAATCAGCCATCCAAGATCTTCGCCCTGCAATGCTTCGGCTTGGCTTCCCACCAGGCTGCTGGCTAGTAATTCTGCCTGCATCTGCGCCGCCAGGGACGGCAATTTGTGTGTATAGATATCCTTTTCACTATGGCCGTAGAGTACCCGGTCCAACGGCGTATCGCTGGCATTGGGGTCGAGGTCTGATTTACGCAGGTATCGCTTCCCGCCCGGCAGCCGCAGGTTGACCCGCGCACGAACCGGCTCATCGGTACCCTTGCGGAACGATGGCCGGTCGTAGGACAGATGGTAGGTGATCTTATCCTGCCGGTAACTGGTGTATGTTTCGTTTTTCGTGTTCCGGTCCGCGTTGCGTCCCTGGCATGTATCCTTTTCCTTCTTCATGGTTGACCTCCTAAATAAGATGAATCAGAACGTTTCTGTGCAGGGTCTTGGATAATCCTGGCTATATAGCCATACGGCGCGCATATTTTGACGCAGCCGGGCTCATCGCCGGGATTCTCAACGCGAGCGACCATAACCTGCGGCGGGTCGGGTTCCTGCCCCGCAAACGCTGGCATCGGCAGCCGCCGCAGCGCCACATACCGCCGCAGCGCCGCATCCTGACCCAACACATCGAGGTAATGGGCTTCGTCCTCGTCACTGAGCCGCACGCCAAAACTGGCGTCCACCAGCTGCGGCGCCAGGCCAGCCACCTGCGCGAACAGGTACCGGGCATCACTGCGCAGAAGCCGGATGCCCGCTTCGTGCGCCTCGTCAACGATCCGACCGTCCGGCTGCGTGCGCGCCAAACGTTGAGTCGGGTAGCAGTTGCTGGCCGCCATGCTGTCCTCAATCGCAGCCCGTACCTGGTCTGGCGTCAGGCGGCGACTGCCTTGCTGTGCGATGCTCCGGCTGCCTAGCGTCCCAATCGGCACGTCATCCGACTGCAACTGTGTCAAATATAGTTGCAGCGCCGCCCGGAACCATGGCACCATCACAACGCGACGGTAGGCCCCGCGCGGGAAGGCCGGGTTCGTCACCTGAATGGCTGTGTTGCGCTTGCCCGCAGCATGGATGATGCGGGTAACCAGTACGGTATACACGACCGTTCCATTGGCGCAGGCCATCCGCACAAAGTCGCTCAACGTCAGCGGACAAAACTCAGCAGGTGTGAGCCCGCTGTACAAGCAGGCCACCCATAGCAGCAGTTGGTATCGTCGGGTATCATACAGCCAAGCCAGAAAACCCGACCGCTGGCTGTCGGTGCAGTGGTCGGCCAGCAGCCCGGGCTGGATAGCCGTGTTGCGGCGTTTCTGTTGCTGGATCAAGCGCGCCAGGTGACTGGGTGCCATATGGAGGGTGGCGCCCATGCTCCGGGCGCTCGTCAATATTGCCTCAAACGCTGTGCGGGCATCACTTCGCTTGGTGCTCTTAGACGCGCTGCGGTTGAGAACCCGATTGACTATCTTGGTAGCCGCATTGCTGCGTAGCGGCTGATGTTCCGGCGCCAAATCCGCAATGGGCATGCCGCCAATGGCCGGGATAATGACGGTACGCGTGACGCGCATCAGGCGTTGGGCCTTGTCCGCCCCGTATCGGGCAAA
>DWYK01000038.1 GCA_019118705.1 Candidatus Merdibacter merdigallinarum | reverse complement strand
CAATGGCTCGCAGCACTCGAAATGCGATAGGGCGTTAACAGCGCCGCCAGAGTTCAAATCTCTGATGCTCCGCCAAATGGGGAGGCAAGGGCGGAAACGCCCTTGCCTCTTGCTGTTGCGGCAGATTTGACCGAACGGAGGTATATCTATGGTGATCCGACGCATGGCCCCCTCCAACGTGGGGGCGGTGGCAAAGCTGATGTCCGCCATCAAGCCCGACTGGTGGGACTTTGAAGGCGCGAACCAGCAGCTGCAGGATGTGGGTCTGCTGGCAAAGCTGGTGGGCTGGTATCTGGAGGAGGACGGCGCCCCCAAAGGCTGGCTGCTCTGCGCCGAGTACGCGGGGTACGCCTGCCTGACCATCGAAAACCTTGGCTACGATGAAAACGGCGTCTTTGTAATGGAACAGCAGCTGGAGCCGCTTTTGCAGCGTGCCGAACAGTACGCCCGGCAAAGAGGCTTGCGCAATATGCGGTATATCATCGGCTCTACGGGGATGTCCTGCCACGGGCACCCTATCACTGATTTTGCCGAGGAGCTGCGCACGCTTCGCTCGTTGGGCCGGGCGCATTTTGACTACTTCCGTTCCATCGGTTTTGTGCCCACCGGTTTTCTCCCCAACTGCTACGGAAAGAACGACCACGGCATTATCATGGTCAAGTCTCTGCTGTGAGCGCTTTGCTGTGGTATGGCCGCGGTCTCACAGCCAGACAATAAGCGCCGCTGCACGGGGCCGGGTCATCCGGCCCCGTGTTTTGTGTTGGTGATAAAACAAAAGCAAAGCTTGTGGATGAGAATGTGCTCCGATCGTCCCCCAAAATTAATAACGGAAAACAATTTGGATATACAGAGATTTGAATCTGTTGGTAAGGAAGAAGCAACATTTGAGCGTTGCAACGAAAGCCTTGCGCGTTTATACTGTAAGTAAAAGAAAAAGCGAGGAGGCGCGCTCATGGTAGACGTAGAAAAACTGCGCAAGGTCAAACAGTGTATTGATAGCCTGGCGGAAGGGCTCAACCCTTTTACCGGACAGCCTTTGCCGGAAGAGGATATTGTCAACGATGTGCGGGTGTCGCGGAGTCTGTTTTTGGCGTCAGCGTTTCTGCAGGAGCAGATGCAAGGAAAAACGGAGAAGAAAAACGGAAAAAAGCAGGCGTTCCGGTTGAGCCTGGAGGAACGGGATCGGGTGGAGTTTTCTTCCCGGCCCATATCTGCCAGCGAGCTGGCCCGGCGGATGAACAATGCTGCCGGCGCACAAGACTGCAAGAAGATCACCTATCGCCAGATCACCGATTGGTTGGTGGAAGTAGGAATGCTCAAGCTGGTGGAAAATGTGGCGGGTACGCAACGCCGCCCCACTGAAAGCGGGAAAAAGATGGGAATCTCGGTGGAAAGCCGAATAGGACAATCCGGCCCGTATCAGGTGGTCCTGTACAGTGCGGAGGCCCAGCGTTTTATTGTTGACAATGTGGATGCGATCATGGCCTTTGCGTTGGACAAAGAAAAGGGCGCGCAGCGGAACCTTTAATTGCAAGAGGTTGCCAATTCTGTCAAAAGGCGACCGCACGAAACGGGAGAAAAATAAAATGGCACTGAAGAGGGGAAACAACAAAGATAAACGAAAGCGGTTCGCAAGCTGATTTTGTTTCGCCGTATCGCTGCGACAAAATACGCTCGCTGCCGCTCTCGTAGGGTGTTATAAGGAAGGACCTTAGATCAACGGAGACGAAGCGCAGGACATCGCCGAGGATGACGAAACGCAGGACGAAGAATAAGGAAAAAGCCCGTCACAGCCTTCAAAAACTGTGACGGGCATATTCTTTAGTTCCACTCGTCCATCAAAAGGAAATCGCGGATGTTCCGATGCTTGATCCCACCCCGGCTCATGTCAAACTCGTCGAGGGATACGACATACTTCGGGAAGTTGTCACGGATGGAATCATAAGCCCCAAACTCCCGGGCAATGGTTTCCGCTGATGCAAGGAGGTACGCCACCTGAACATACAGCTTCTCTCCGCGCTTGTCGCACACGAAGTCGATCTCCTTGTCTCCGGTTCTGCCAACGGTCACATCAAAGCCTCTTCGCAGCAGTTCCAGATAGACAATGTTCTCAAGGATGAGGTCGATGTCCTTTGTGTTGCCCCCGAACACCGCTTCGCGGATGCCGTGGTCGGCAATGTAGTATTTCTCGTTGGACGCGAGAATCTGCTTGCCTTGCAGGTCTTCGCGCTTCACCTGATAGAACAGATAAGCGTCGCAGCAGTATTTGATGTAGTTCAGGATGGTCTCCGGCGCTACGGTGCGCTGCTCGCTTTTGAGGAACTTTGCCAGCGATGTCGCCGAAAAGGTCGTGCCGACATTCGCCATGACATAGGCGATGATGCGCTCCAACAAATCCACATCACGGATTTTGTTCCTCTTCACAATGTCCTTGAGCTGTACCGAGTTGAACAGGTCATAGAGATACTGTTTGGACGGCTCATCGGCAAAGCGGAGGTTGGCAAGGTACGGCATACCACCGGACAGAAGGTACTTCTGGAAGGCTTTTTGCACCGGCTCATCCGGCGCAATCGGACAGTACAGCTCCAAAAACTCTGCAAAGGAGAACGGATAAATCACAAACTCGACATAGCGTCCTCCCAAGTAGGTTGCAAGCTCACCGGACAGCAGCTTTGCATTGGAGCCGGTGATGTAAATGTCGCAGTCAAGGGAAACGCGCAGGGAGTTGACGCACTTCTCCCAATCCTTCACTTCCTGAATCTCATCAAAAAAGAGATATACCTTGCCGTCCATGCCGGCAGCTCTCGCCGTAATTTCATCGTGCAAAGCCTTCGCGGTTTGCAGATGGGAATAGCGCATATCTTCAAAATTGATTGAGATAAACTGAGACGGATGAACGCCGGACTCCGTAAGCTCCTGTTTGACAAGCTCCAACATGACCGACTTACCGCAGCGGCGAATACCGGTCATAACCTTAATGAGGTCCGATCCGATAAAGGGACGGATGCGGCTCATATATAATTCGCGTTTGATCATGTACTTCACAGCCCCCTTTCTTACGGCTAATCTTAGTATAGCGAACTTACGTCTGAAATACAACAGAAAAAGAGTGAACTTATAAGATACAACTGATAAAATAGATGCTTTGGCGCTGCTTGCCAGTTATAACATGAAAGCCTGGGGCATG
>DWYK01000037.1 GCA_019118705.1 Candidatus Merdibacter merdigallinarum | reverse complement strand
CATGCTGGGCTGAAGGGGCTTTGAGCCGTCCTAAAATCTGGTTTAGACTCAAAGAAAAACAAGCCTTTCATAAACATCGAAAAGATGAAGAATTACCATGCGCGAAGCAAGCTATACACTTCTAATTGGGTTAATCTGAATATATGAGGTGCCACCAATGTCCATCAACCTCTACCACGGCAGCAACACCACCGTTGAATTTCCTGAAGTGCGCCGCACAAAGTACACCAAGGATTTCTCCTGGGGGTTCTACTGCACCAACAGCTATGACCAGGCCCGCAAGTGGGCCAGCCGCAACCGCACTGGCGTGGTCAACGTCTATGCTTACACGCCGGACCCGTCCCTGCGCGTGCTGAAATTCGACGGCATGACCGATGAATGGCTCGACTTCATCGGCCGTTGCCGCGCCGGTTTCGTCCATGATTACGACATCGTGGAAGGCCCGATGGCCGATGACACCATCTGGAACTATGTCAACGACTTTCTGGCCGGCAATATCAGCCGGGCCGCCTTCTGGGAGCTGGCCCGCTTCAAACATCCCACCCACCAAATCAGTTTTCACACCATCCGGGCGCTTGCCTGCCTGGAATTTGAAAGGAGTGAACCTCTGCCATGACCGTCAAACGCAAGGACGACATCTACTATGTCTGCTGCTTAATCGAGTTCATCGCCCGTCAGACCAAAAACCATCGCGGCGCGGTGGCCTGTGCCATCGGGCATGATGGCATCGACCGCCTGCTGGCCCATGCCGAGGTCAACCACTGCCTGCCCTTTGAGCAGGTGGCTGATGAGGTGGTGGCGGAATACGGCATCCCCACCGGCGATTTCGACACCGTGCAGGACTGCCGGTACACCGTGCCAGGCTACCTGGACATCGGCCGGGTGTACCAGACGCTGGTGCTGGACACCATGCAGGACGATGCGGCGCAAGCCATTCTGGATGTGTTCACATCCTTCCTCAGCGATGAGATAAGTAACTTCAATTCCAGCGTGTATTACAGCAACCCGGATTACCTGCGCTGCTCCTACCTGGAAGGCAAACTGTTGGCGTAAAGGAGTACCCCTATGCCCGATAACGAAAAACAATTTGAATCCGACATTGAATCCTTTCTGATTTCCCCGGCTGGCGGCTGGCAGAAAGCCACCGACGCCGGGTACCGCAGCGAGTTCAGCAAGGGCATGGCGCTGGACCTGGAAACGCTGCTGGCCTTTGTACAGGCCACCCAGCCCATCACCTGGCAGCGGTTTGAGCGCCAGAGCAAGACAGACGCGCAGAGAAAATTTTACAAGGTCTTTCAGGACGCCGTGGACGCCGACGGTCTGATTTCGGTGCTGCGCCACGGGTTCCGCTATCGCGGCATGGAGTTCCGCGTCTGCTACTTCAAGCCGGAATCTACCCTGAACGCCACCGCCAACCGGCATTACCAGCAGAACATCTGCCAGTGCATCCGCCAGTGGCACTATACCCACGCAAACAAAAACAGCGTGGACATGATGCTGGCCATCAACGGCATCCCGGTGGTGGCGCTGGAACTGAAAAACCAGCTGACCGGCCAGAGCATCGACAACGCCAAAATGCAGTGGATGACCAGCCGCGACCCCCGCGAGGAGTGCTTCCAGCTGAACCGGCGAATCCTTGCGTTTTTCGCGGTGGATTTGTACAACGCGGCCATCACCACCGAGCTGAACGGCGAAAAGACCTACTTCCTGCCCTTCAACCAGGGCAGCAACGGTCCCGGCCGGGACGGCGGCGCAGGCAACCCGCCCACCGAGGACGGCGACTATGTGACCTCCTACCTGTGGAAAGAGGTTTTGCAGAAAGACAAGCTGCTGGACATCCTGCAAAAGTTCGTCAGCTACCAGGTCAGCCGCGAGCGGGTGCGCCAGCCGGACGGCAGCGACCGGCAGTTTCTCAAGCGGCGGGTCATCTTCCCCCGGTATCACCAGCTGGACGTGGTGCGCAAGCTGGTTGCCGATGTGCGGGAAAACGGCTCCGGCCACAACTACCTGATTCAACACAGTGCCGGTTCCGGCAAGTCCAACAGCATCGCCTGGACTGCCTACCGCCTGGCCAGCCTGCACAACGAGGACAACGAGCCGGTATTTACCTCGGTCTTTATCGTTACCGACCGTACCGTGCTGGATTCCCAGCTGCAAAACACGGTCAGCGGCTTTGACCATACGCTGGGCAGTGTGGTCAACATTGACGAGAAGAAAAACTCGGCCGATTTGCTGCAGGCCATCCGCGACGGCCGCCGCATCATCGTGACCACCCTGCAAAAGTTCCCGGTCATCTACAAGGAAGTGGGCAGCACCGAGGGCAAATCCTTTGCCGTCATCGTGGACGAGGCGCACTCGTCTCAGACCGGCACCAGCGCCATGAAGCTGAAAGCCGCCCTGGCCGATACCACCGACGCCCTGAAAGAATACGCCGAACTGGAAGGCCGGGAGGAGGATGAGCTGGACGCCGAACACGACAAGCTGGTACAGGAGATGGTCGCCCAGGGGCAGCACAAAAACCTGAGCTTCTTTGCCTTTACCGCCACCCCCAAGGACAAGACGCTGGAAATTTTCGGCACGCCGATGCCGGACGGACGGTTCTGCCCGTTCCACGTCTATTCGATGCGGCAGGCCATCGAGGAGGGGTTCATCCTCGATGTTTTAGCCAACTACACCACCTACAAGACCTGTTACCGCATCGCCAAAAACACGCCGGACAACCCCGATGTGCCCACCGCGCAGGCCACCAAGCTGATTCGCCGGTATTCCGAGCTGCACCCCTACAATCTGCAGCAGAAGGCGGCCATCATCGTGGAAACCTACCGGGACATCACCCGGCACAAAATCGGCGGGCGCGGCAAGATGATGGTGGTCACGGCCTCCCGCCTGGCGGCCGTGCGTTATATCCAGGAGATACGCCGGTACATCGACGCCAACCACTATGACGATTTGGAAGTGATGGTGGCCTTCTCCGGTTCCGTCACCGACCCGGACGACCCTTCCGGGACCGAATACACCGAAAATGGCATGAACGTGGACCGCAGCGGCAACCATGTGGGCATCAGCCAGACCCAGAATGTGTTCCACGATGAGGGCAACATCCTGGTGGTGGCCGAAAAGTATCAGACCGGCTTTGACGAACCGCTGCTCCACACGATGATTGTGGACAAAAAGCTGCGCGACGTGAAGGCCGTACAGACCCTCAGCCGCCTGAACCGTACCTGCCCCGGCAAGACCGATACCTATATTTTGGACTTTGTCAATACGGCCGAGGAGATTCAGGCAGCCTTCCAGCCCTATTACCAGGAGACGATTCTGGCCGAAGAAATCAACGTGGACCAGATTTATAAAATCCGGGACGAACTGCGCGGTTACAAGGTATACAGCGCTGCTGACGTGGAACGGGTCGCGGGTATCTACTTTGACCCCAACGCCAAACGAACGGACAGCGTTCAGGCGCAGGTGACCAGCGCCCTGAAACCGGCGGCGGACGCCTACAACACACTGAACGCCGACCAGCGGTATGAATTCCGGCGCACGATTCGCAAGTTTGTCAAATGGTACAACTATATCAGCCAAATCGTGCGCATCTTTGACAAGGACCTGCACAAAGAATATGTCCTGTGCTCCTACCTGGCGCATCTGCTCCCCGAGGACCCCAAGCAGGTTTGGATGCTGAACGACCGGGTACGCCTGGAGTATTACCGCCTGGAGAAAACCTACGAAGGCTCCATTGAACTGCAAGAACACCCCACTGAGCTGAAGACCGGCACCCGCAAAGGCGCTGGCGGCGGCAAAGAGCGCAAAAGCCCGCTGGAGGAAATCATCGAGAAGGTCAACGAGTATTACAAGGGTGAATTCACTGAGGGCGATAAAGTCATGATGGAAAATTTGCGCCGCAGACTGAACAGCGACCCGAAATTGAAAAAGTCCGCCCAGCAGGACGGACAGCAAATCTTTGAGAAAAATGTTTTCCCCAAGATTTTCGGGGAGACCGCACAGACCTCCTATATGGAGGATTACCAGGCTTACCAGTCCATGTTTAATGACGCCGCCAAATACCGGGCCATCATGGCCGCTATGGCGGAAGTCTTGTACAACGATTTGCGCAAAGAGTAATGTACCATGTTCACCTATTCTGTTACCAGGCGCGCCAAGACCGTGCAGCAGCCGCATGGCGGGTATCTGCCGCTTTCCCGGTTTGCTCACCACACACTGGAAGATGGCTTTTGCTTGAAAGCGGCAGAGAACATTCCCGCCAGCATCATAGGGCAGACCGTTGACTATATGAGCCGCCTGGTGGCAGGGTTGGAGGTGCCTGAGCACGCCTTTCAAGTTTCGTTGTTCGGCGCGATGATGGCGGGCTGCCCCCATCGGGGAGTTGAGCTTCTTTCTCAAATACATGGCTTGGACGATGCTTCTCTCAGCGCCGCCTGCAAATTATCCAGTTATGACGCCCACTTTCGCTCTCCCAATATGAAGGCGGCACATCCTGTGGAGCCGGAACCGAATCACGATACCCTTTTCAATATCCGTTTGATGATAACCCGAATGGTGAGGTTTCTGTCAGAATATGGGCCTGTCATCAAAAGCGGATTCACCATGGATGGAGGATATACAGATATCGTCAGCAGTGGCGATGGAGATTTTCTGACAGAGGACACGCTGTGGGACGTAAAAACCTCAAAATTCCCACCTAAATCCAGTGATACGCTGCAAGTCCTGATGTATTACATCATGGGGAAACATTCATGGAATGAGTCCTTTCAGAAAATCCAATCCATCGGCATCGTCAATCCACGGTTGAACAGTATCTGGACGATAGACGCTGCCCAAGTGCCACATTCTGTCATAGAGGAGGTTGAACGTCATGTAATCGGTTACTGATGGGATAAAGCTCTATACATCAGGCAATGCAGCATATCAAGACATCCACATTCACCCATGACTGTGAAAGAGGTAAAACCATGCTGCAAAACACGATTTATGCCAAGCGTTCCGCAAAGGATTTTGTCATCGAGCGGCAGATGGAACTGTGCCGAGGTTTCCGCTTTGAAGAAATGCTGTCATTGACTTTTTATGAGAGTGATTCTCTTCTGGAAATGGGCCATCTTAGTGGTATCTTGTACTTGCGAAACCTGGTAGCCGAGCTTTCTGAAGATACCCTCAAATCTATTGAAAGCCCCACCACAGATGTCCTCACCCAAAATGTCTTTCATCAGGAATTCGCACGGGGAGTTTTCCGCAACGTAATACTCCTGCACGAACCGCTCGTATATTCTGCCAAACTCCCGGTAGATACAGTTT
>DWYK01000036.1 GCA_019118705.1 Candidatus Merdibacter merdigallinarum | reverse complement strand
GTCGGCTGGAGACAAAAGAACCCGAAGTTCCTTACAAAAAAGGAACTTCGGGTGAAAGGATTCATTCCCACTCGCTCCTGTCAGAAGTTTTCTAAACAGATTTGCTTATGGGAATTAGCTCAGATTATTGGCATTCTTTTCATTATTCAGATAGTAGAGGCTATCTGATTTTTTGTTGCCATGGTGTTGCCAGCAGTGTAACTGCAAAGCTCTATGCGAGAATTATTATACCACACAAAAGTCACGCAGCAAATTTATTACTGCACTAATCTTAAACGCTTTCCAGTATCTGTCAATTTCTTATTTTTCTGTTTTGCCCATTCATTAGCGTCTTGCACATGTTTGGGATCTCTATAATACTCACGAATGAAAGGCAATAAAATTTTAGCAAAGCTCTCAATCTGCCATTCTGACAGCTCACTAATGAAGTTTTCAAGAATGGTTTAGTCCGAAAATGCAAGGATTTCACACCACGGCAGCAAAAGCAAGTTATGCGGCATGGTGGGAAATTGCAGCAAAAAAATTATCTTCTAAGCACCAGTGGCGGCAGGCCGCCGTTGACGGACGAGATCCGCCGTAGGTTGTAGTAGTGGATGTACCGAAATACGAGGGATTTCACATCCTCTCGGGGAAGCTTAGTGGTATCCATAATGTAGAGCTTCTCCTTTTTCAGAGTGGCGAAGACGCTTTCCATCCGGGCGTTGTCGTAGCAGCGGCCGGTGCGGCTCATGCTCTGAACGAGCTTGCAGCGCCGGAGAGCCTGACGGAACAGCTGGCTGGTGAACCGACTTCCCCAGTCAGAGTGGAGAATAGTGCCCTCCATGCGGGTGTTTCTGCAGGTGTTTTCCAGTGCCCGTACGCATAGCTCCGCACACATATTATCATCCATGTGGAAGCCTTGAATGCTGCCATCGAAGCAGTCTAAGACCGCCAGATAGAGCTTGCCGTCGGTGCAGGGAATCTCGGTGATATCAGTCAGAAACTTTTGATTGGGTTTTGCGGCCGTAAAATCCCGGTTGATCAGATTTTCCGACTTCTCCGCCTGCCGGTCTGCTTTCGTCAAACTGTTGAGGCGGCGCTGACGCCGGATGATCAGGTGATGCTCCTGGCAGATACGGTAGATTCGCCAAAAGCCACCGGTATAGCCCCGGTGCAGTCTGAGCCAGCTGATGATACGCCGGACCCGGTAGTTTTCCCCGTTTTCCTCGTCCTCCCGCAGACAGTCGTAGATCTGCTCCAGAAGCTGGCGAGCCCGCTGGCCTCGCTCAGGACGCCGCAGGAAGCGGTAATATCCCTGCTCGCTGATATGAAGCACCCTGCACATGGCCGACACCGGCCAACGGTCCAGCTGTACCTGGCTGAACTGGTGCTTGCGGCTGGGGTTCACGGTTTCCGGCGCTTGGCAAAAAAACCAGTGCCTCCTGCAAAATCTCTACGTCTTGCTGGGCCTGCCTGAGTTGCTTTCGCAGTGTCTCGATCTCCACCGCCAGCTCTCCCTCACTTCGTCCGCCGACCACTGCCTCCAGCGCCGCCGCTCGCTCTTTTTCCCGGCTGCGCCAGCCGTACAGCGTGTCCACGTTGATCCCCAGCCGGACAGCCCCTGCCGCGCCGATCTCTTCCGCCAGTTTCAGCGCCTCTTGGCGCTCCTCTTTTGTGTACCGTTTCCCTATGTCGAGTCCTCCCTTTGTATTTCATTTTATCATCTTTCTTTGCAGTCTCGGACTTAACTTTTATGATAACACACCACACTCTCTTCTTCCGCAATCATGTTACACCATTTTTATGTTTCAGCGCCGCCTGGACACGCACCTGCGCAGAATCTCCTTCTCCATGGGCCAACAGCAAAAGCTTGATTACCAGTTTCTTTTCCTGCTCGTTCAAATCAGCACAATAGTGGTTCAACGCACTGAGGATGATTTTTTCCCACTCTCTGCACTTTTCAATAAAGCCAGGGTCGGCGCTGTATGGAGCCTGCATTTCCCTGCTGGGCAGCGGCACCGGTATAATTTCAAACAGATCTTCACAGTCCAGAAGCTCGGTGATGATTCTGCCAAAGAACGGATATCTTACACGATTGCGGTGAAACTCTGCTTTTATAGTCTGGAACTCATCATCATACTGATGAAAAAGTGTGCTGTAGTCCGCAATTTTCCATTTGCTGAATCCGTCGATGCGGCGCAGACAACGGTCAAAACGGGCCACGGAATATGCAGCCTCCGCGTACTGATGCAAGACCTCCCTTAAAAGAAACGCCCGCACCTGAATTATTTCATGATAAGCCACATCCGCGCCTAGAACTTCGATTCCTTTCGTGGAATGGGGCGACTTGAAATCATTCACTTTTGTCAAAACCGGTTCATTCCAGCCTTCCTGATGAACGATTGCAACACCTTTGTCAAGGCGGTAAAGCTCCGCCATCTGCTGTTCCATCAGCCCTAACGCAGCTCCCACGGCACTCTGATCAGCAGCCTCCTGCAACCGCATTACGATTTTGGTCGACGTGTTTTTCATGGCAGACGCATCCAGTTCTCCCGGGGATTGATCCGCAATGATGAAGCCCTCTCCTGTAAATCGCAGCTCAGCAATGCACTTGCTCAAAACTTCAACCGCTTTGGACCCCACGGAAGGTCCGTCCTCGCTCTGCGCTATGGAAGAGGTCCGCTTCAGAATATTGTGCGCTTCTTCCAAAACCGTGATATGGGCAAGGCCACCGGCTTTTCCGGCGGTGAGGCGATGCTCATAGAGCCTGATTAAAAGAACTCCCATAATCAGCGAAAGTGTCTCCGGAGCACCCAGCCTGCTGAGATCAATGATGACATTCTTATCAAACAGTTTCTCGTTCGGAATGTCATGCTCGCTGCACAAAAGCTCTCCGAAGATGCCTTCTGTCAGCATTGACAGCCTTGTTTGCAGCGCACCTTCATATGTTCCCCGTGCTTCACCAACAAACTTGCTTGCACGGATAACCCCGGGAAGCTCCGCCAGAACCTCACGGAACGTCGGGTATTGTTTCGGCGTTTTCAGGCACACTGAATTTCGGATATCCCAGCCACAACGCATATAGGCCCGGCGCACGCAGTCCCGCAAAACCGCCGGCTGAGCCGCATAAAGCGGCCAGGCAGTTGAAAACACACTGATCAACCGCTCCATATGGTCCAGCAAATGAACCTTTTCGTCAAACGCAAACGGATTCAACCGAAGCATTCTATACCGGAAGGGACTGGTGGAATAAACATCAATTCCCTCCATGTTCCCCCACAGTTCTCCGTATTCTCCCTTTGCCGGTTCAATGACTGTGAAGGGAATCCTGTTTTTGTACAGCTCATTGAGAATCTGGCACACCGCAGTGGTTTTGCCTGATCCGGAAGCGCCTGTCGCAAAAGCATGTGCAGTTAATTTTTGCAGGTCGAGGCACACATCCGAATTCTCTTCAACGCGCCCCATGTGCATCACTTTACCAATGGGGAAGCTCTCGCCATTCGGCTCCCGTCCGCCAATGTGATAAACCTTCCTGCCAAAGGCCGCCATACGGATGACCGATACGTCACCCGCCGACTTTCTGGGAAAACCCATCATGCGCGACAGCTCTTTGCCGGTAACAATGCTCTCGGTTCGGCGCACAACATTATTCGCGCAGAACAGCGGTGCGATTCCAAGGGACAAACTGTTTGCCAAATTGCTGATCGCATCATGATTGGACAGCGGCTCATTTTTGGGCGTGGGCTGCCACATGGAAATTACGGACTGTTCAACATCCGAGGAGTCACCGGTCACAATTCCCTGAAAGGAATTGGCTGCAACGATGGCGGTGTCATTGGCATTCGAAATGAAATAGCCGCAACAGTCCCAAAGGCCATGAATTTCGCTGCCTTTCAGCCGCTGGATCTGCTTGTCAATTTTCGCAAGCAGATCCTGTATTTCCTTGTTTGTCTCTGTCTTAACAACAGTTACAGACTGATTTTGCCCGATATTGATCGCGGAACTGACCGTGCTGGCATTTCCCACGGTACTGCCCTGCCCGCTGCTGCGGGTAACCCCCTGCGTCGTGGTCTGTGCGTTGCCTGATCCGGTTTGTCCGGAAAAGGATATGCCCAGCCCAAGCGGAGTAATGGAAAACCCGTTTCCTCTGCCATGCTGCGTAAAACGGGTTTGGCTTCCGCCAACGGAAAACGCCTGATTCATACTGGTACTGATTGCATTGGAAACAGTCTTCGCCGTAGTGTCAGTCAACGCATAAGAGTTCCCGCTGGTATGCTGCAAAACCGTTTTTTCCATTGCAGAAAGCGTTGTGTAAATAGACTCCAGTGCCAGAATCCGTTGATTGACGGCGGCTTCGGAATATGGTGTTGCCAAAATCATGGCAGTAAATTCCTTGCCCTGCATGGTATCCATGAATTTTTCAATTCCCTGAACACTGGCAGACTCCCCCTGGTCCTCCCGCGGAGAAGGAACAACCGAAACAGCAGCCACTGTTTTAAGTCCGGATACATTGCCGGATTTCATCCGTTCCATAACCGTTTCAATTCGGCTTGCATTCAGAGACTCCACAATAATTCCGGGGAAATTTCCGGTAAGTGTCTGGATCAATGCTTTTTCAGCAGTACCCGGAGCATTGGAATGAATCCCCACATAAAGAGAAATTCCCTCCGCTGTGCCCTGAATCAACAGGAAACAGCTGTTTACGAGTTGATTGATCGTCTGATAGATACTGGTCAATCTGGACTCAATCAGTTCATCGCTAATTGTAATCTGGCGGATTCGCAGCAAACGAATACCGATTTTTGCCTTGTCCGGTTCATTCACTGCCAGAACCTCGGTACTGATATTGGGAAAAGCATTCAGGTAGGATTTTGAAATAAAGTCCTTTACTGCAACAATCGAATTCTCCAACTGCTGCAAACCGCTGGAATACGGAACTGCCATGATTGATTCGCCTCCTCTATTCTCAGAAACTCCTGTACGGGGCCGCATCCCGAAAGAAACGCGATTCACGCCATTTGATTTTCTCCCACATTGAAGGCAGCGCAATCCTTCATGCGGTAACAGTGCGCTTTGGCCAGTTTCAATGGCTCACTGAATCTGACCCGGCCGAGCCGCCGCTCGGATCTATCCCCCTATTTTAATATAGCGTCTAAAACAGGAAGTCCTGTTTTAGACGCTTTTTGCGCTGTTGCTCTGTTTTTTGGAACGCTACCGTCCGCTATTCGCCAATGCTGCAAGGCTCTGCCAGCCGGGAACGTTTAACCGAGTCATCCGACAATGCCACAAAATGGCCATAACCGGTTGCATACACCTGCTCCAGCATCGTCCACATACTTTTTGGCAGGGTCTTTTTAATTCGCTCGCTGGATAAAATATCCTGTAAGGCCAACAGGCAGTAAAACAATTCCGTGGATTCCGTTCGGCTTACCACATAACCGACAATGGACTGCAGCAGGAGCAGGAAATCATAGGACGACACTTCCTCAGGCGCGCCGGCGCTCTCCGGGGTAATCCTGCAAAGGCGGTTGAGAAGCATTACAACAATACTGGAAAAATCTTCAGCCGATAAACGATTGAATCGATCCAGCCAGTTGGGCGCCGGATGTGTTCCCATAAGTTGCATATAATGATCCGCCACCAGGCTGCAGTAAAACATGGGATTCACAAACGAATAGCTGCTGATCCCGCTGTTCGGACAAACCAGAATCATATGATCCATGATGTGCTGCCAGACGACATCAGGATGGCTGATTCCTCTGAAAAGAGAGGAAGGATTGCCTTTTGCCACAATGTTTTGCGGAATGTTCCGGTAGTCAGCACTGCTGCGGTGAGAAATACAGGCTCCGTTCCTGTTTTCTGCAACGCCCACAGCCAGGGCGACAAGAAAATCCCTGCAATCGGCATCTGAAACGCCGGAGCTGAAGTGCTTTTCTATGTGCTCATCAATCGTCTGCCACAAAAGCTCATCAAAATCAAACGTCCCTTCATAGGGGTATGAGAGAAATCTGACAAGATGTTCCGGGCTATCAACGAAGGACCGAACATAACGATTGGAATTCAGCACAGACAGGTAATCTTCCGTGCTGGAAACACCCACACCCAGATTGACAAGATTTCTGA
>DWYK01000035.1 GCA_019118705.1 Candidatus Merdibacter merdigallinarum | reverse complement strand
CACTCCGTTACGATAATCATAATATAACGAAAGAAAGAATGCAACAATTTGTGAAAAATAATTTCAGAAAATTGAAATACTTTGTTACAATCAGATGCCCGTATGCGGAGAAACGGTAAGAAAACGTTCGGAATCGTGCAGAATTCGTGTATAATAGAAACGGTGATAACATGAACACGTTACAGGAAGCGAGAGAAAAGATCAATGCGATCGATGCACAGATGGCCGATCTGTTCGAAGAACGGATGCGTACGGTCGAAGATGTCATTCAATATAAGAAGGAACACCAGATGCAGGTGCTGGATCCCACACGGGAACAGGCGGTGATCGAGCGCAATCAGAAACGGATCAGGGATCCGCGCTATGCTGCAAGCTATCGTCAGTTCATCGAAGAAGTCATGGCGATCAGCCGCCAGTATCAGAAACGGGTGCTGAATGAACATGTGGTCGGATATGGCGGAGCCAAAGGTGCATTCTCCCACATCGCGGCCATGAAGGCGTTCGATCAGGCGCAGCTGCGCAACTATCCGACGTTTGAAGAGGTCTTTCAGGCAGTCGTCAGCGGAGAGATTGCCTATGGGGTCATCCCATTTGAAAATTCGTATACCGGAGAGGTCGGTGATATGCTGGATCTGCTGCTGCAGTATGATGTCGTCATCACGCGCATGTTTGATCTGAAGATCCACCAGAATCTGCTGGGCGTGAAGGGTGCTTCCCTGGAGGATGTCCGTAAGGTCTATTCTCACCCGCAGGGATTGGCACAGTCCTCGCTGTTTTTGCAGGGCCGTGGCTATGAACTGGTGCCATATGGCAATACGGCGCTGGCTGCCAAATATGTGGCCGAACAGCAGGATGTCAGCAAAGCGGCGATCGCTTCGATCGAGACGGCGGATCTGTACGGTCTGAAGGTGCTGGCGAAGAACATCAATACATCGGCCCAGAATGCAACGCGTTTCATCATCATCTCCAGAACACCGCCGGCAGATGGCAATCGTTTCAGTCTCCTGTTTACCGTCCGGCATGAGACCGGCGCGCTGATGCAGGTGATGGAGCTGATGGCCCGCTATGAGATGAATCTGGAGAGCATCAAGTCACGCTCTCTGCATGATCAGCCATGGGCCTATTATTTTTACTGTGAGGTCGTTGGGCATATCAACAGCGAACAGGCAACACAGCTGTTAAAGGATATGAAGGAAGTATGTGCGATGGTAAAGGTCGTCGGCATATACAATCGGGAAGAAAGTGAGGAGACAGCATGAGATTTGTAAAGGAACAGGTGGATCTGCAGCCGATCGTGGATACGGTATTCGCCATCGTTGCGCAGGCCAAACAGGCGAAGAAAGAACTGGGCGAAGATGCGGTCGTGGACGCCACGATCGGTTCGCTCTATGATGAAAACGGAAAGATCGTCGCATTCGACAGTGTATTCGGCACATTGAAACAGCTGCCGAATGAAGTCATGGCCGCATATGCCGGCAGTTTTACCGGCAACCCGAATTATCGGGAACACGTCTATGACTGGGTGGTCGGTGATCGCAGCAAACTGGCACACAGCGTCATCGCTACACCGGGCGGTACCGGCGCCGTCAGCATCACCGTATCGGAGATGCTGGACGAGGGCGAAACGCTGATCCTGCCGGAGATCTGCTGGGGATCGTACAGCTTGATGGCATCGATGGACAATCTGAAGACACGTTCATATTCATTGTTTGAGGGCGGCCATTTCAATGTTGCTTCTTTCCGTCAGGTATGCGAGGAAGTCATGCAGCAGAAGAAGAAGGTCGTTGCGATCATCAACGATCCTTGTCATAACCCGACCGGTTATTCTCTGAGCGACGATGAGTGGAATGCAGTCATCGATGTGCTGAATGAGCTGAGCAAACAGGGACCGGTCATCCTGCTCAATGACATCGCATATATCGATTTCGCATACCGCGGAGAAGCGGCCCGTGACTACATCCGCAACTTTGACCGGATCAGTGAGAATGTCTTCGTCATCATCGCTTTCAGCATCTCCAAGTCGATGACGGCATATGGCATGCGTTGTGGAGCGGCGATCCTGATGGCACAAAAGCAGGAAAGCGTGCGTGAGGTGGAGATCGTCTTTGAAAAAGCGGCCCGCGCGATCTGGTCCAATGTCAACAACGCGGCGATGGAGACCTTTGTTTCCGTCATCACCGATGAGCGGTCTGCCTATGAGGCAGAAAAGGACTCTTATGTTCAGCTGCTGAGAGAGAGAAGCTCGATCTTTACCAAAGAGGCCGATGCCTGCCAGCTGGCGTATTATCCGTATAAGGAAGGATTCTTCGTAACGCTGCAGATGGAAGACAATGCGCAGCGGGATGCGTTCCACGAAGCGCTGATGAAGGAACACATCTATACGGTAAAGGTCAATAAAGGCATTCGTGTAGCGGTCTGCTCCCTGCCGGTCGACAAGTGCTATGGACTGGCAAAGCGAATGAAGGACATTCTGGACACGCTCACAAAATAAGAAGGAGGAAAAAATCGTTCCCCGGACATCAGAGCCCAGGGAACGATCTTTTTTCGTTGGTGATAGATTGTGGAAGAAGGAAAAGCGGAGCGTCCACACGGATACGCTGGTGGGGATGTGTGATATACTGAGGAGGGAAAGGAGGCAATGACATGATCTTGTTTGTCAGTGGGCGCTGCGACATCCCGGCCTTTTACAGCGAATGGTTTTTCCACCGGCTGGAAGCAGGCTTTGTCGATGTGCGCAATCCGTACAATGAGCATCAGATCTCTCGTATTCGTCTGAGCGATGATGTGGTGGACTGCATCCTGTTTTGTACGAAGGATCCCCGTCCGATGCTGCCCCGTCTGAAGGAGATTCCGTTTCCCTATCTGTTTCATGTTACCCTGACCGGTTATCATTCGGATATCGAACCGGGCGTCAGAGACAAGAAAGGGATCCTGCAGGCGGTCCGTCAGCTCTCAGAGATGATCGGGAAAGAGCGCATCATCCTTCGTTATGATCCGATCTTGCTGACCAGGCGCTACGATGTCGATTATCATGAAAAAGCGTTTGAGTCACTGTGCCGCCAACTGGATGGCTATGTATCGACGTACATCATCTCTTTTGTCGATTTCTATAAAAATACGCGCAAGCATGCGGCTGCGGCCGGCATCTTATCGATGAATGAGATCGAGATGCGCGCGGTCGGTGCACGGATCGGTGCGATCGCGCGGCGCTATGGTGTGAAGGTGCAGACGTGTGCGGAGGAGATCGATCTGAGCGCATATGGCATTGAGAGAGGTGCATGCATCGAAAGAGAGGATCTGAAACGACGGCTGGGCGAAACGATTACTTTGCCGATCGGAAAAGGCGTACGTCCGCAGTGCGGCTGTCTGCCGACCGTCGATATCGGTGATTACAATGCCTGTGCCCATTATTGTGCTTACTGCTATGCAAACTATGATGAGGACAGGATCGGTCAGAATGTTCGGCGTCATGATCCGCACAGCTCTTTGCTGCTCGGTCATCTGAGCGAAGATGATAAAATCACGATTCGCAAGGATCAAAAGAAAATTTAGATTTCAAGTGAATACAACGTATAGTCTTAATATAAAGTCATATTCTTTCATTTTGTCTTAATGCAGCGTTTCGCTTTCCACAGGTGTGCACGAAACCGGGATGAATGAGCGAATGAATCGGTGTTTCGGATGCAATTCCACAGACTGCTCGGACAGAAAACGGAGCAATCTTGAAACCGTTCGCATCCTGCTGACAAAAATAAATAGAGAGAATCAAACTAAATTAAGATTTCTGTCTAT
>DWYK01000034.1 GCA_019118705.1 Candidatus Merdibacter merdigallinarum | reverse complement strand
GAAACCCGTACATATCCATAAATTTGTGCCATTTATTATCAATCCTCCTTTGCTATGGATATAGAAAAGTATCATAAACAAAAAAAGCACCTTACTGTAAAAGTAAAATGCTTTCGTTAAAATATATTCATTTGTTATCATTATTTGATTTCTACCATTGAGAAGCTACGCCTTATCCCACAGCTTGTAAAGAGTGCTAACGCATTGCGCTGCAACAGGCTCTTGACAAGCTATGAGCTAAGACGTTGATAACGAACAGGCAGAAATGAGATAGTATGCTGTTTCACGGCATAGAAAAAGACGCTCTGTTTCAAGCGCCGTTCTTCCATAAATCTTTATTTCTTTGTATAAGTCGTTACATCAGACTCTTTCATTTGTTGTAATTTCGTTGTAATTTTTTTTATTTTCTTTTTGCTATTTTACTGATAGATACTGTATTTATGCGGTTTTTTTCAATTTAGTATCTGTTTTTAAGACAAAAAAAGAGCGCGTACCGCGCTCCTCGTTTACAGGATCAGCTTTGTCGTCTGCTGCGGCCGATCGTCGAACCGTTCCACGATCACATCGATCTGACGCATCGCACTGCTTTGCAGTTCCACACTGGCGTGGCGCTGTTCGCTGCCGCCATCGATCTGAAACAGACACGATCTGGAAGCAGTCAGCGGATAGCGGCCGTAGGCGAGCGCATGCGCTTCCGCCTGATAGCCGGTATCCTCTCCCAGCGATACCTGCAGATCTTCCCCCAATGTGATGACGACCGGTTCCATCCCCAAAGGCACATGCCGTTCTCCGCGCGCATCCCGCTCCCACAGCCGCAGACGGATCACACCGTCCGCATCTTTCTCCCGACTGGCAAAGGCAGGAATGTCCAGGGAATCCGTACACGGCGTGATGACGACCGTATGCGCATCCTGCGCAAACACGATCGTACAGTGGTGTCGCCTGGAACGCCCGTCCAGCTGATAGAGATAACATCCTTCGACCGCCGACAGGCTGTAGCGTCCCGGTGCGATATCTTCCAGCACCTGATGATAGCCATTGGCTGGCGACAGTTCGATCACAAGATCCACACCGGCCTTCTGCAGCCGGAATGTCGTCGGTGCAGACAGCTGTTCACCGATCACCTCCAGACTGGAGAGGGATGCCGGCTGTTCATGGTTGATTGCGATCACCTCGTGGTGATCCCCCGCTACCTCGATGCACGCATGGGTCCGTTCACTGCCGCCATCGATCCGATAGGTGACCGCGCCCTCCCCCTGCTCATCCAGCACATATCTGCCCGGTTCCAGAAATTCCACCCGCTGTCGATAGCCGTTCTCCGCATTCAGCTCGATGCGTTCCTCCAGATCGGGACGGCTCAGCACGAAGACATACGTTCCCTGCTGCGGGAGCTGATCGCCATCGTTGCCGCGGATGCGCTTTTCCAGCGTGATGCTGCCTTTCTTCTGCTCTCCCCAGGCGAGCAGGATATCGACATGGACCTCTCCGTCCTTCACCACTGCCAGTCCTTCCTGGGAAGGAGCCTGTCCGTCCATCTGATACCATATATTCCCCTTGTCTGCCACATGCAGCTGATAGACGCCGGCAGACAGGCTCCGGATCATGCCCAGCCAGTGGTTGCCTTCGTTGAGCAGCAGTTCCCAGTGTTGCTTCTCATGATCGACATCGACCCACAGGCTCTGTGATGACAGCGGTTTTTCCTTGTGTTCACCATCCCAGCGCCAGGCTTCCAGGATCAGCGCTCCCTCTGTATCCGTTCCTTCATCGATGACCTTGATGTTGTGTGCATCGTCTTCCATCTGGAAGCTGGCGGTCGCGGATGCGTGGCCATCGACGATATAAGATCGACGGCCGGATCCTTCGCTCTCCAGCGTGTACGCACCGTTTTCCAGTGAATCGATCCGCTGCCGCCACTCGTTTTCCGCCGTCAGAAGGATCGTCTGGGTCGTTGTTGCCGAGCGAAGCTGCAGCGTAAATACCGTTTCCGCCAGCGGCGGCTTCAGACAGTCACAGTCCGCATCCCGGCGAAAGCCCTGCAGATAGAGCACACCTGTTCGAGACGGGCGACAGGTGAAGACGAATATGATCTCGCTGTCTGCAGTGATGTCACACGGCACGATCGTATGGGCGCTCCCGTTGATCAGCGTATGGTCATAGATGACATTTGCCGGACCGCTGGCAAAGATCTCATAGCGGCCGGATGGTACGCTGCGGGTCTGTGCAAATGAATTGGCATCGTTGAACACCAGCGTTTCAAAGAACGCATGGCCGATCACACGAGCCGTGAATACGGAACCGTCCGCCGGTGTCTGTTCCTTTCCTTCCGCATCCTGCAGACGCACACGGAAGCGGACACACGGTTGGGAGGCACGTTCTTCCAGCACGGCCTGCACGTTCAGCAAAGATTCCTTCAGCTCCAGCTCGATCCGATTATAGCTCTGCACCGCATTCGCATAGAAACAGATCGTCTGATCGAGGGCGGTCAGGACATAATGACCTTGCGGCAGATCTTCCAGCACGACGCTCCAGTCATTGCCGGCATCCAGGACGAACGTCTCCTCCTGTCCTTCTCCGCGCAGGCACAGCCGCATCCGCTGATCGACACACTCATGGTATCCGTTTTCTCGATGGCAGCTGCCGTTGATCGCCATCCGGGTCCTGACCGGCATCGAAGCGAAGATCTTCGCCTCATAACTGCCGGCATGAATGCAGAAACAACCGTCGGATGTCCGTTCGTTGTTGACGACGACCACCGCCTGCGGATCATTTCGATCACGAATGCAGACATCACCGCAAGGCAGATCGTAGAGCGTATGTGTATGATCCTGTGCTTCCTGCAAGCGCACTTCCTGCACACCGGCAGCGCTCTCCACCTCGATCACTGCACAGCCGTGCGTATTCAGCGTCCTGCCGGCCGGCGCATCCTTCTGCATCCAGCGCAGGGTCAGCGCATTGGTGACACACTGCGCGACAAGCACGACAAACACATCCTGCCGGTCGATGACGACCGTTCCCCTTTCATACATGCAGCCGTTGATCTCAAACAGGATCGTCACCCCAGCAGCCGGCACGATCTCATAGGTGCCGGCGGGCAGATCATCGATCACGATGCTGTCCTGTGCATGAAGCGACAGCACTTTGTGAATATCCGCGCCGATGATGGCAAAGCGCAGTTCCTGCTCCTCGCACCCTTCCGCTTCTCGATACGCGATATGCAGAGCGGCCCCTTCCGCCATGGCATCGATCACTTCCAGATGGACATCCTGACTGCCCAGCTGAACACATCCGTCTTCCTGCGGCTCGCCGTTACGACACCAGCCGCATGGCGTATCGCCGACCTCCTTTATTTCATAGATTCCTTTTGGAAGGTCGTCAAAGCAGACGCTGAAACCGTTTTGCGCATGCAGGGCAAACGGAACCTCCAGACCATTGCCGCACAGCACCATCGAATAGCGCTGCGAAGGCGCCGGAACGTGCAGGCATCCGCCGCCGTCCATCACTTTTTTCTCCACGCTCAGCACACCGTTCAGACAGCGATACTGATTGACCAGCACGACATCATGGGTCTGGCCATCCGCCGTGATCCATGCGCTCGCACACAGCTGTCCGTCCACCTGATACAGGACATGGTAGCCCATCGTATCCTTCTGGAGCACCCGTACACCGCAAGCATGGATGCCGGTGATGATCGCCTGCCAGCGATTGGACCGCTGCAGCGTAACTTCCTTGCAGAAGTCCTCTCCTTCGATGAGCACCTCTGCCGCAAAATCTTCATCCGGTGCCACCTGCTGATGATCACAATTGACCATGCGCACAGAGAGGCGAAGGGTCGTAAAACGCGGCAGCGGATTGATGATCTTCACTTCCTGCAGCTCCCGCTGGATGGTCACACGCGCCGGGCTTTGTGGTTCCCCGTTCACCAGATAACGTTCATCGCCGCCATACAGCTCCTCGACGAGATATTCACCATAGGGAAGCTCATCCACGTATGCGCACCACTGGTTCTGAGCGCAGAGCGTCAGCTGCTGGCGGATGCCGTTCCCGCTCACGCACACCTCAAAGCTGTCGGTACACTGCGGATGCAGCAGCATGCAGTGTTCGTTTTCCATCCATTTCTCGATCCGCACGCTGCCGGTCCGCTCCTGGCGCAGATTGAGGATGCGGATCTCATGCAGACGGGAATCATCGATGGTGATGCGGGCCGTCGTCCGCCACTCTCCCTGATCGACACTGTACAGCACCTGCTCTCCGCCGATCTCCCGGATATCATAACAGCCTTTTGGCAGCTGTTCCAGAGCGACACAGTAGTCATTTTCCGCCTTCAGCATCAGGATCTCCTGGTAGGCAAAGGAATGCAGACGCACAGCAAAGCAGGCATCTCCCTTAGGTGCTGTCAGATTGCCACAGGCATCCTCCTCATATTTGCAGATCTGCAGCTTGCCGCTGTTCTTCGCTTCATTGATGAGGATGACATCAGCTCCCTCCCATTCGCTGATCGTCACACAGCCATCCAGGATCCGCTCTCCATCCGCATGCTGCAGGCTGCTCACGTAGCCTTCCGCATCGGACTCCTCAATCTGATAGCAGCCGGGACACAGATCAGCAAGTTCCACACAGAACTGATTGTCCTTTGAAAGATAGAAGGAGTGACAGCTGCCGCAGCCGCTGATCGTCAGGACAAACTGATCTCCCTCCCCCGGCATCATCAGGCATCCGCCCTCTTTTCGGATCCGCTTGCGGACACGCAGCGAACGGCGCTGCCGCGACGCATCGTTCTGATAGAGGATATCCACGCTGTGGGACGTATTCTCCAGGATCTCGACGACACCGCTGTCCTGCACTTCCCCATCCACCTCATAGAGGGTCGTATAGTTTTCTGCCGTATGTGCGCGCACGGTATATGTTCCTTCGCTCAGGTCATAGAGCACGGCGGAAAAATCATTCATCTCATTGAGGTTGAGCGTCTGGACCAGACCGTTTCCGCTCACTTCGATCGGAAAATAACAGTCGCTCGGCGTGGTCAGCACACAGTCGTCTTCCATGACGAACACTCGGATACGCAAAGATGCCCATGGTTCTCTGGGTTCGATGACCGTCAGTGAATGGGAGGTATCGCTCAGTGTGAACGTCTCCTCCATCGCCGCATCATCAAAGATCCTCCGCGCCCCCTCGCGGGCCGGCTGCATCGTATAGGTTCCCCTTGGCAGCGTCAGCAGCGCCTCATACTGGTTACAGGCGTTGAGCTCGACCCACTGTACGTATTCCCCGCTGGTCAGTTCATACTGATAGATCGCATCGCCGCCCGGCATCTGCTGTCCCTGTGCCCCCGTTTCCAGCACATGCATGTGAAGCTCGCTGACGGCGCCGAAGATCGTCATGGTCACTTCCTTCCACGGCGTCGCATCCGTCAGCTGAAACCGCAGCTGATCCCCATCGCTGCAGGCATGGTCGACGCAGCCGCGAATGAAACATTGTCCTTCGCTGTCGATCGGCTGTTCCTGCTGATCGATCAAAGCGAGCGTATACCAGTCCAGCGGCAGTCCTTCCAGATCGATCTGTGCCGTGTTGTCGGTAAAGACCAGCGTGCGATCCATGTATCCGCCGCTGCCCATCGCAATGCGGGCCATGATCTCCTGTCCGTCTTCTATGTGAAAACTGTCATCTTTATGAACAGTCAACCGAAATCCGGCCGTCATGGATGATGTGCATGTCTGCAACAATGATACGACATGCGTATTCCAAAATCTCCTCATACAGATCCTCCTTGTCCCCGGCATATTCGCCTATTGCACACTTCAGTATATGAACGGGCATTTGATTTGATTGCCTGTTTTTTTCTTTTTCTGCCGTTTCACAGACAAAAACGAAGGATCGGCCGGTTTCTCTTTTGCTCCACACTGCATATGTTCGATGTCCAAATGATCCGCTGTACAAGAAAAAACGGGCATACGCCCGTTTTGGTTCAGGATCTTCCGTCAGTTCTTTCCCAGCAGACGGAACATGTTTTTCTTGTAGACCTCGACGCCCGGCTGATTGAAAGGATTGACATCCAGCAACAGTACGGTCATCGCACATGCACGGAAGAAGAAGTAGCACATATAGCCGAAGCTCTCTGCGCTCATATCCTTCAGCGTCAGGATCAGGTTTGGCACACCGCCGGTATTGACATGTGCTTCCAGGGTACCCTGTGCCGCCATCTTGTTGACCCAGTCGACCGACTTCCCGCTCAGATAATTCATCTGATCCAGGTTCTGCACATCGGATGGGAACGTGATGTCCAGCGTCGGCCGATCGATCATCAGGACCGTTTCAAACAATACCTTCTTTCCTTCCTGAACGAACTGTCCCAGTGAATGCAGATCGGTGGAGAACGTAGCAGAATCCGGCAGGATGCCCTTGCCTTCCTTGCCCTCGCTCTCGCCAAACAGCTGTTTCCACCACTCGGCGATCATGCTCATCTGCAGTTCGTAGCTGACCAGCATTTCCACATCGTATCCCTGGTTCTGAAGAATGCGGCGGCATACGGCATAGGCATAGGCAGCATTGTGATCCAGGTCGCTGTCGGCCAGATCTTCATACGCTTTTTTCAGTCCGCTCATGATCGCATCGATGTCGATGCCGGCAACGGCGATCGGCAACAGTCCGACCGGTGTGATCACCGAATAACGGCCACCGATGTCATCCGGAATGACAAAGGTCTCATAGCCTTCCTGATCGGCAACCGCTTTGAGGACACCGCGTGCTTTATCGGTCGTGGCGACGATGCGCTCTTTTGCCTGTTCCTTATATTTCTCATCCATGAACTGTTTCAGCAGGCGGAATGCCAGCGAGGTTTCCGTCGTCGTTCCGGACTTGGAGATCACATTGACACAGACTTCTTTATCCTTGATGTACTCCATCACCTGCGCGATATACGTGCTGGAGAACGTATTGCCGATAAAAATGATCTCCGGCTTTTTATTCGCATATAATCCATTGATCATCTCGATGGCTGCACGGGCCCCCAGATAGGAACCGCCGATCCCGCAGACGACGAACACATCGCACATCTCACGCATTCTGGCAGCGGTCTGTTTGATGCGAGCGAACTCTTCCTGATCATAGGTATTCGGCCATTCTACCCAGCCGACATAATCATTGCCCAGGCATTCCTTGTTCATCAGCTGCTGGTGCAGACGATCGACGCTCTCCTGATAGTCCTTGACGTTCTCCTTTAGAAACGCATGCTTTGTTTCAAGCTTAATCATAGTTGTTCCTCCTGTTATACGCTTCATCGATCCACTCGTCGAGCTTTTCGGCAAGCGAATGAAATCCGATCACCTGATCGGGATAGGGCGCACACGGATGCCGATAGCGGGGATATCGTTTTTTGGCAGGATCGACCGCCTTCAACGACAGACGAAAATGAATGCCGTCCTCATCCACATCCAGGATCTTCACCCGCACCCGCTCATTGACGCTCACGAACGTATGAACGTCGCGCACATAGCGTTCACTGATCTCTGAAATGTGAATCAGGCCGTTATGACTGCTGTCCAGGGAGACAAAGGCCCCGTAAGGTTTGATTCCCGTGACAACACCCTCTACGACATCTCCGATCGAATAGCGCATCTGCTCACCTCAGATGATATTATATCACATCTTTTATCATTTTTGTGGTATAATGGGGGGCGTAATCCAAAAAACAGATAACGAGGTGATAGTATGGTTATTTCCCCGTCGTTCTACCCGCTGTTTGCGGCCTTGCTGGCCAACGTGACGGCACAGGTGCTCAAGCTGTTCATCTTTTATTTTCGCAGCAACCGCTGGGATCTGCATCAGGTGATCTCCTGCGGCGGTTTTCCCAGCTCGCACAGTTCCACCGTCATTGCGCTGGCAACTGCCATCGGCCTGCAGGAAGGCTTTGATTCCGCACTGTTCGCGATCACCTGCATCTTTGCGCTGATCGTCATCTACGATGCGGTCAACGTGCGCTATTACGCAGGCAAGAACATACAGCTGACCAAACAGCTGATCAGCGATATCGAAGAGATGCAGAAGGTGAACTTCTCCGATCCGATCTATCATGAAAAGATCAAGGATGTCCTGGGACACAAGTTCGTCGAAGCGATCGGCGGCATCATCCTGGGACTGCTGGTTGCCTTTCTGATGGCACCGCTCATGGCAGTGTAAGGAGGTTTGGCGATGAACGAACGCAAGGTTGAAAAAGTATTGAATAAGATCCGCCCGTATATCCAGCGGGACGGCGGAGATGTCAGTCTGGAGCGTCTGGAGGGAAGCGTTGCCTATGTGCGCTTTCATGGCGCCTGTGTCGGCTGCATGGGGCTTGACGATACCTTCTATGGTGGTATCCGTGACCTGCTGCTGGAAGAATTGCCGGAACTGACCGATGTCCGGATCGAGGACAGCTCCTATCAGCAGACCTTTTATGAAGGATGACCGTTTCCTGTGAAGCGGTCTTTTTGTTTGCACGATCCTTCATCATGCACGGGCAAAGAGTGTCAGAAGCGATCCCTCTGACGCTCTTTGCCCGTTTTGTTCTACGACAGCTGCAGCCTTGTCAGCTCTTCCTCCATCTGATGACGAAAAGCGAACTCCTCCTGATCCTGCAGTCCGATGTGATAGATGCGATCGATATCTTCCTGATCGAACAGATAGACGGAACGGGAATCGATCATGCCTTCCGGATACAGGCAGGCACAGTAATCATAAACGGTCCTGCTGCGGACCTCCCGCTGCACCCTGCCGCAGATCATCAGTTTCTTTTCTCCTTCTTTCAGTGTCACCACACTGCCCAACGGTAAGTATTCTTTCATACACTGCTCCTTAATATTCGACCTTTACATGAAAGCCAAGACCTGCAATAAAGCCCAGCTTGCTGCCAAACTCCCACTCTCTGTTTTTGTGTGAATAGGTGAGCTCCGCCTGTGCGCTGCCCAGCGATCCGCTGCCGGTGATCGTCACCTTCGCTCCGAATAGTTCAAAGGCACACTGCACTTCTCCCTGCACGGCCGCCGCCCCGGCTTTCAGCTTCAGCGTCTGTTCCTGTGCGGAAAGGACCGCTTCTGCCTCTGCATAGGCAACGCCCAGCGAACCGCTTGCCCGGACCGATGCCCCCAGCAGCGAATTTCCGCCCTTCAGGGTGAGCGATGCCTGTGCCAGCGTTGCACTGGCCTGCGCGTAGACGATGAGCTGCGGGTCAAAATCACCGTCCGCATCCAGCAGGGAGGCATGCGCCTGACCTTTGAGCGCCACCTCTCCCACACGTGCGTTCAGCGTCGCAGAGAGGATCGAAACGCTGGAAGACAGCGTTGCCTCCACCGCATCAAAACGAAACGATCCTCCGACCCCGGCCCCCAGCATGCCCACCCGATGTACCCGGCCGGCACCCGGCTTGATGAGATAGCTGTTTACATGTCGGGTCAGGTAATCGACCGTCAGCGCAGACTGACGCTGCTGCAGCTGACGTTCTCCTTCTTGCAGGGCGCTCACACGATGGTCACAATAGGCAGAAAGCTCATACAGCTTTGCCACGAGCGTCCCTCTGCGGCGACAGGCAGCCAGACAGGATGCGTCCTGCAACTGCTGCAGCACCTGACAGATCCGTGCGTTCAGCGCTTCATAGTCATCTGTATCCACATACATCCGCATCTCTCTCCTGCGCCAGACGGATCAGCTGTTCTACACAGCAGACCAGAGCGGTGCGCTCACTGCCCGCCGGCAGCCGCAGACAGAGATGGCGGCATTCCTGCAGCAGCTGGCAGACATACAGGTCTTGTAAACGATCACTCCGCAACGCTCTCTGCCTGCTGACGCAGCAGGCTCTCCGCATCCTGATACGCCTGAACGCTCTGTCGAAGAAAAGAAACATACTGCTCGACGACCTGTTCATAGCGGTCAAATACCGGCAACAGTTCGGTAAACCGTGCCTGCAGCGCCGCACCTGCCGGCGAATCCCAGCTGAGATCCAGCTGACGCATCTTTGCGCTGATCCCATCCAGGCAGGTACGCAGCTGTCCGTTGAACTGCTGCAGCTGTGAAGCCATCTCGTTCACTTCCTGTGAAACGATCCTTACGCCATCCATATCCCTCTCCCTCCTTTAATAGCGCAGGCGGCCGGCCATCGTCATGCATTCTTCCTGCAGACGTCGATAGATCGACGCACTCTCGCGCAGATAGGCGGCATAATCCTCCAGCACCTGCTTCATGCGGTCAAAGTCTTTGCGAAAAGCAACCAGCTGCTGGGCAAAGGCGTCATAATCCTTTCCCTGCCAGATCGTTCCCATCTCATCCAGCAGCTGATAGATGTTTCCATACACGCCTGCATACTGCTGCGCCTGCTGAGAGATATAGGCGGCATTTTGCAGAAGCTGATTCATATCGACATGGATCTTCATAGATACCCCCTTCTCTTTTCTTCAGAAAATGATCAGTCGATCCCCGCGGATGATCCCCGTATCGCACAGCCGCGTGCCATAGCAGATGATCTCTCTGGTGCGGGAGTTACAGAAAAAGTGTGTGCCCGTCGCCGGCAGCAGCCCTGTCTGCTCGCTCACCCAGCGCAGACACTCGACGATCAGCACTTCGACATCCGCAAATAAGGCAAGCTCCATGTCGAAACGCTGACCGGCAAAAGGAATCACCACCTCTGCCATCAGAGAATCACTCATCCTTCCCTCCTTTCCACAACCGGATGCGGTGCTCCTCTCCCTGCATGCGGACCACCATCTCCTCCTTTGTGCAGCTGTTGCTGCGAAACCCATAGCGATAGCCATGTTCCTCCATGCCTGCGCCGATCCAGCACAGGGTACCGTCATAGCGGTGCTCCTGCACCAGCTGCTGCATCCGTGCATCTTCAACAAGACCGCTGTACAGACAGATCCCTTCTCTCTCCCAGCGCTGACGAAGGTGTCCGATCTGCTTTTTTACACCAGGATCGGCATACAGAAGGAGGACCACCTGCCCCGATGTCCAGAAAAACAGCATCCCCTCTTCATCCATACCGACACTGCGTTGTCCATAACTCTCCTCCAGCTTTGCCGCCCCGTTGTGCCGTTGCGTACAAGAGGACAACGACGTGCCGCAGAGAAAGCGGAACGTCCCCTCCTCTTGCAGGATCCCGCTGTCCGGATGCCGCATGAGCGGCAGTTCTCGTTCATCAAACCATTCCCGCAGCGCCCCTTCCGCCGTCCACGCAAAGCTGGCCCTGTTCCAGGCCGTCATCAGCAGAGGCGAGCGACCGTAGAGCGGCTGTTCACACAAGAGGATCAGCTGATGGCGCACCTCCAGATGACACAGGCGGGAGAACAGCTGGGGACGTGCATGGAAGCTGCCCGTCGATTCCACGAGGATACAGGCATCGCTCGCCTCTCGCTCCAGATGATAAAACAGCAGAGCGAGCTCGTGCAGGTCCTGATCCGATACCGTCCGGATGCCTGCGCTTCCTTCTCCGATGTAATACCAGGTACGCTCTCCTGCCTGCTCGATCGCCTGCACGCAATTCATCAGAAAGCGTCTGGCATCTGCGGATGAGGGAGTGAGCACGAGCAGAGAACGTTTTTCGATCGTAAACGGGCGGATGCGCTGACGCTGCGGCTGATCGATCCAGCCGATCTGATACGGTTCGCAAAACGATGCATGCGCCATGAAAGCTTCCAGCTCTTCCATGCAGACGCTGCGCGCGATACGACCTCTCCCGGCCAACTTTCGAATGTGCGCACAGATCGTCGGCAGCTGTTTGTGCACGGACCGTCTCGTCTGCCATGTGTGGTGATACAGCGGTTTTCCTTTTGGATCCAGGATCCGCAGGTGATGGATGCCATTGGGGCGATAAAAGCGGGAAGGACAGTAATCCGCATTGGCATAGGCACCCTGTCCATGCACAAACCGTTCATCATTTCCCACCTGCAAAAGAAACTCTCCGCTTTTCCGCAGATGAGCGGCGTCGTTTCGGTGCAGCATCTCCCTGCTGTCATTTTCATCCTGTACCCGCAGACAGAGATGAAAGCGAGCATTGCTCCAGATCTGGTCATCGATGACCCCTGCCGGTTTTTGTGTGCACAGCAGCAGATGGATGCCCAGACTGCGTCCGATGCGGGCAATGCGCTGCAGGTCGGCCAGAAATTCGCCATGCTCCTGACGCAGCTGTGCAAACTCATCAACGATCAGAAACAGATGTCCCAGCGGCAGATCGCTGTCCTGACGGCAGCGTGCATATTCCTCCAGGCTCATCGACGATACGTTGTGCCGCTGCATCTGCTCCTGAAACAACTGCTGACGCAGGCGCAGCTCCTGCGCAAGAGAGATGCGCACGCGCTGCAAAGATGCCTCTTCCAGATTCGTCATGACACCGCAGATGTGGGGAAGATCACGAAACGCCTTCGCCATCGCACCGCCTTTGTAATCGATGAGAAAGAAGCTCACCTGCTCAGGCGGATAAGATACGGCCAGCGACAGGATGTAGGTCAGCAGCAGTTCACTTTTGCCAGACCCTGTCATGCCGGCAACGATTCCATGGGGACCGTCTCCTTTTTCATGCGCATCCAGCGTGATCCGCTCTCCATCTTCCTCCCATCCCAGCACTGCGGCCAGCGTATGTTCTTTGCGCTTTGCCCATTGTTCCAGGATCGGCAGCTTCTCCACGCTGCTGCAGGAATACAGCGACAGAAAATCGCTGGCACGCGGCGCGCTCACGCAGGCATCGCTCTCCATGAATACACAGAAGGCCTCCCATTCGGCCAGGGAGCTGCCGGCCAGAGTCAGTGTCTGCCAGCCATCCTTCCAGCAGCGTTGTCGTTCCAGATCCACCAGAAGGCCGCGCAGATCCATGCGACGCTCATCCGTCGAAACGACGATGCAGACATCCCCTTCTCTGACCAGCTGTGAGCGATAGGCACTTTCCTCACAGAGCAGGATGTGCATGCGGTCTTGTGCATCTTCCCGTGTTTCCAGTAAAGAGTGGCTGCTGAAGCAGCGAAGAAAACGCAGGCGGCCAAAGATCTGCAGATCGGAAAACCCCAGCACATGGACGACCGCATCCTCCATCTGCTTCAGCAGCTGCATGAGCAGAAACAGCGCAAAGCAGACCCGCTGTTTCCCGATGACCCAGACCAGAGCGGGGAGACGATACAGGGCGGCCATCGAAGCCGGCCGACAGCAGTCCTCCAGCGCCTGCTGATACAGCTGGCGACAGTACGTATCTTCCACCTCTGCCTGCGCTGCACAGACAAAGAGGCTGCGCAGCTCTTCCCCCAGATACAGATACGGGCCGCCTCCGCGCAACAGCGAAGCCGTGTCCGTCAGCTGCTTCTGCCATTCCTTTCGCAGCTGCATCTGTCGAATGAACTGCCGGTGCTGACACTGCTGCCATTCTTCCAGTTTTTCCGCATACGCCGACCGTATGCGCCGGCGGGAACGATGCCAGTGCAGGCGCTGATACAGAGCATTTGTGAACGGCCACAGCACCATTGCGGCCATGATCCCGGCCTGCAGCCAGTAATTGGTCTGCTGCGAGGCGAGCAGGGAACACATCGCCATCGTCAGCCCCGGCCCTACCTGCAACAGAAAGGGCATGGACGGAGGCGGTGGCAATGCAGGCGGAAGCGGCGGTTTCGCTTCGATCTGTTCCGCAAACGGCTGCAGCCATACCAGCGCCTTCGTTTCCTTTCTGCACGGCCGCAGCCGCTCATTCACTTCGATCGGCGACAGTGGCAACGACCGGGTGCTGACCAGAAAATCACTGCCGATCATCAAACGAAAGCTGCTGATGGCGATGACGTCGCCCGGCTGCAGCAGACAGCGGTGCATGCGGCGGCCGTTGACATACGTCCCGTTCGTACTGTCCGCATCGATGAGCTCCAGTTCGCTCTCATGCAAAAGGATCGCGCAGTGCATCTGCGAAACATATGGATCTGACAGCGTGACCGTACATGTGGCCCCACGTCCGATCGTCATGGCCTGCCATGCATAGAAAAACCGCTCCTGCACCTCCACATCCCGTTGCAGCAGACAAAACGATCTCGCATCGATCTGTCCCTGCAGACCCTTGCCCACCCGACCAAGCGCCCGGCCTTGTGCGTCATAGACCTCCCAGTCCTCCATTGTCGGTTCCAGTTCCAGCAGGACCCGATGATCCTCGGGATGATACAGCGTCAGCGTCGATCGACAGGAGGCACAGGCCGTGATCATCCAGTCCTGCAGAAACAGACACAGCTCCTTTTTCATCCGCTCGCCTCATGAAAGACAAAGCGACGGTCTGCGATCATCAGGACCATTCCCTCCCGCAGGCGCATCTCTCGCTGCATCCGTTTGCCGTTGAGCGTGCTGCCATTGCGGGAGCGTAGATCACGGGCATACCATCGCCCTTGTTCACAGCGCAGGCGCAGATGACGTTTGGAGACCTGCGCACTGTCCAGACAGATCTCACAATCCTGCTCACGGCCGATCTCCATACTGGTCCCCTGCAGCCAGAACGTCTGTGTATCCGACTGCAGACAGGCTTTCTTCTGCACCGGCATTCCCAGAACACTGGTCTTTTCCAGGTTGATCGCAGGAGGCTTTGTCTGTGAAGGTTCCTCCACATGTGCCAGGGCATCCGTTCTGGAGAGCACTTCGATGCGGGCCGCAAACGTCTGCTTCTGACTTTTCGTGCGAAGCCGCTGCCAGAACGACTGCTTGGGCGTATAAAGCTCACGCAGGATGAGGACTCCCTGCAGCAGCGCCGTCAGCGAAAACTCCGGTCCATGCACGCTGCGGACCAGAAACCCGATGATCTCATATGCCTCCTGTGTCTGAAAATGACCGGCAAGATACTGCGCAAATTCCCGACACTCTTCTTTCTGCAGATACCAGTGTTCCACATTGAGCGGGACGCACAGAAAGCGAAAGAAATTCCCCTGCGGCGGCAGATAGATGTAACGGACATCCATCACCACCGGTTTGTTGCGATTGACCCGAACGATGTGTTCCAGCAGCTGGATCAGAAAACAATAGCCTTCCGCCCGTTCAAAGCGATACTGCTCCAAAAAACAGGACAGCGACAACAGCCCTCCCAGCTCATAGCGAAACGTATGTTTCTGCTGCTGCAGCGGCTGCAGACATTCTTCATCCACGCGGATCTGCTCATAGATGTACGGGTCAAAATCTTCTTCCCGACGCAGACGCACATGAAGGAAACCATCCTGTTCCCGGATCTCTTCCAGTCCCTGAAGCATCTGTACACCTCCTTCCCCCTGCACCCTGTCTATACGTCACCTCCCTCCCTCTTCCCTAAGCATTTTCAAAATTCATCGGATGTGCTATAATCCAAACCGATGAATACAAGTGAAAAAAGAAAAAAGCGACTGCATGCCTGCATCGCTTTCCTGTTTCTTCCCATCATCGACCTCTGGGCGATCACCTATACGGACATCTTTGTCAACAACCAGACCTACATCGGCAATGAACTGCACCATCCCCTCTATCTGTTCCTGTGGGGGACGATCAATGCGCTGTATTTCTGGTCAATGACCAATGCCTGTCTGAAGCACTATCCCTGCATGCCGGCAGCGACCGCATGGATCATCCGAATCTGCTGTTGCGGCATGATCCTCTCTGTTCTTCTGCCCTACGATCCACAGGGATGGTTTACGATCAGCAAATGGCATGTACGGGTCGCCATGTTTTCCAGCGGTGGTTATGCCCTGCTGGTCTTCTGCTTCTTATTCGCTGGTGTCAGCTGCGGATACCAGCAGCTGCGCCCTTTTCTGTTTGTTTATCTGCTGCTTTGCTTTGTCAGTCTGTACAGCTTTGCGACCCACGGCGGCGTGACGTCCTTCACCGAGATCAGCTATTCCATCAGCATGGGCTTCTTTCTCTATTACCTGCGCTATCATCGCTGATGCATGCCCTTTTTCACACACCTGTCCATATGTTTCGGCCTTGTGGGACAGCCATTGCTGTCCTGCTTTTTCTTTGCGCTGTCTCATTCTTCCGCCGATGATCCGTGCGCAGGGCCACATCTTGATCCACAAAAAAGCAGCAGTGCCCATCAGACCTGCTGTTTCTCATCGATGGCCCAGCTTTTTCCGGGTGTTTTTGATCCATTTCCTGCCTGTGAAAAAGGGCGCTGCTTGACTCACCATTCAACTATCGTTCACAAATTTCTACTTTTATTTCAGCAGACAGCTTTGTCTTTCTTCCCATAGAAAAATCCCACCTCCGCAGAACCACGTATATTTATTTCGTGTGTCTGCTTTAGTGGGATCATATCAGAGGCTGCCGCCCATTTTATTCTTCCTCTTCTTCTTTTGGCTCCAGGCGCTCGATCATCGCCAGATATTTCTCTGCCTTGGGACGGTAGCTCGTCGTATTGGCATTCTCGGCAACAAAGCGGAAATGATCCTTGGCATCGAAGAAATCCTTGCGCACGAAAGCGATCATCCCCAGATAGTAATGGGCATTCACCAGCTGCAGACGCAGTTTGAGCTGCGGCAGCACCTGTTTGTAATATGCCTCGCACTGATCGAAGTGCTCATTCATCAGGTACAGCTTGTTCTGAATGGCCGCAATCGTTTCCTGCAGCATGAGATTGCCGGCCGCACCGATGTTCACCCGCGTAGAGCGGACCGCCTCCAGGTTGCGTTCCAGTGCGCTCTGATCGCCCAGCTGATAGTTTGCCTCCGCCATCAGCGTCTGATAATTCAGTTCCATCGAGCTGTTGGAACGATTCCGCCGCATGAGCACCAGCGCATCCATGGCCAGCTGTGGATCATCCAGACACAGCATGCACTGGGCAAACAGCAGGTGCATCTTCAGATTCAGCCGTTTTCCCCGCCGGGAAAAGCAGAGGATCGCACTGGCACAGGCCAGCGGATCACACTGATCGAACAGAAGCGAATTGATCGGCATCACGCTTTGCGCACGCAGACGGAACACATAGACCGACAGCAACGCATAGCCCATGACGATCAGCATCATCAATGCAAAACTCGGTATGATCAGCAGCAGACACATCAAAGCGATCAGGCCCAGAAAATAAATGAGGGTCCAGCGATCGCTCTCTTTGCGACATTTGGTGGCCAGAGAAGCAACATCCTCCTTGAACGGATGATGCAGGCGATAGATCCGTTCGACCTCATTGCCGTCACCGCTGGGCAAAGAACGGAAATTCTTCGCTGCACTGCTGCGCACCGTCAGCATACCATACAGGCAGACGAGCACCGTAGGTATCAGCAGCAGGAGACCGGCGATCATCAGAAACTGGAAAACAGAGCTTGCCAGAAGGATGACCAGCAGCACGACCATCGGGCTGATGTTGAAATAGCTGATCAAGTAACGCGCCAGCAAAAGGCCGTTGACCAGTGCCGCACCGACCAGTCCGCCGACCGCCCAGCGAAGCTCATACGCCTGTCTGGCCGCCTCGATCGGCATCCAGTCATACAGACTGGTGATCTCCTTGATAAAGCTGTCATCTATCGTAATTCCAAACAATACGGCACCCGCTGCCGCTGAGATCAGCAGATACAGCAGATGACGCTTGCACTCATATTTCCACATATAACCCCTCCATGCTTCCATATTGCCTACATCATATCATATTATCCGCTGAAAACTCAACCGTCCCCCATCGCGACGACAAAGAAATGTCGAGGCGGGATGCCTCGACTTAATCCTGTCTCTGTTTTTCCTCTTTTTCCTGTGCGGTGATGATCCGCGCCGGGATACCGACCGCTGTTGCATACGGCGGGACATCCTGCAGCACGACCGCATTGGCACCGATCTTGGCTCCTTTGCCGATGGTGATGTTTCCCAGGCATTTTGCTCCGGCGCCGATCATGACGCCGTCTTCCAGCGTCGGATGCCGTTTGGTGTGCGCCGTTCCCCGGCCGCCCAGCGTGACCCCATGATAGATCTGGCAGTCATCACCGATCTCTGCGGTTTCGCCGATGACGACCCCCATGCCATGATCGATCAGAAAGCCTCTGCCGATCTTTGCACCCGGATGGATCTCGATCCCCGTCCAGAACCGCGCGATATTCGATATCAGGCGGGCCAGAAAGAACAGGTGCATCCGATAGCACGCATGCGCGATCCGGTGGATGCCGATCGCCTTGATGTGCGGATACAGCAACAATACTTCGATGCGCGAATGCGCAGCCGGATCATTTTCCATCGTCCGGCGGATGTTATGGGCTGCATTGCGAAAGAACGCCATCAGTCAAACTCCACCAGAGACAGATACTTATCCGCGCCGTCCGGAGCGATCGTCACGATGGTCCGATCCGGATAATACCGGGCATACCGTCTGGCGACCGCAATGTTTGCGCCGGAACTAATCCCGACCAGGATGCCGGTCTCCCTGCCAAACGCGATCATCTCGCGGATCGCTTCTTCATCGCTGACCGTCGCAATATCATCGCAGAGCTCCGGATCGAAATTCTTCGGTATGAAGTTGGCGCCGATTCCCTGGATCTTATGTGCACCGGCTTCCCGACCGCTCAGCAGAGCGCTGTTTGCCGGCTCCACCGCCACGCAGAGGATGTCCGCATTTGTCTCCTTCAGCCGCCGGCTCACACCGCTGAAGGTTCCCCCGGTACCGACACCGGCCACGAACACGCCGACGGAAGGCTGCTGCTGCAGGATCTCCACACCGGTCGTCTCATAATGTGCCCGCGCATTGTCCGGGTTTTCAAACTGCCCCAGGCTTACATACTGCGGATTCTCTGCCATGAGCGCCGCCATCTGGTCCATGGCCCCCTGCATGCCTTTGGCACCGTCACTGAGCACCAGCTGTGCTCCATATGCCTGCACCAGACGGCGTCGTTCCACGCTCATCGTTTCCGGCATGACGATGATGACCTTCAGCTTCAGGATCGCTCCCAGCATCGCCAGCGCGATCCCGGTATTGCCGCTGGTCGCTTCGATCAGCGTATGTTCCTTCGTGATCTCGCCGCGTTCCATCGCCCCCTTGAGCATCGCATAGACGGCCCGATCCTTTACGCTGCCGCCGGGATTGTATTTCTCCAGCTTGACATATACATTGCTTTCACCGATCTGGATCATCGGTGTATTTCCTATCAGTTCGATCGTTTTCATCTTCTTCCTCCTTTATCCTTTGCCCGATCACCTCCGATGCCAACATCGCGCACAGAACAGGAACGTACCCGATTCATGAGACTGAATCCATCGATATTGACATACCATCTGCCATTCCTCCTCGTCGTTTTCTACATTATGCCACAAAACATCTGAAAATGACATCGGTTTGCCCCAAAAAATGAAAATAATTACAAAACTTTTGCAAATTTTATGAAAATTCCCTGCATTTCTCTGGTTTTACATAATTTTCACATCTTCTGCCATTCTTTATCATTTCCTCACACAATTTAACACGAATCTGTGATAATTCAACGTGTGCTTTCGCCTATACTATAAGTGAGCTTGAAAGAGAGCTCGATTCTTCATAATCAATTTTCCCTTTCTTTTTAACTAAGTATAATGTTGGACAAAAGCAGCGCTCCCCTCGCTGCTTTTGTTCGTTTATGACGGTTCGTGAAAAAAACGGAACGAGGCAGAAACTGTCTGGTTCCGTTTTTTCTCTCTGTTGCAAGATGTTCCTCACACCAGAAACTGCAGAAAATAGACGATCTGGCGCCGCCACCACGGCCAGTCATGATTGACATCATAGCCCCAGAAATCGATCCAGGCCTCAATGCCCTTGCGCGCAAACACATCCTGCATGCGATGCATATGATCGATCATCTGTTCCTCCCAGGCTCCCTGGCCGCAGCACAGGATGATCTCGCTCTCATTGTACATGCGGATGTATGGGTGATCCAGCGGCATGTTCTGCAGGAAATTCAGCGGTGAATTCGCATACGTCAGATCATCGTGATAATCATGGAAGAAATAGTCGCTCTGAAACAGGCCGCTCAATGAAAGCACCTTGTCGAAGAGATCCGGCCGGCGCATCATACAGTTGACCGCGTGATAGCCGCCCATGCTCGCTCCGGTGGTCATCAGTTTGCCGGCCCGTAAACCGCAGTCCGCTTCGTTGATGTCCAGGATCCGGTCGACCAGTTCCTCGCAGATATAGTTGAAATAGGCCTCCTGACGTTCGATGCGTTGCCGCGGATCTCCGTACTGGTTCGACCAGGTCTCCTCATCGATGGAATCACAGCAGAATACCTGGATCCGCCCATCGTTGATATAATCCGCCATCGCATCGATCATGCCGAATGCTTTCCAGTCCCCGTGCTTGCCATCCTGCGGCGGAAAAACAAGGCAAGGCTTTCCGGCATGGCCGTATATGCTCATCTCCATCTCCCGCTGCAGATGACGGCTGTAATGTCTGTTATGCTGTTCCTTCATGGTCTTCCCCTTTCCTTTCATGAACGAATGCCGCGAAGGCAAACGCATCCGCCTCCTGCGCAAAGTTTGCTGTATACATCTGATTGCCCATCGCATCGGAAAGCGCCTGCGGCATGCGTTCTTCCATGACGATGTGCGCCCCGTAGCGCTCCAGGATCTCTTCGTGCGTATGCACATAGTTTCGCTGATCGCGACGGGAAGCGAAGATGCACACATATGGCCGCTGAGCAGGCAGTGTGAAATCCGTCGCATCCGTTGTGATCATATCGGCCCAGATCGAATAGATATCGGCGTTGTTGGCAAAATTCATCATATCTGTCGTATAACCCCCTGGCGGACGCATGTTGACCTCCAGCCCGACATAATCCCCTTTTTTGCCGATTCCTTCCTTGTCCTCCAGCAGTTGGAAAAACTCAAAATGAAAGAACCGGCTGCCGCCCGGAAACGCCTCTACCGCCCGCTGGCCCAGTTCCTTCAGCTTTGAATCGATCTGCTTGGCGCTGTAATACACGAGATGGTCCTGGGTATTGACGATGTCCATGATCGGTGTCGGAAAGATGTGCGAGGTGTCAAAGAGAATCTCTTTTCTGGCGTTCATGATCCCGTCATAGGAAATGATGACGCCCGGGATGAACTCTTCCATGATGTATGGAATGGAAGGTTGGTGTGCATAGAATGCGGAAAGCTCCTGCGCATCCGAGATCCGGTAGGTCCGGGCAGCCCCGACCCCGGTATCCGGTTTGACGATCACCGGATAGCCGACTTTCTCGATAAAGGCTTCCCCCTCTGCTTGCGTCGTCACCATATGCCAGCGCGCCGTGGGGATCCCCGCCTGGGCATAGTATTTCTTCATCCGTGATTTGCTGCGGATCTCCCAGACCTCCTCGCTCTGATACCCGGTCGTGATATGAAAATCGCTGCGCAACCGGGCGTCCTGTGCGAGCCAGTATTCATTGTTGGATTCGATCCAATCGATCTTTCCATAGCGAAAGGAGAAGTAGGCGACCGCACGAAACATCTCTTCATAGTTTTCCATGTTGTCCACACGGTAATACTCCACAAGCGATGCCTTTACGTGATCGTCCAGTTCGTCGTATGGCGTATCACCGATGCCGAGCACACATACGCCTCTTTGTTTCAGCCGGTCGCAGAAATTCCAGTACGTCTTTGGAAACTGCGGCGACACAAAGATAAAATTCATAAGCAACTCCCTCTTTTCCACATATAGAACATTCCTATATATAGTTTGATTATAGCATATCTGCCGCTCTCTTGCAGGTACATTTGTCACCACCTGCCATTTTCCATCCTGTGACACACATGGAAACGATCGTGCCCTCTTTGGACAGTTTACGATGAAATTTCATTGTATTTATCAACTTTTAGGTATATGATATATACTGTTTGTAATCGAGGTGAAACAGTAATGAGCGAAAAAGAAAAGATTATCAATATAGCCGTCATCGCCCATGTCGATGCCGGAAAATCCACCCTGGTGGATGCCTTCCTTCGTCAGAGCGATGTCTTCCGCTCCAATGAGGAGGTCGTGGACTGTGTCATGGACAGCAATGATCTGGAGCGGGAGCGCGGGATCACGATCTATTCCAAGAACTGTTCCGTCATCCACAAAGGCGTCAAGATCAACATCGTCGATACGCCCGGCCATGCCGATTTTTCCAGTGAGGTCGAGCGCATCATCAGGACGGTGGATACGGTCATCCTGCTGGTCGATTCCAGCGAAGGGCCGATGCCGCAGACGCGCTTCGTCTTAAGCAAGGCGCTGGAATACGGACTGCGTCCGATCCTGCTGATCAACAAGATCGACAAGAAAGACCAGCGGGCACAGGAAGTCGTCGATGAGGTCTATGAGCTGTTCCTAGATCTGAATGCCAGCGACGAACAGCTGGATTTCCCGATTCTCTATGGCATCGCCAGAGAAGGCATCGTCCAGTACGACATGGATACGCCAAGCGACAGCATCGAGCCTCTGTTTGAGACGATCCTGCGTCACTGTGAGCCATATCCGGATCTGGACGAGGAACCATTGCAGATGCAGGTCTCTGCCCTGGCCTATGACGAATACATCGGACGCCTGGGCATCGGACGTGTCTTCCAGGGAACGCTGAAGGCACAGGAGCCGATCGTCGTCTGTGATGACAAAGGCAATGTGCGAAACAAACAGACCTCGCAGATCTTCGTCTACAAAGGGCTGACCCGTGTGAGCGTGGAAGAGGCACACAGCGGTGATATCGTCGTGGTCGCCGGTATCGCGGACATCTCCATCGGTGAGACGCTCTGTATCCGAGACCATGTGCTGCCGATGCCGAGCATCGCCATCGAAGAGCCGACCCTGAGCATGAATTTCCATGTCAACAAGAGCCCGTTTGCGGGACAGAGCGGCAAATACGTCACTTCCCGCAACCTGAAGGAACGCCTGGAGCGCGAACTGGAGGTCAACGTCGGACTGAAGGTGGAACCGACCGAATCTGCCGACTGCTTCAAGGTGAGCGGACGCGGAGAACTGCATATCTCGGTCCTGATCGAAAACATGCGCAGAGAGGGATATGAGCTGGCGGTCTCCAAGCCGGAGGTCATCCTGCACAAAGATGAAAACGGCGTCAAGGTCGAGCCGGTCGAAGAAGTCGTCGCCATCGTTCCGATCGACTATGAAGGAACCGTCATCAACAAGCTCAACCTGCGAAAGGGGCGCATGGTGGACATGGAAGAAGAGAACGGTTATGCCCGCATCACCTATCAGGCACCGACCCGCGGACTGCTGGGCTATCGCAACGAATTCATCAACGATACCCGCGGTGAAGGAACGCTGGTCCGACGCATCGTCGGCTATGAGCCATACAAAGGTGAGATTCCGCAGCGGACCAACGGAGCCATGATCTCCACCGAGACCGGAACAGCCATGACCTATGCCCTGTGGAATCTGCAGGAGCGCGGTACCCTGTTCATCACACCGCAGACCGAGGTCTACGAAGGAATGATCATCGGTGTCAGCGCCAAAAACATCGATCTGGATGTCAATCCGCTCAAAAACAAGAAGCTGACCGCCATCCGTTCCAGCGGAAGAGATGAGGCGATGCTGCTGACGCCGCCGAAGATCTTCTCCCTGGAGGAAGCGCTGGAATTCATCAATGACGATGAACTGGTCGAAGTTACACCGGATGCCATCCGTCTGCGCAAGAAAGGGCTGACCGCAAACGACCGGCGTCAGCTCTACCGCGAGAAGATGAGCGCACGGGAAGATTAGAACAGCCATTGCAGCGAGCAGATGCAAAAACGCATCGGCACGCTGCTTTTTTTATTGCCCGCTGAAGACTTGTCCTTGCCCGCCGTGGTTTCGTTTCGACAAAGAGATCCATGTTTCTCCCGCCGGATGATATGCGATAATAAAACACAGGAAACACACCGCTCTTTCCTTGCGATGCCGCCCTGTGCTCCGATCACAGGACATAGGCTGTATCGTTCAAAAAGATGCGGGCACAGATGGAAAGGAAGGAAAGTGACGATGCACCTGAATGTATGGATGAACAGAGAAGCACACCGATACGCACTGCTTTGGGCAAAAGAACATCTTCCCCGGGAAACGTATCCGACGATCCAACGATCGTATGACGCGACACGGAAGCGAACCTTGCTGTTTGCTCTCCTCTGTCTGATCCCGCTCATGCTGGCGTTCTTTTCCCTGATCTTCTTCGCTCCGCTTTCACAGTCCGAAGATGCGCTGCCGACCGGTGCGAGCGAAGTCATTGAGGCGCGCGTAGACTATGACGGAAACTTTTACTGGACCCATGATTCACAGGTATATGAGCATCCGCTGGAAGCGTATGGACTATCCGCTCAAGAGCTGGAGGTCAATGACCGCGTTCAGGTCTATGTCGATGAAGCGCAGAATGTGGTCCGGGCAGAGCCGCTGGAAGAAGGCACATCCATGCGTGAGATCGAGATCGGCGCAGGCGTGATCGGCGGTATCCTCGCACCGGTCCTCATCACCCTGTGCATTTATCTTCCGATCGCCAATCGCACCTTCGCAAAGCCGTGGCGGACCTTCTATCAGACATACTGCCATTCCGATTCCATTTCTGGCTGTATCACAGCGTACAGGGGGAGGGAACACTCCCCCCTTTTTTGTCGTCTTCCCTTTCACAGCCGTTTCGTGTATAAAAAAACCTGCAGAAGCTGCAGGAAACAATGCTCAGGATCTTGCGTCAAAGCGTGTGGCACACTTTGGACATTTGATGGTGATGCTGCCTTTCCCTTTTGGCACACGCAGGCGCTGATGGCAGTTTGGACAGTTGAAATAACGATAGCTCTTTCCGTCACGGATGCGCAGATACAGCGTAGAAAAGCTGCGCCGGATCGGCTGGCTCACCTTGAGATACCACCCGTTCTCTCTCCGTCTGGCATCATAGTTCTTTGAGAGGACACGAAAATACATCCATATGAGCAATGCCAGCGCAACCGCGGTAACGATCATGTTCCGCCAGAAGATCGAGATGACCAGCAGGATCGTGATCATGATCGAAAGAAAGCGGCCCAGCTGATCGACACCATAGCGCCCATAGAGAAAGCGTGTCAGGCTGTATCGCATTTTATCCATAAATCTCATGATTTCATCTTCCCTTCCACTTGTTCATCATTATAACATCCCAAAAAGGAAGAATCCAGAAAACCCACTATTTCACACAGGATTCCTTCATTTACGATTCATTGGGACACATTTGCAGATGCCGTCCAAACTTCAGCTTTGCACAGCCCAGCCATGCGCGGTAGGCGATGCGCAGGATCAGCGGCAGGCCCGCCAGCTGCAGCCTTGGCAACGGATAGCGGTATGCATCCCTGCGCTTCACGAAGACGAGCATTGTATAAATGATGAGCATATCCGTATTGAAATAATTGCGCTGATTGGAAAAATGTCCCTGCGGCAATGCCGCATTGAGCATCTGTTCCTGGTATTCAAAGGCACTTCTCATTTCCAGCACGATATCCATATCCAGCGCCAGCAGACCGTTCTTGTTCATGATCGATCCCTTGCGCTGCACATAATGATAAAATCGATCCGGCATGCTGACGATGCGCTCCGCCTTTAAGAACGTGCGAAAGATCGTATAGATGTCCTCAAAACGGCGACTGTGGAACTCGATGCCCTCAAACAGACGCGCATGATACAGCTTGCCCCACGCAAAGTTATTGATCGCCTCATTCTTCGTCAGCTCGTGTAGCAGTGCACGCTTCTCCCATACCTGACCACGCGGCGCTTTGCGGTTGAGATGCGCAAAACGATAGTCCATCCGATAAGAACAGATGACCAGATCGCTCTGTTCGTTCTTCATCACTTCCATCATCTGCTCGACCATGTCCGCTTCGATAAAATCGTCACTGTCCACGAACAGATAATACTCCCCGCAGGCATGACGCATGGCGAAGTTTCTGGTTTCGCTGACACCTTCGTTCTCTTTACGAAAATAACGGATCTGCGCATAAGCCTGCGCATATCGTTCACAGATGGCGTCACTGCCATCCGTCGACCCATCGCTGACCAGAAGAATTTCCACCGCGGGATACGTCTGAGCGACGAGCGAACGCAGGCAGCGCTCCACATACTTCTCCACATTGTATACCGGTACGATAATGCTTACCAGATCTTTTTTCATTCCTCATATCCCCCTGCAAATCATTCGCAGCAAACGCTTCAGCAACTGATCGAACACGAACAGCAACAAGATGATCCATCCGGTCCACGCTAATACGCTGACCAGATCAAAATTCAGACGGGCCAGCTGCATCTGGCGCCCGACCCCTACGGATACCTGCCCCAGGATCTCCGCCATGACTCCCACTTTAAACGCCATGGCGATCCCGTTGCAGACGCTGGCGCTGATCGCCGGACGCAGCAAGGGCAGATAGACCTGCTTCAGGGCTTCCCAGAACCGCTTGGGATAAATGTGCAACAGTTTCTGATACGATCCGCTGAGCTCTTTGAGCGCTTCCAGCAAGGTCTGATAGATCATCGGAAACAGGATCAGAAAGCTGATGATGACCGAGCTGATGTTACGGGAAAACCAGTACAGGATCAGCACGATATAAGAGATGTTGGGCACGCTGCGCATCAGCAGCAGCAGCGGCGCAAACAGATCGGCAAATCGCTGATGCTTCCAGGAGAGCGAAGCGAACGCTCCCCCCAGTCCCATGGCCAGCAGCAGACCGAGCAGTGCGCGCAGCGTCGTTGCGCCGATCGCCGTATAAAAGCTCTGTTCCAGCGGCAGATGCACCATCCGGCCGAGGACCGTCAGCGGTGAAGGGAGAATGAAAGAATAGCCGATCAGCAGGCTGGCAGCCTGCCAGATGCCAAACAGGACCACGGTCGAACAAATGATGGTTCGCTTTTTCCCCTTCATACCGACACCTCCTCAACAGCAGTATTATATAGCAGGATCCGCCGGCCGTGCAACCAGCCGTGCATTCAGCGTCCGTACGCCCTGCTCACCGCGCAGATAGGCGCGCATTCCACTTTCATCCAGTACGATCGGCATCCGGTCATGGATCGATGCGAGATGTCCCTGTGCCGCCATCGTGAGCACGCAGACCTCCATCTGCTCATTGTAGATGGCGGCCAGATACAGCCGATCCGTTTGTGGATGGGCGATCCGCATGCGCTGTTTGCCACTGTCGCCATTCTTCCATTCATAGTAACAGTTGCACGGCAGCACACAGCGATGATGTGCGTACGTACGAAACAGCGGGCGCTCCTGCAACGTTTCCAGACGGGCATTGATGACCCTGCGCTCCTTCATCCGAAACCCCCAGCGGCCGCAGAACGCCTGCAGACGACCGTCTTTGGGATAAAACACAAGGATCGGATCAGAGGGAAAGACCTCCCCGCTGGCACGCGCAGAAATGGCCGAACGAAGCGCTGAAGACAGCGGCGGATCCGTGGTGAGCGGCTCATACAGCAGCTGATAACGGCCACACATGTCAATGCTCCTCAACGAGCTGTCTGTTTGCACAGTCGTTGCGCACCTGATCGACCCACGACTCACGAAGGCCCATCTCCTGTGATATCCGCAGATGGGTCTCTGCCTCCGCATACGCCTCCAGATGATACAGACACCAGCCCAGCATCGCTTCACAATAGGCATCCGGCTCGATCGCCAGCGCAGAGCGAAACAGTTCTGCTGCCTGATCAAAATGATCGAGAGCAGAGAGGTTCCACCCATACTCACACAGCACCCATGTATCCTGCGGATACTGCTGGCGCAGCTTTTCCAGAACGGCGATCGCCTCGCTGCGACGGTCAATCCTTCCCAGATCATGAGCCAGCAGGTAATCAAATTCCGAAGAATACAGCGCAGCAGGGGTATCCTGTATGAGCGCGATCGAGCGCTCATACCGTTCATCGTCACTGAAGGCATGTGCCGCCTGATAGCGCATCCACGCCTCATCTCCATATTCCTTCAGCCCCTGTTCCAGCAGATCATACAGCGGCTGATGATCGTGCATGTATCGTGCAAGAGCGATCATCTCCTGATACAGCCAGCGCCGATCCTCGTTGATCTCCAGCGCCCGTTCATAATAATGCAGTGCCCGCAGAAAGTACGCATCGGCAGTCTCTTCCTTTCCCAGGCGCAGCCAGACACGTCCCAGATACTGATACAGCAGCGTATCATCGCGCCCCAACTGTCTGGAGCGTTCCAGCTGTTCCAGTGCTTCCGCATCCTTTTCCATGCCGAACAGACAGATTCCACTGTGCAAGGCCACATCGCGCTGCAGCGCTTCATCCTTGACCTGTGCGTATAGAGACAGTGCCGCTTCATAACGCCCGTCCTTCTCCATGCACTCGGCCATCATCATCTGATCATACGGCTCCCCGCTGATCGAAAACGCCTGTTCAAAAACTTCTGCCGCCTGTGCATGCCGCTCCATCGCGATCAGCAAGTCTCCGCACTCCTCCAGATACCCGCAATGTTCCGGCACTTCCAGCAACGCATTCTGTATTTCTTCATACGCATTTTGCGGCTGATCGAGCTCGCGATAAGCCACACACATCTCATAGTGCAGCCACGGCTCATCAAAATCCAGCGCCAGCGCCTGTTCAAAGCAACTCAGCGCCAGCGCATATTCCATGCAGCGGTTGTAGGTACAGCCAAGCTGCGCACACATCCAACCATCCTGTGCAAACAGTCGAAGACCGGTCAGCAGACAGCTTTTTGCCTGTTCATATTCATGAAACTGGTTGTAGAGCCAGCCCATATTCGCAAAGTAAAACGGATCCTCATAAGCATATCCGCTGAATTTTTTCAGATATGCAAACGCTTCTTCAAAATTCCCTTCATCGATCAGGGAATGAAAGTGTTCCTTATAATCCATGGACTCCCTCCTTTAAAACCAGATCGTCGCCCCAAGCGATGCCACCAGCACCACACCGGCGATACATGCCATGGCTTTCCACGCACGAGCGCGCAGAAGGATCATAAACCCCAGACCGGCGTTGCAGCAAAGGCCGCAGAACAGCGAACCCGCACTGATGAAACCATGCAGAAACAGCTCACATAACAAGACACTCGAAGCACAGTTGGGGATGAAACCGATCAATGCACAGAGCAACGGCTGACCGATCCCCAGATTGCTCATAAAAGCAGATATATGCTCTGCAGAGACATGTTCCATCACCAAAGCGAGCAGAAGTGAAAACAAGAAAATGTAGAGTGTGACCGAACCGGTACGCTGTAAGGTCTCCTTCCAGATTCCATCACATTGCATATGTGCATCATGCTCATGAGATGGGGATGCATGAAAATGAACATGCGTCAGCACATCGACCACATACCCCAGTGCCATTCCCAGCACCACCTTGGCGAGGATCAGCTTCCAGAGAACATCAAAACTCTCCGGCTGTGCCAGCAGCATCGGGATCGCCTCATCGCTCGTCGACAGAAATACCGCCGTCAGCGTACCGATCGATATGGAAGAATCCAGATAGAGACAGGCAGCCATGACGCTGAAGCCGCACTGCGGAACGATCCCCAGCACAGCACCCAGCGCAGGTCCCAGATATTGATAACGACGGATCAGCCGATGAAAGCCGACCTCATCTTTATGCTCAGCGTAGGTCAGTAACAGATAAGTAACAAACAAAAACGGTATCAGACGAACCGTATCAGATACGACATCGAGCAAAAGGTCCATATAACACTTCCTTCCCAAACGAGGACATTATACATGAAAAGCAGAAAAAAAGCGATCAAAAGATGACCGCTGGAAATGAAAGGGACCGGCAACGTGCTGTCTTCGCAGGGGCAGGCCCAACTATTGTCGCCGCTGGAGT
>DWYK01000033.1 GCA_019118705.1 Candidatus Merdibacter merdigallinarum | reverse complement strand
GGCAAAGAAGGACCGTACAACACACAGGAGGAGGCCAACGCTGCCGCCGAGGCCGCCAAGAACAACGCGATTGCACAGCTGCAAACTGAAGCCCAGGCCATGGTTGATGCAGCCATTGCTGAAGCAAAAGCTCAGCTGGCAAAAATCACGATTGACTACGAGGAAACGACTGTCCCGCACGGTTTCGACCCCACGGACAGCAGTTCTGGTTCTGTTTCTGTACCGTCTAACGGCTCCACTACTGCTGTTGTGGCAAATCAGCCCTGGCAGGCGCATGTAACCTGGGAAAAGCGCGACGCCCTCACCGGCGGACGCATCACAGAAGATGCGGAGTATGTTTTCTATGAATGGAATGTGGACGCCAACGAATACGAGATCAGCAGCAACTACCGCGTCACGCGCCTGGAAAACGGCCTGTACACTGTGACCGTGACCAACCCGGTCTACACCGATTGGACCGAGGGGTATGTGTATTACACTCAGGACAACCTGGGCAAATTCCGTATCGAAGAAGTCACCGCACCCGCAGGGTATACCGATGCCGCCCTGCAGGGGACCGATTGGGTCGAACACTGGAGCCAGGAATTTGAAATCACTGCCAGCGATCAGACCTACAGCTATACCGGCGACGATGCAGACTACAACCGCCCGCAGGGGAACAAAGTCATCATCAAAAAAATCGAAGCCCATACCGGCGAGATCATCGTGGACGATGCTGTATTCACGCTCTACCAGTGGAACGAGGAACGCGGCCTGTACGAAAAAAGCAAAGACTATGCCTTTGTTCGGGACACCGAGGGCCTGTACACCATCACCTGCCTGCATGATGACTGGTCACAGTATGAAGAAGGCAACCTGTACTACGAGGATACTCTGTGCGATGTCCGAGAAGATACTGTGAACAGCGACGGCACCACAACTGAACACCCGCAGTATTATACCGACTATGAGCCGATTGACTTCTCCATCGACGAGCGTGCAGTCACCACTGACGGCCAGTTTGTCGTGGTGGAATCTAAGTCCCCGTATGGATACTACGGCGACTGGACTGGCTCACGCGAGACACCCAATTTTGAGGTTGAGGATGCTGGGAAGCATGCCTATTATATTCGGCTGACCGACGATGGCTCCACAATCACCCTCACGGATAGCGAGTACAATGCCCACGTCCTGACGGAAAATAAGGGCGGGACCCTGATCGAGCTGGGCGACGGCAGCGTGGTGACACTCGACGTTTTCAGTCCGGCGCTGGAAGAATACGACGAAAACAACCTGTTCCGCAACAATCCCTGGTACAGCACCGTTGTTTGGGAAAAGCGCGACGCCCTCACCGGCGGCCTGGTTGATGCAGACACCACCTTTGAAATCCAGGAGTGGAACCCCGAAAAAGGTGAATATGAAAAGAGCACCCATTACCAGGTCGTGCGCCGTGAAGATGGAAAGTACACTGTGAACCTGATTGGCGACGCCTTTTTTGAAGGCTGGGAGGGCAAGCAAGGCGTGCTCTACTACCATCAGGCCAACCAGGGCAAGTATCGGATCGTCGAGCTAAAAGCCCCGGCCTCCTACAATCTGAAAGCCTGGGAGCATAACACCTGGGTCATCGGTTGGAGCGAGGAGATTATCGTCCACCCAGACTATCCTACCTATGAGTTCCTGGGCGAAACCGCTTCTCGCAACATGCCCTACAAAACAAAAGTCCTCATTAAAAAAGTCGATGATGCCACCGGCGAATTTATCCTGCCGGACACGACCTGGACACTGTACGAGTGGAATGAGCGGAATAACCAATATGAGGTCAGCACCAACTACAAAATCGTGCGCCGCGAAGATGGTTACTACACTGTAACCACACTGCACAGCGACTGGACACACTACGAAGAAGGATACCTTTATTTCGAGGACACACAGACAGATTACCCGGATAGCGGGCGCTGGTTCTCCAATGAAGGAAAATTCCTCATTGTGGAGAGCCAGGCTCCTGCCGGGTACTACGGCGATTACTGGCGCAACGATGAGCCTGGCACCCATTCCACGGACAACGGCTCCGATCTCGGCAAACGCGGCTATGCTTTCACGCTGACCGAGGACAATGGCACACTCTGGCTGACCAATGCAGACTACAACGCCAAGATTCTGTATAACCTGGATGAAGGCAATGCCACTGTGGTTCTCGCTGACGGTCGGCCCACCAGCGTCATCATCAACGAGAAGCAGCAGCCCTCCTATGAGCGCGATGAGACCAGCTTTGGCAATACCGCCAAATACGGGTATGTGGTGTTCGACCGCAGCCAGTACAATAAAAAGTGGGCACAGACGGGTGATGATGATACCTACACCACCAGTTATGAAGCCACTACCAGCAGCCTGGACGATCAGATTACCGCCCCCGAAGATAATCTTTGGAAGAACGGCAAACTGTTCGAACTGGAAGATTATACCGCCGCGCTGATCAGCGGGCCGGTAAATCGACAAGTCACATTGGTGAACGTGAAATCCCTGGAAGATGTTCCCGCCTCAATGGAATACAGCCTGACAGACGGAACCAGCATCACGCTGTACCTTGTCTCTGCGGACTGGCTTGAAGAACCCCGGAGCAGTTACACCGGCTTTGTGGACCTCGGCTATTCCCCCAAGCAGCCGACAGCCAACGAGACCGAAACGATAACTGCTGATGACGGCCACACCTTCACCGGCCATCTGGTGGGCATTGAACAGACTGGTGACTATGGCTGGGTGGATATGGAGATTCCCGCAACCTACTACGGCTGGCCGGATGTCAAGGGCATCTTCCTGGGCAACCTGGTTCTGCCCCACAATGACAACAAGCCGGTCTATGAGGGTTATGAAACGGAAATTCTGACCTATCTCGGCTTCAACAACAAGGACTACAAAATCGTTGATGCAGAATGGACCGGCAAGTGGGAGGCACTGCCCGGTTCCGACATGATGAACCGCAGTGCCACCTTCACGATCTCCGTCTATGCCACCGGCTGGATCGCCCGATACGAAGAAGGGGAAGATGAGGAACGCACCGGCACCGTGACGGCGTCCTACAGCTTCGAGGACACCGCCAGTCAGGAAGATGGGTTGTACCACTGGCTGGTCACCGCGCACTACAAGCCTGCCAGTGTATGGACCGTCCTGCAGGCCGCAGCGGCCGTGCTGGGCATTGGCCTTGT
>DWYK01000032.1 GCA_019118705.1 Candidatus Merdibacter merdigallinarum | reverse complement strand
CCGGTGATGTCGAACCAGAAAGAGGTATAGCCGTTTTTCCATTGCCCGGCTTCCCGCCCGTTGATAAAGACGGCGGTGTCCATATACGCGCCGCCGAACCAGAGCGCGACGCGCTCGCCCGCGGCGGGGGTGCAGGCAAACTGTTTGCGATAGTAAAGCGTGCCGTCCCGGTAAAGGTCGTCCGCGTGGCGTATTTGCCAGTCATGCGGCAGGTCGACCGGGATGAACTCCGCCTGCGGCGGCTGCGGGCCGCCCGGGGCTGCGGCGGCAAACAGCCAGCCGCCGCTGAAATCGGTGCGGATCATGGGTTTCCTTTCTGCCCAAAAAAGGCAGTATCGGGTTCATCGTTTGGCTTTCCGCTGCTTTCCCATGGAAAGACAGACGGAGGCAGACCCCCGCGGCGGGCGGTGGGTCTGCCTCCGGTAAGCCATCTTTCTCAGCTTTTTCGGAGGCAGAGCCTACCAATACTTGCTGGTTATAGATACTTGCTGTTGGGTTTGGGGCTGATTAGCCAGCCTTGGCCTCCTGATAGTTGGTGTTGTACAGGTCGATCAGGCTCTGCAGGTTCTGCGCCTCGACCGCAGCAACATACTGGTCCCAGGTCTCGTCGATGTTCTGCTGGTTCATCGCGAAGTTGATGGTCCAGGTGTTGATAGTATCGGTCAGCGGGGTGCCCCACAGGTTGGCCTGCTCCATATCCATCTCGTCAAAGGCGATGACGGGATCGATCGGGCGCAGTTCGCGGTACTCAGCCATACGATCGTAGAAGTCCTGCAGGTCGGGGCTGAAGTTGGAAGTCAGCAGTTCGGTGGTGCCGCCGTACATGTAGTTGCCGCAGGCGAAGCCGAGCTCTTCACGCATATCGACCTGATCGTCGGAGGTCTGCGCGATGGACAGGCCGCCGCAGTAGTAGCCGGGGGTCAGGCTGTAGGTGCCGTCTTCAGAAACGGTGTAGGTCTCGCCTTCAACGCCCCACTTGGTGAGGGTCTGGCCTTCCTCAGAGTACCACAGCCAGTCGACGAAGCGCATCATCTTGATGAACTCTTCTTCGCCCAGCTCGTCGAGGGCACGGGAGGAGATGCAGACGCCGCACTCAAGGCGCAGGTTCTCGGTCTGGTAGTTGTTGACGCCGGTGGGCATAACGATGCGGTACAGCTCGAAGTTGCCTTCGCCCAGCTGCTCAGTGATGCCCTCTTCCTGGGCAACATACTGCGCACGGTTGGTGGTGATGAGGGCGGTCTCGCCGCGGTAGAACTTGTTCATCGCGGTGTCGTCGTCCTGGGTCCAGGTCTCGGGGTCAAGCACCTTGCTGGCGACGAGGTCCTGAATGATGGAGTAAGCGGTCTTGAAGTTCTCGCTGGTAGCGCCGGAGATGAAGGAATCGCTGTCCGGGTCATAGACGAGGCCGTAGTTGCCGGTGATGCCCCAGCCGGTGTGCAGGTTGTAGGAGTTGCCCAGCAGGTTCAGCAGGCAGCCGCCCTGGCCGTAGCCGGAGGTCTGGCCGCACCACATGTCGGACCAGATGTAGTCGTCAGCGCCGACCATGCCCTGCTCGACCATGTAGTCCTTGACGCCCTTCAGAACGTCGGCGAACTCTTCCCAGGTCCAATCGCTTTCGAGCTCGGTGACGTCATAACCGGCGGCGTCGAAGATGTCCTTGCGGACCAGCAGCGTGTAGTCCTGCAGGGCGGTCTCCTTCAGACCGGCCAGACGATAGTACTTGCCGTCGGCCTGGCGCAGGGTGTCGATGTCATCCGCCATGTTGTAGGTCTCGGCAAAGTTGGTGTAGTTGGGCATGTACTGGACCCAGTCAGAGACGGGGATGATGCCGCCGCCGGTGACGTAGGCCGCTTCGCTGTAGATCTTGGGGATGATGTACGGAGAGTCGCCGGAGGAGATGGCCAGCGTGACCTTGTCGGTGTAGTTGGAGTTGTCGACGATGGTCAGGTCGAGGTCGACGTTGGTGGCGTCCTTGATGGCCTTGAAGATGCCCTCAGTCTGCCAGGTCTCCTTCATCGGGTAGACGGGGTTGTCGTTGAACATCATGGTATAAGTGACGGGCTCGTCAGACCAGAAGTGCTCGCCGTACTCATAGTCCAGATCTTCGTCCGCAACGGCCGCCTCGGTGGTCGCCGCCGCGTCGCCGCCTTCGCTGGTCGCGGCAGGCTCGCTGCTGCCGGTGCCGCCGCAGGCAGCCAGGGACAGAACCATCCCGGTCGCAAGCAGCATGGAAAGCAATTTTTTCATTTTGTTACCTCCATTGTGTTGGTGTCGGGCCGGCGCGCCCTCGCACGCCGGCATGGGTTTATGCGGTTCCTTCAACTGCCAAAAGGCAGTATCAAGACAGAATAGGGTGGTTTGTGCGCCGTATCAGCCCTTGACGCCGCCGAGCATCATGCCCTGGACGAAGTACTTCTGGATGAACGGATACACGCAGATGATGGGCGCCGCGGTCAGCACCATGGCGCAGGACTTGATGTTGGAGGAGATCTGCATCGCCTCGCCGGCATCCGCCGCCGCCGTACCGCTGGAGCTGTCGATCAGCTGGCGCAGGTAGTAAGCGACAGGCCATTTGTCCTGGGTGTCGAGGTACAGGAACGCGTCGAACCAGTTGTTCCAGTACTGCACGATGTAGAACAGGGCCATGGTGGCCATGATGGGCTTGGACAGCGGCAGAGCGATGCGCCAGAACGCGCCCCACAGGCTCAGACCGTCGATCTCGCCGGCTTCTTCGAGCTCACGGGGAACCGTGGTGAAGAAGGAACGCATGAGGATGACGTAGTAGGTGGAGATCATGCCGGGCAGGATGAAGGCGGCAACGGTGTCGCGCAGGCCCAGGCTGGTCATGAGGATGTAGTTGGGGATCATGCCGCCGCCGAAGTACATCGTGAAGATGATGAACTTGTTGATGATCTTGCCGCCCCACAGCTCCGGCTTGGAGAGGGGGTAGGCCAGCAGGGCGGAGAAGAACAGCGCGCAGACCGTAGCAATGACAGAGTAGACGATGGTGTTGCCATAGTACGGGATGAAGCGGCCGTCATTGATGACGTAGGCATAGGTTTCAATACTGAAATCCTTGGGGATCAGCCCGACTTCACCGGCGACGATGGCCTCGGTGGAGGAGAAGGACTGCGCCACGAGGTACAGGAACGGATAGAGCATGGCCGCGCAGATCAGGATCATCAGGATCGTGTTGAACACATTGAACACACGATAAGCCATGGATTCCTTGATCTTCATGGGCTGGTCCATCGTATTGACTGAAGTTTTTGCCATGGTTCGTACCTCCTCTCGATTACCACAGGCCGCTGCCGGTCAGGGCCGAAGAAACCTTGTTCGCGGCGGTCAGCAGCACCAGGTTGATAATGCCCTGGAACAGGCCGACGGCAGTCGCGTAGCTGTAGTTGCCGGAGCCAAGGCCCATGCGGTAGACGTAGGTGGCGATGATATCGGCCGTCTTGTAGGTGGTCGGGGTATACAGCAGGAAGACCTTTTCAAAGATCGCCGAGCCGCACAGGCTGCCGATATTCAGAACGAGCAGGGTGGACAGCGTGGGCATGATCGCCGGGATGGTGACATGCAGGCACTGCTGGAACTTGTTGGCGCCGTCCAGACCGGCGGCCTCGTACAGTTCGGGGTTGATACCCGTCATGGCGGCCAGGTAGAGGATGGTGCCCCAGCCGATGCCCTGCCAGACGCCGCTGATAACGAAGATCGGCGGGAAGTACTGCGGCAGAGAGATGAAGGTGGTGGCCTCGCCGCCCATCGCTTCGATCAGGTGGTTGATGGGGCCGTTGGTAGACAGCAGTTCGCGGATCATACCGGCGACGATAACCATCGAGATGAAGTGGGGCAGGTAGGAGATGGTCTGAACGACCTTCTTGAACTTGGTGCTGCGGATCTCGTTGAGCAGCAGCGCGAAGATCAGGGTCAGCGGGAAGCTGACGATCAGGTACTCAAAGTTCAGCAGCAGGGTGTTGCGGAACGAACGCCAGAAGTTCTGGTCCGCGATGAACTGGTTGAAGTACCGCAGGCCGCTCCATTCATCACCGAAGATGCTGCTGCC
>DWYK01000031.1 GCA_019118705.1 Candidatus Merdibacter merdigallinarum | reverse complement strand
CACTGCGTGCGGCAAACTCCTCCTGTGTCAGTCCGGCGGCTCTTCGGTTTTCTTTGATAAATGCGGCAATTTTATTCATGGTACGATAGCCTCCTTTGCACAAACCCATGTATATTTTACACCCTAACGGGTATAAAGTCAAGCAGATATCAATAATATTATACCCTAAAAGGTATAAATCTATGCGCTTGTAGATTAAATACACCCTATCGGGTATAAAATAAGACTCCAACGGCACGCTCTGCCGAAAGGAGGCTCATTTTAGATTAATCTTTCAGGTAGCTTTCAAACGGAGCGTCGTCGCTGCAAAAGGTATCAAAAATCATTTTAGCGCCGAGGCGGAAGCCGACGAGAAAGGCATCGAGGCCGGTATCGCCCATCAGCTCCCCGTAGGCGTTGCAGAAATCGAGGAACAGCGCCTTGTCCTCACCGCTTAAACGCTCGGTCAGCTTTTCTTCCAGCTCGTTGATGTCTTTTGAAACCTTAAGAGTATGACTGCCCTTTCGGTATCCTCTGGCCTGCGGATCAACATTTCCGTAGTACAGCTCTTCCAGAAAATTTGCCATTACTCCGCACCTCCTTCGCTGTCTGCCGTGTGCAGGTCACGGATTTTCCGCCAGCTTGAAAAGCCTTGCAGGGTACGGATGTGCCACGGTGATTTGCGGGTGATGGTGCGAAAGTAAGTGGAGCAGAAGAACTCCACCAGATAGACCTTCGGAATGTGGTTGACGTTGTTTTTTCGGAAAGACTTGATATGCCCCTGATTGCACCAGTTGTTGATGGCGGTTTTTCCGTAGCCGGTGATTTTGGAAACTACTTGTGTGGTCAGCACATCGGGATAGTCGGAGAGCAGCTCGGTATAATACAGCCGCAAATGCTCCCGCACGATTGGGGGTACCTGTTCCTCCATCTGGACAGTATAATCGCCCTTGTACCAGCCCGCCGGGGCGGAGTAGCTTTCGGGGAACACCTTGCGGTTTTCCAGATAGGCAATCACATCCTCCTTTTTGATTTTGTAGCAGCGTGTTTTCCTGCCCGTGTACTCGCAGGGGATTTTCCCGCTTTGGAGCAGGTACAGGGCGGTGGATTTGCTGATGTGGCAAATGCGATACAGCTGATCTTTCGTAATTACATCAGGGACATCGTCCCAGTTGATTGCGTTTTCTTTCATGACAATACACCTCATATCTTGATAATCTTTGTCGGCATTCGAACTGTCCGTGTATTGCCTATTGATTTTTGTTCTTTCCGTTCTTTCCGCAGTTCTTTCCAAAAGCGGAAAAATCGTGGATTGGAACCGATGGGCGATTCCTCAGTATTTACGGGCGTTTTTTTCAAAAAGTCCAGATTTCATGCGGGTTTGCGGGCGTACAAGGCTGACTGAATCTGACAGAAGAAACCATGTAATTAACAGACGGCGGGAAAACTCTAAATCTGTTGTGTTGAATATACACAACTTTCATATCTATTTTTTATTGCAGTTTACGGAAACTCAAGTCAATCATCGCGTAAGGAAAGATAGAAAATATAGAATTACGTTATGTTACTCTTTGATTTTGACTTTTATTGAATTCGTCACTTGACATTGTGGCAAAGACCACACATTTCTGTGTGATCAGCATTGCCGCTGCCGGATCACTTTCCATCGATGCTACGATCATGCCCTACACGGGCGGGCATCTTCACATGACAAGACCCCACCTTTCGCAGAACAGAGAGCGGTCCGGCTTCTTGCGGTCTGCATCGGTGGGGTCGTATCCTATGTATAAACGACAGGTATCATTCGCTCGATGGTTCCTCAGGAGAGATCATTTCCCGCAGAAGCCATCTCTTTTTCTTTGGATGTGATCTCTTTGTGGAAGCGGCGGCGGACCATGGCAGACAATGTGCGATAACAAAGCCGCTCCGAGAATGTCTGCTTTGTCAGATCGATCGGGGTCAGGGTGTAACCTGCCGCCGCTTCTTTTCGGACGAACAGCAGGGAAAGCAACGTGAGCATCTCGCTCATGTATTCGTTGTTGTGTGCATCCCACACCGTATCGGGGAACTGCCGCTGCAGCTGGGTCTGCTGGTAATGAAAGGCGGCGCGCATCTCGTTGAGGAGCGCTGCATCTTTCACCAGCAATCCTCTGGCATTGGTGATGCTGCCTCTTCGCTGCGTATAATGATAGAAGCGCTGTGGGACGGTAACGATCCGCTGTGCTCTCGCAAAGACCTGAAAGATCGCATAGATGTCCTCAAAGCGACAGTCCGGAAAGGTGATGCCTTCAAACAAGGACGCGCGAAACAGCTTGCCCCACGCAAAGTTTTCCAGCCGGCGGTTGTCCAGCAGCAGCGACAGCGCCTCTTCCGTATTCCATACCCGCTGCGGCAACATCGGACGGCGCAGGGCGATCATCGGATACTCCATCCAGTAGAAACCGACCGCGATCTCCGCTGCATTCGTCTCACACGCTGCCATCAGGCATTCCACCATGTTGTTCTCAATGTGGTCATCGCTGTCCACAAACAGGTAGTAGTCACCGTTGGCCATGCGCATCGCACGGTTACGGGCAGCGCTCTGTCCCTGATTTTCGCTGTGGACACAGCGCACCTGCGGATAGCGTGCCGCATAACGGTCCGCGATCGCTCCGCTTTCATCGCTCGAGCCATCGTCCACGACGATGATCTCTGTATGCGGATACGTCTGTGCCACCAGGGAATCCAGGCAGCGTGCCACGTAAGGCGCTGCATTGTACATCGGTACGATGATGCTGACGAGTTTCTGTTTCATTTCGTCACCCCGCTTCAAAGGCAAGGGAACTGTCTGTCGCTCCCTGCACATATTCCTGCTTGAGCATTCCTTTTGCCCGCAGGGATTGGAGAATTTCGTCGTATTTCTGATACAGTTCGTCTTCTGCCGCTCCATACAGGACATAGCTGCGTGTCTGCAGCACATCGGACTGTTTGAAGCGGAAGGTGATGTCATAGTACATCGCCTGATCGTTATCGATGTCCACCGCTTCCTGTGCCTGTGCCTTCGCATCCTCGATCACGACATCCTGCAGCTCCAGCAGTTCATCCACGGCCGATTCATTGTCCTCACGGCTGAACATCGTCGTCGTGACCGAATGATAGGAATCGCCATACAGCATGCCCATCGTGATCTCCACCTGCACCTGCTCCGCGTCCGCATCGATCCGCTCACTGATCAGACCGAAGCCGTTGCTCGTGAGGAAGCCCTGTTCGAGCAGGAAGACCGAAGCGATCAGTGCCAACAGGATCGTCACATGCCGTGCACGGACGTGCACCTGTCGCTGTGCGATGAACCACAGGATAAAATACAGAAAGATTGCAGCGATGAACGGCGGATTGAAAAAGTCATAGACATACCAGCCAAAGCTCGCATACCAGCCTCCGGACAGCAACAGCAGTGCCAGAGTCAGCGCACAGATGACGCAGGGATACAGAAACAGCGAGGTCGTCGGTGTCTGTGCATCCTCCGCCTTCTTTGTGATAAAGCTGCGTCTGGCACCAAAGAAGAGGACCACGCTCAATGCCAGCCACACCAGCCATACCCCGGAGGGAAGCAGATGGACGTTGTTGCCGATGCCTTCGACCATCAGCTGTACCGGAACCTCTCCGGCTAACAGGATCCCGGCAGAGGGAACGCTGACGATGCTGGCGATCCAGCGGATGATCGGATTGGTCAGCACCCCTTCATACAGAAGGTCATATGGCTGGCAGTATACGAGCAGCGAAGCATGCCGCACCAGCAGCGTCTGCAGGGCAAGGATCAGCAATAACGGCAGGACAAAATAACTGACGACCATCAGAATGGCATCGAGACGGGAACGGCAGACGATGGCGATCCACACATTGAGCGAGTACAGCAGCAGGCCCAGCGCAAAGATCTTCCCCATCATTTCCAGCACGGCCAGATCCATGCCGCCGCTGCGAAGCAGCAGCATCGTCAGCAGCAGGACGACAAACGGCGGCAGCCACAGATAAGCCACACCGATGCCATACTTGTACGCATAGAACGTCTTGCGCTTCATGCCGACGCTGGCATAGAGATCCATCTCTCTGCGGTTCCACAGGAAGTGAAAGAGATACACCGGCAGCACCAGCGCCATGACACACATGACCGCCATCAGCAGAAACAGCAGGATCATCAGACATTCCCGTGTTTTCAGATTGTTCTGCAATCCCAGCGCCAACAGTGGAAACAGGCACACCAGCACGATGCCATACAGAATGAGAAAGTTACGGTCACGCCCGATATGATACCGGATATACGCGAAGCTATTGTTCATAGATGCCATATCCCTTCTGTTCCATCTCATAGAGGAAGACCTCTTCCAGGTTCACGTTTTGCACCTCCAGAATGACCGGATCCAGCGAACGCAGATAGTTGACGATCTTTTCCACGTTGCCTTTGACGACCAACTTGGCAAACTTCGATTCCACGCGGATGCTCAGCAGTTCCAGATGATCGAACAGCGAAGGATCGATCTCTTCCTGAAAGGCCAGCTGGATCGCATGCACGCTCTCCTTGACCTCTTCGATGTCACCGCTGGTCGTGATGCAGTGCTCATCCAGGATGCCGAAACCGTCACAGATGTCTTCCAGCTCACGGATGTTGTGCGAGGAGATGAGCACGGTCATCTTCTTTTCCTCCACACAGCGGGCCAGTGCTCTCTGGAAGGTCAGCCGCATCATCGGATCCAGACCGTCGAACACTTCATCCAGCAACAGCAGCTTCGGTGCGATCGCCAGAGCGAAGATGATGAACGCCTGCCGCTTCATTCCCTTGGAGAACTGTGCCAGCGGACGCTTTTCATCCAGACGGAACAGCTTGAGATAATACGCATACCGCTCTTCATCAAAGGACGGGTACCACAGCTGATAATACTGCTTCATATCCCGTATGGACGCATTGTGGAAATAATACGGCTCATCGCTGATGAACAGGATCTCCTGCTTGATCTTGGGATTGTCAAACACCGGTTCATTGTTCCAGGTGACGACACCGGCATCCTCTTTCATCACTCCGGCCAGGATGCGCAGCAGGGTGCTCTTCCCTGCGCCGTTGGGTCCGACCAGTCCAAAGATGCTGCCATCCGGTATCTGCAGGCTCACCTGATCCAGCACCAGCACCTCTCCCAGTTTTTTTGACATGCAGCGTATATTAAGCATACGGCTCCTCCTCTCCATAGATCCGTTCGACCCGTCGGGTCAGTTCCTTCTGATCGACATGACAGCGTTTCAGCTCTTTTACACAGCTGTCAAACTGTGTGAGCTTTTCCTCCCGGATGAGCACATCGATGTGTTTGGTCGTAATGTAACAGCCCTTGCCCGGTATCTTGTAGATGATCTGTTTCTCCTCCAGTTTGTGATAGGCCTTTGCGACCGTATTGGGATTGATGCCCAGCTGCGATGCCAGCGCACGTACGCTTGGCAGCTGTTCATCTTCATGCAGGATGCCGGCAGTGATATATTCCAGGATCTGGCCTTTCAGCTGTTCAAAGATCGGAATGCGGCTTTGCGTCTTGATTTCAAACATCTGCTTCCCCCTCCTTTGGATAGGCTTCTTCTGTGATCTCCGCAGCACCATCGGTATAGATGACCGTCTCGTCGCTGATCGTATAGGTGTACACCGTATAGCCCAGATCGAACTGATCGCTTGGCTCCAGCAACAGTACCAGCAGATCATGGAGATGGCGGTTCATCGTCTCACGGTTGCCGATGTAGTCAAAATACTGTTCATTCTGTTCGTTGATGATGTACTGGTACGTGATCTGCATCGCATAGTCATCGTTTGCCTGATCGGCTTCTTCCATCAGCTCGCCCTGGATGCGCTGCAGATCTTCCAGCAATGCGCTGTCGTTCGGTACCCAAATCGTCAGCGTGTTCACCCGGCTGCCCTCGGTCAGCTCCATGGAGTTATTGGCCAGCACCTGTTCGATGAGCTGGTTGTTTTCTTCACTGATGTTGGTCGCGAACTCTTCCAGCGGCAGGCTGATCATCAGCGTATCAAAACTGTCCTCGCGATGGATCTCCTGTACGTAGCCAAAGCCGTTCGTCGTGATGAACAGCATCGAGGCAGCGACCTCAAAGGTCGTCAGCAGCACAAATCCGATCAGCATGTGCGCGGTAAAGCGGACCGAACGCTTATAGACAAAATAGAGTGCCGCATAGATCAGAAAGATCATCACAAAGAAGAACGGGGTCCACTCATTCCACTGGATGCAGTTGAGCAGGGAAAGTGTCAGGATCAGGATCCCGAACGGATAGACGAAGTAAGAACGGGTATAGACGCCGCATTCCTCGCTCACCAGCCGCGGGAAACGCCACAGGGTGAGACCCGTCGCAGCAACGGCGATCAGCGTCCACCACAGCATGATCGGCACATAGATCGAGATCGGCCCGAAGTTCATCATGAGCGAATAATAGAGATACGAGCCCAGATGCGGCAGGCTGACCAGCGTGAGGTAATACGACAGTGAATCCGAAGTGATGCCGTAATAGTTGTATGCCTCGATGAGATAAGCCGAACGAGAGGAGATGAACATCTCAAAGCTCACCTGCAGCAGTGCCAGCAGGATGATCCAGCCATAACCGATCAGCACGGCATCCAGCGTCCGCCGGCAGCGGGAAACGAAGAACACGGTGATCGCATAGATGACGCTCTGGAAAAAGAGGCTCACGACCAGATCGGTCACCATCCGATAGGCGTTCCATCCGCTGCAGACCCAGGTGTAATACGTCGTCAGAAACAGGACCAGCAAATAGCCGCACAGCCAGTGATAGACGAACAGGCGGCGACGTGAGATCGGCATGGCAAAAGTCAGCGTAGCCGCTCCCCGCTGATAGAGAAAGCGAAAGAGATAGATCGCCATCAGGACGCTGAAGGCGGTTGCGAAGATCAGCTGCAGTTCTCTCAGCGACTCAGAAGCCCCTCCCGCAGAGACGAAACACAGCGGAATGACGATACAGAAGCCACAGAGCGCGACCAGCAGGTAACGCCGGTTCTGCCGAAAGGTAAATATCAGCCATTTCAAAAAAGACAGGTTCATATACATCCCTCACTGTACTATTTACACTCATACAGTACAGGAGAACGGCGCTTTGTGCAATGGCTGCGGCGCTTTATAACAAAAGTGTAATTTGAATGTCAGGTGAATGAAAGCAGACCGTTGTGTGAAGAAGATCGAGCAGAAACGATCATTTCTCCCCTCCCACACCACCGTATGTGCCCTTTGGCGACAGTTCGATCCAAATACGGGCCTGCACGACTGTCTCCTGCTCATCCATACGCATGACATGTCCAAAAAAGTCTGCATATTCGATCATTTATATCAGAAAAACTTATGAGATCGCAGAACTCTATGTAGGATATTGATACAAAACAGGATCGAGAGAAAATAAATCTGGTTCCTTCCATTGTCTGTTTTTCCTTTGATATCACCGTCATCGATCTGACTGGCTGCGCTTGGCGAAAACGGTCGATGACCGGGCGATCTCCCCATGGATCCATGCCATGCTCGACATACCGAAAAAAAGCCCCGTGAACCTTCACGGGACCTTCCTTCTTCCTGATCAGCGGACGATCGTTCCATTCGGCAGATCTTTGGCGATCGTTACCAGCGAAAGATCTGCATCGTCTTCCTGAGCGGCGCACAGGATCATGCCCTGGCTTTCCACCCCGCGCAGCTTGACCGGTTTGAGATTGGTCACGACGACGACCTTCTGGCCAATCATCGCTTCCGGAGAGTAGAACTTGGCGATGCCGCTGACGATCTGTCTGGTCTCATCTCCCAGATCGACCTGTTCCACCAGCAGCTTGTCCGCTTTCGGATGCTTCTCACAGGCGATGACCGTACCGACCTTCAGCTCTACCTTGGCAAAATCATCGATCGTGATCGCTTCCTTGGATGCGCTCTTCTGTTCCTTCGCTCCGGATGCGGCCTTATCGGCCTCCAACTGCTTCTGGAAAGCTTCCGCATCGATGCGGGCAAACAGCATCTCCATCTTCTTGACGAGGGAATGATCACACTCCAGCGCACCAAATTCCTGCAGGCTCTCCAGGGAGCGCTGTTTCGTTCCCAGCGCGTCCAGGATCTTCTCGCCGGTCTGCGGCATGAAGCTCTCCAGCAGCACGGCCGCAAAGCGGATGCTCTCCAGCAGGTTGTAGAGAACGGTCGCCAGACGGTCTTTCTTGTTTTCATCCTTGCCTAAGATCCATGGGGTCGTCTCATCGATGTATTTGTTTGAACGACGCAGCAGCGCAAAGATCTCATCGATCGCATCGCCGACACGCAGTTCATCCATCTTCTTCTCCACGCGCTTCGGTGTTTCCAGCGCCAGAGCGATCAGCTCTTCATCCACCGGTTCGCTGACCTTCGGATTGCGGATCTCCCCGTCAAAGTATTTGTTGGACATGGAGATGGTCCGGCTGACGAGATTGCCCAGGATATTGGCCAGATCGGAATTGATGCGCTCGACCACCAGATCCCAGGTGATCGTACCATCCTGGGCAAACGGCATCTCATGCAGGACGAAATAACGCACGGCATCCACGCCGAAATAGTGCACGAGCTCATCCGCATAGATGACATTGCCCTTGGATTTGGACATCTTGCCGTCGCCGACCAGCAGCCACGGATGACCGAATACCTGCTTTGGCAGCGGCAGATCCAGCGCCATCAGCATGATCGGCCAGTAGATCGTATGAAAGCGCAGGATGTCCTTTCCGATGATGTGCACATCGGCCGGCCAGTATTTTTTGAAGTTTTCCCCATGGTTTCCATCGGCGTCATAGCCCAGCGAGGTAATGTAATTGCTCAGTGCGTCGATCCACACATAGATGACGTGCTTCGGGTCAAAATCGACCGGAATGCCCCATGTAAATGAGGTACGGGATACACAGAGATCCTGCAGGCCCGGCTTGAGGAAGTTGTTGATCATCTCATTCTTGCGGGATTCCGGCTGAATGAACTCCGGGTGCTCCTCGATGTGTTTCATCAGACGATCTGCATATTTCTGCATGCGGAAGAAGTAGGCTTCCTCTTTTGCCTTCTTCACCGGACGTCCGCAGTCCGGGCAGCAGCCGTCGACCAGCTGGCTTTCGGTCCAGAAGGACTCACAAGGGGTACAGTACAGTCCCTCATAAGTTCCCTTGTAGATATCTCCCTGCTCATAGAGCTTGCGGAAGATCTTCTGCACCTGTTTTTCATGTCCTTCGTCGGTCGTGCGAATGAAGTAGTCGTAGCTCGTATTCATCATGTCGAAGGTCTCACGCACGGTACTGGCAACGCCATCGACAAATGCCTTCGGCGTAATGCCCTGTTCCTTTGCTTTTTCTTCGATCTTCTGTCCATGCTCATCCGTTCCGGTCTGGAAGAACACATCATAGCCCTGCGCCCGGCGGTAACGGGCGATCGCATCGGTCAATACGATCTCATAGGTGTTGCCGATGTGTGGTTTGCCGGATGTATAGGCAATGGCCGTTGTGATATAGTAGGGTTTCTTTTCCATAGGCTTCCTCCTTTTATGTTCGCAGTGCGGCGGTCTTACAAAAAAAGCTCACGCCAAAGGGCGAGAGCTTCGCGGTACCACCTTTCTTCGTGTATGTACAGATACACCTTTCACCGTTAACGCCGGTCCTGCGTTTCTTTCTAACGATTCAAAAGAACGGCTCCGGAGCCATCTTCCCGTTTGCGTCCCGTCAGATTTTCACCGGCCATCTGCTCTCTACGCGTTTCGCGAACGGTACTCTTTCCTTCACTGCTTTTCTGTCCCATTATAGCATATCTGCCATGGAAAAGCTATATGAAAAAAACGGTGAGCTTCCCTGGAAGGACGGCCGATGCTGACACGATGTCCGCACCGGCCATCCAAACCATAAAAAAACTTCACCCAGAAACAGGTGAAGTCTTTCCATTTTACTCGATCATGATCGTCTTCTTCTCCGGCAGCTTCTCTACCTCCTTCGGGAAGCTGATCTTCAGCTCGCCGTTTTCATAGCTGGCCTTGATGTCTTCCTCGCTCACATTCTCTCCGACGTAGAAGCTCCGTGAGAAGCTGCCGCTGTAACGCTCCTGGCGGATCAGGTTGCCCTTGTCATCCTTCTCCTCCTTGTTCGTGTTCCGCGATGCGCTCACGCTCAGATAACCGTCATTGAGCTCCAGGTGGATGTCCTCCTTCTTGCAGCCCGGCAGTTCCATGTCCAGCAGATACTTGCCGTCTTTCTCCGTGATGTCCGTCTTCATCGCCATGTCGTTTCGCGTGCTGAAGATCGGTGA
>DWYK01000004.1 GCA_019118705.1 Candidatus Merdibacter merdigallinarum | reverse complement strand
CCTTGAGTTCCACTGAATTCTGCTCACCGCAACAGCGCAGAACACTCTGTTGACGGGAGGCTGCGAACCTATCGTCGGTTATTAAGCAGCGAAAGCAACGGCACGGTTTCCACCGAACACGTTAGCAAGTTTAGTTTTTGCGTTTAATTTAAGTTGATTATTACGTAATCACTCGGCTGCAGTCCGTATCAGACATATCCCTGTCGAAACCAGAACACCCCCTGTTTTCGATCGGCATATCCAGTTTATCACATCTCTCGCATTTAGACAATAGATGGCGCATGGGTCATCTTGACAAAGAGAGGCTTTTTTCATAAGATAGGAGCAGAGTCTATGATCGGGAGGAGTGATGTGTGATGGAACAGACAAACGGAAATGGAAAGGCAGTCGCTTCTCTGGTGCTCGGGATCATTTCGATCGTATGTGTGACCGGCTTTTTTTACACGAGCCTGATCGGGGTCGTGACCGGGATACTGGCGATCATATTCGGAAACAAGGCACGCCGGGAAGCGAAGAGCGGGATCGCGACCGCCGGCTTCGTGTGCGGCATCGTCGGCCTGTCCATGTGTGCGCTGTTATTTGTCAGCTGCAGCTGTTATATGATCTATGTCAACCGGGGAATCAGCTATTATTATTGGTAGGCCTTTGAACGATAAAAATCATCATTCGGGGAGACCATCGCAGGTTCTCCTCATTTTTTAAGGAGGGAAGACTATGCTTCCGGAAATTGAGATCATGGGAATCTCCATTCAGACCTATGGGGTGATGACGCTGCTTGGGGCAGTGGCGGCGATCCTTTACTGCACGGTCAGCGTGCGCCGGCGCGGACTGGATCCGGAGGCGCTGATCGATATCCTCATCTATGCGGCACTTGGCGCGCTGATCGGCGGGAAGCTGCTGTATCTGCTGGTCGATCTGCCATGGCTGATGGATCATCTGGGCGGAATGCTGCAGGATCCGCTGTCACTGCTGCGTTATCTCAGCAGCGGCTTCGTGTTTTATGGCGGACTGATCGGTCTGCTCGTTGCCGTCTTCTTCTATTTTTACCGGCATCCTTCGCTGATCCTGGAGGAGTATCTGGAAGCCTGCATGCCGGCATTCCCGCTCTTTCACTGCTTTGGCAGGATCGGCTGCTTCCTCGCCGGCTGCTGTTATGGTGCCGCCAGCAATTCCCTGCTTGCGTTGCCGATCTATACGCAGGCAAACCCGCAGGTGCTGGTCTCCCGCTATCCGGTGCAGCTGTTTGAGGCGGGATTCAACCTGCTGCTGTTTGTCAGTCTGGTGCTGCTGGCAAGGAGGCGCCGCAACGGTTTTGTGCAGCTGGGCTTTTATCTGAGCATGTATGGGATCTTTCGCTTTCTGATCGAATGGCTGCGTGGGGATGCGATACGGGGAGTATGGGTGCTGTCCACCTCTCAGTGGATCTCCCTGCTGCTTGTTCCAGTGGGCCTTTGGATGATGAAGGACAGCCGTTTCTTCCTTCAGTGGATGGATCGGCTGCGTAACAGAAAAGAAGAACAGGAGTAAAAAGAGAAGGTCGTGACGGGCACGGCCTTTTTTCAACAAAAAAGCTGCCTTGGATCAGGCAGCTCATTTTATCATTCCTTTTCTTTGCGGAATACATACTCCTCTGCGGCAGAGTCGACATTTTGGCGTTTTTCAATGATCGCATAGCCGCGATTTTTCAGAAAGTTGACCGCCGGTGCATTGTGGCGGTAGCAGCGGCAGGAGAAGGAGCCATAACGCTCTTCAAAGAATTTTAACAGAGCGGAACCGATGCCCTTGTGCTGATAGCCAGGAGCGACAAAGATGCGCACCATATCGGAATCCCGCACATAGGCGCCAAAGCCCAGCAGCACACCGCCGTCCTCGTACACATAGACGTCCGAGCGCACCTGTGAATATTTGATACGGATGCTCTTGTACTGCTTTGTCCAGTAGGTTTCCTTGAAACCATAATGCGCGCTGCGCATGCTCATCAGCCAGATGTCGGCAATGATGCTGTTTTCTTCTTTTTTTGCTTCCCGAATCATCATAAGAATCACTTCTTTCCTTATTTATCTAATTTGCTCTGGGCCTTTGCCTCGAATTTTTCCTTGTTTACGATAAAGCGCTCGTGTTGCGCGGTGCCGATCACGTCCTTCTCGTCTTTTGCGACGATGTGGAAGGTGACCTTCTTGCGGTCGACCGCTGTGATCTGGGCGGTTGCCCACACCTTCATCTTGGCCGGAGTCGCTGCGTCGTGGCTGGTATCGATGCGGATACCGACGCTGGTCTCTCCCTCATCCAGAAACTGAGAGAGCAGCTCTGCTGCGGTGTTTTCCATCAGGGCGATCATCATCGGTGTGGCATATACATCGACGATGCCGCTGCCTACGCTGCTTGCCAGCAGTTCACTGGTGACCAGGCACTCTTTGGTGAGCGATGCCTGCAATTTGATTTCCTTCATATCGTGTCCTCACATTCCTTTTAAACCTGTGTTCATTATAGCATAGAATTGTTTTTTACAACCACACTAATGATGAATGGAGTGATAAAAATGTTTTGCTACAAAGAAGCGCATCTCTCTCATCTGCGCGCACATCCGGAGGAACAGCTGGCACAGTGGCTGGATGCCCATGCGGCAGGACTGGATGCACAGCTGGATCTGTCCATACAGCTGGTGCGTGCCGGCTTTCGCATCCAGCAGCGAACGGCGCGCATTGCCCTTTATGCGATGGCGATGGAACAGCTGAGCGTCAGTGAGCAGTTCGCCACGCTGCTGCATGAGCTGCGCGGTGAAGATGTGCATCACCTGGATGTGGAAGAGGACGATATCCCGCAGATGGCGTGGATCGATGCGAAGAGTGAGGCAGAGGATCAGCCGAAACGGCAGTGTCCCTTTGATTACTGCGCACTGCTGTGCATGAGCCGGCAGTCGCTGGAGGCGATCGTTTCGCTGCTGAAAGAGGGCGCCCACCGCACGAAACATCGGGAGAATCAGGCGATACTGGAGCAGCTGCAGGAACGAGAGGACAATATCCGCAAGGAGATCGGACGGCTGCTGGAAGCGGCCGATCCACATGCGTGTGCCGATTTTCATCTGGGCACAGAGAGCGCATTTGATCTCCATGCGTCCAATTACTTTGACAAGCCCAATCCGCACTTCTTTTCCGCACGCATGATCGATGAAGACAAGGGCGGACCGGTCGATTCCGGCCGTACCCAGAGATGATCGAACAAAGCGGATCTGGATGAAGATCGACTCTTTTGCGGCCATAGGTGGAGCTCCTTTTGTACAGGGGCTCTTTTTTTGTATGTCCCTTGGTTTGGTGAGGTGTGCCGGAAAGGGGAAGAGTCTGTTAAAATAGCGGTATGAACGAGCGGACAGAATGGATGAAACGATACCTCCGTGCGCAGCGTCCGGTGTGTCAAGTGAGCGGATGTGTGGTCGTATGATCGTGCAGCAGGAGATGTTTGCGCAGATGATGACGACCTGTATCCTGTGGATCGTACCGCTGCTGATCGTCGCAAGGCCCGTACACCGGCTGCGGGCGCTGGCCGGCGGCTGTGTGCTGGAGGTGCTCTGCACGGTCATGATCCCGGTCGATGTGCTGGTACAGCTGTTCTGGAATCGGATGAGCGTCTGGCGGATGTTCGCCCTGCTGCTTGACGGTGTGCTTCGCACATCGATGATCCTGCTGCTTGCGCGCTCGCTGCTGCATTCCGAAGAAGCGTGCGTATCGCTGCATCGATGATTGCGGGCCAACGAAAACTGTGGTATGCTTCTCCATGGAGAGTGAGGTCATGAATATGAAACGCAGTAAATACATCGATCATACATTGTTGAAGGCGGATGCGACGCAGGCAGACATCGAACGGCTGTGCAGGGAAGCGAAGGACGGCGATTTTGCCAGTGTCTGTGTCAATACGTACTGGGTGCCGCTCTGCGCCAAACTGCTGGCGGAAAGCGACGTCAAGGTCTGCTGTGTCGTCGGATTTCCGTTAGGTGCGATGAGCACGAAGGCCAAGGCGTTTGAAACGGCCGATGCCCGTGCCAACGGCGCGCAGGAGATCGATATGGTCCTCAACATCGGGGAGCTGAAAGCGAAGCAGGATGCGGCGGTGCTTGCGGACATCCGCGCCGTCGTTGAGGCTGCGGATGGCGCCGTGGTCAAGGTCATCCTGGAAAACTGTCTGCTGAGCGAAGAGGAGATCGTGCGTGCCTGTCATCTGTGTGTACAGGCCGGTGCGGATTTCGTCAAGACCTCTACCGGTTTCTCAACGAGCGGGGCAACAGTGGAAGATGTACGCCGGATGAAGGAAGCGGTGGCAGGAAAGTGTCTGGTGAAAGCAGCCGGCGGCATCCGCAGCGCAGAAGATATGGATGCGATGCTGGAAGCGGGCGCGGACCGGATCGGAACCAGTGCAGGGATGGCGCTGCTGGGCGAACACTGATCGCCCCCCCCATGCAGTGAAAACACGCGCAGAAGCGAAACGATGACAGGAAGACAGGATCGATGCGGAACTTTGAAGACATCGATCCTGTTCTTTTTTTGCTGTGCAAGAATATAAAAAAACACCGATGAAGATCGGTGTTTCCTTTTTACATGGCGCCTGAAACAGGACTCGAACCTGTGACCTGCCGGTTAACAGCCGGATGCTCTACCTACTGAGCTATTCAGGCATCTCGTTATTGCTCGTATATAATATCATAAGATGAAATGCTTGGCAACAGTTTTTTTGAAAAAATTATACAGAAATGATCCGATGCAGATGGAATGACCGTCTGATTCGCGGGCATGCCCGGCGCGAAGGGATGAAACGGTTTCTGGCGCATTCTGTTCGCTTCTTTGTTTGGGCTGTGGTATACTAATAGCGACAGTCAAATATCTGATCGTATATATAGGAGTGAGCAATAATGAATATTCATGAATCCGGTGAAGATTATTTAGAAACGATCCTCAAGCTGCAGCAGGAACATGGGCGCGTACGTTCGATCGACATCGCAAAGGAACTGAACTATTCCAAGCCGAGCGTATCCAGGGCGATGAGCATCCTGAAGGAGCGCGGTCTGATCGAGGTGGAAGAGCGCGAGATCACGCTGACCGCGGAAGGAATGGCGATCGCTTCCAATATTTACAGCCGGCATCGCTATCTGCAGGGATTCTTGCAGGAGCTGGGCGTCGATCCACAGACGGCGGAGAACGATGCCTGTCGAATGGAACATGTCCTCAGCGAAGACAGTTATCAGCGGCTGAAGCAGTTCATCGACCGCCACCGCGGAAAATGACTTCAGGAACATTCCAATGACCGGCATGGCCGGTTTTTTTTTGATCGGTACAGAGACCCGCTTTTGTTTGTGTTTGTGCGGTGGCTGTGATATAGTGTAAAAAAAAAGATCGGGTGAACGGTATGGAAAAGAAACGATTGGTCGTCAAGGTCGGCTCTTCGACGATCACACATGAGAGCGGTCGGCTGCATCTGCGCAAGCTGGACATGCTTGCCCGGGTGCTCAGTGATCTGGGCAATGCCGGACATGAGGTGCTGCTGGTCAGCAGCGGAGCGATCGCTGCGGGCTGCGGCAAGCTGCATTTTGTCGGAAAGCCGCAGACGCTGGAAGAAAAACAGGCGATGGCGGCGATCGGTCAGTGTGAGCTGATGTATATTTATGACAAGCTGTTTGCACAGTATTCGCGGAAGGTCGCACAGCTGCTGCTGACAAAACGGGATCTGGAGGATGAAGTGCTGCGGCAGAATGCGCTGGATACGCTGCGCGTGCTACTGAAGTATCAGGCGATCCCGATCATCAATGAGAATGACAGCATTGCGACGGATGAGATCGTCTACGGGGACAACGATACCCTGAGCGCGATCACCGCCCGTCTGGTGGGGGCCGATCTGCTCGTACTGCTCAGCGATATCGAGGGACTGTATGATGCGGATCCTTCACGAGATCCCAAGGCGCAGAAGATCGATGTCGTAGAAACGATCGATGCGCACATCCTGGCGATGGCCGGAGAGAGCAGTTCTTCTCTCGGTACCGGCGGTATGATCACCAAGCTGCAGGCCGCACAGATCGCGACCGAGGCCGGCTGTGACATGGTGATCGCCAGCGGTGCAGATCCCTGCATCTTGTACGATCTGATCGAAGGAAAGAACTGTGGTACGCTGTTTCGGGCACGGAGGTGATCGGATGGATGTTCATGAGATGAGAGCACAGGGGCTTCGCTGTAAACAGGCGAGCTATGCGCTGGCCCAGCTGTGCACAGAGAAGAAGGATGCGGCGCTGGAACGGATGGCAGCGGTGCTGTGGGATGCGCGGGAAGCGATCCTGGAGGCAAACCGGCAGGATGTGGAACAGGCGCGCGCAGCGGGTCGAAGCGATTCGTTCATCGACCGGCTCGCCCTGGATGAACAACGGCTGAACAACATCTGCGCAGGCGTGCGCCAGGTGGCGGCGCTGGAAGATCCCTGCGGGCGGATCCTGGAGGAGTGGGATCGCGGAGAGCTGCATTTTATCAAGCGCAGCGTCCCGATCGGCGTGATCGGCATCATTTATGAAGCGCGTCCCAACGTCAGCGTGGATGCGGCTGCGCTTTGCCTGAAGAGCGGCAATGTCTGCTATCTGCGCGGCAGCCGGGAAACGCTGGCGACCAATCGGATGCTGTGTCACTGGATGCGAGAGGCGCTGCGGCAGTGCGGGATCGATGAAAACTGCATTGCTCTGGTGCAGGACGGCAGTCATGCGGCGGCGGATGCGTTCATGCGGATGAACGACTGTCTCGATCTGCTGATCCCGCGGGGAAGTGCAAAACTGATCGCCCACTGCGTGGAAAACGCCAGCGTTCCGATCATCGAGACCGGCAGTGGCAACTGCATCCTTTACATCGACCGAAACGTCGACGCGGATGAGGTGCTGCCGATCCTGATCAATGCGAAATGTCAGCGGGTCAGTGTCTGCAATGCGGCAGAGAGCCTGCTGATCCACCGGGACCGGCTGGATCTTGTACCGGGCATCCTTGCGGCGCTGAAGGCACATGGCGTGAAGGTGCACGGGGACGCCGTCATCTGCAGCTATGATGCGGATGTGCTTTTGGCGAGCGAGCAGGATTATGCCAGGGAGTATCTGGATCTGGAGATCTCCATCAAGTGTGTGGAGAGCCTGGAGGAGGCCATCACACACATCAATGCGCATCATACGATGCACTCCGATGCGATCCTGAGCAATGATCCGCAGGCGATCGAAGCCTTTATGAACGGTGTTGATGCGGCGGTGGTCTACGCCAATGCGTCCACCCGGTTTTCGGATGGCGAGGAGTTTGGCTTTGGTGCGGAGATCGGCATCTCCACACAGAAGCTGCACGCCCGCGGACCGATGGGGCTGCGGGAGCTGACCACGTACAAATATCAGGTCTATGGAAACGGAACGATTCGAGAATAACGGACAAATAATAGAGGGCATCGTCGGCGATGCCCTCTATTTGCGATAGAGAAAGGTCAGATGGCGCTGGGTGGTGTGATCTCTGCGGTAAGAGAAGCATCGGGTACGCTCGGCGCAAGTGTCCAGTGCGCAGATGTGGATGTTGTCCCGTGGGATGCCCTGTTCCTGTAACATGTGCACATTGAGACCGACGTTGTCACAGAGGGCGCTGCCGTCTGCCTGAACGTGCAGGTAGGGCGCTGTATCGAACGGGAGCGCGCGGATCTGATCGATCACATCCTGACGGATCTGAAACGATGCCGTATGGATGCAGGGACCGATCCACACCCGGGTGCTTGCCGGCTGTAAGCCCTGGGCAAGGAGCGTGCGCAGCGTATGGTGCGTGATCTGTTTGACGGTGCCGGGCCATCCGCTGTGAATGGCGGCGATGATGCCGCTGTGGGGATCATGGCAGAGCAAAGGCACACAGTCGGCGGTAAAGACGCCGATGAGCAGTCGGCGTTCCTCGGTGTAGAGCGCATCGCAGTCTGCGATGGCATCGTGCATGGAACAGGCGCCGCGGCCGCGGTCCGCAGGTCTTACGTGATATGCATGTGCGCTGTGCGTCTGAGCGCTCAGGCACCAGTCCGTCAAAGGAATGCCCAGGTGATGGCTCAGTGCCTGGCGGTTTTGCATGACCGCCGTTTGATCATGCGTGGTGTGGAGCGCAGTGGATCCTTCCAGCGGATCGGACGGGTCGCGAAGCGTACACGCCGCGAACAGCTGTGCGTCATCACAGAGCGTCAGAAGTTTCATTTGTCGTCACCTCAGCCCTTATTATAGCGCATCCTGTCTGGTCTGTGGGGGCATTTTCAATGTGAGGTACAGGTAAAAAAGTGAACGGAAATTTTCGCGGTTTGTTGACGGCATATGGCGGATGTGATAAGGTGGGAACGTTACAGGGCGCTTTCTTCAACCGGAAGAACAGAGCGCGAAAAAGGAGAGAGGTACATGAGTCCGCATGGATTAAGTCAAAAGCAGATAGAGGAACGCATTGCCAAAGGGCTGCAGAACACACTGCCGCCTTCTGCTTCCAAGACGAACGGGCAGATCTTCAAGGAGAACATCTGCACGCTGTTCAACCTGCTGAACTTTCTGATCGCCATCGCACTGGCGCTGGTCGGTGCATGGTCGAATCTGCTGTTCATCGCGATCATCCTGCTCAATCTCGTCATCGGGATCGCACAGGAGCTGCATGCGAAGAAGCTGGTGGATGAACTGTCTTTGCTGATCGTTCCCAAAGCAACGGTGATCCGGGACGGGCAGGAGGTGCAGATCCCGGTGGAACAGGTCGTACAGGATGATGTCATGATCCTGGACAGCGGACAGCAGATCTGCTGTGACAGCGTGATCATCGAAGGAGAAAGCGAGGTCAATGAGTCACTGCTGACCGGAGAATCCGATCCGATCAACAAGAGCGTCGGCGATCATCTGCTCTCCGGCAGCAGCATCATCTCAGGTAAATGCTTCGTGCGTGTCGAGCATGTCGGAGCGGCGAATTATGTTTCCAAGGTGACTGCGGAGGTGCGCAGCGGCAGCGGCCTGCATTCACAGCTGCTGGACGCGATGCGCAAGGTGACCCGTGTGACGACGGTGCTGATCATCCCGCTGGGCATCGCACTGTTTCTGGAAGCGATCCTGCTTCGTCACAACACGCTTTACGATGCGATCGTCGGCAGTGCGGCCGGACTGCTGGGCATGCTGCCAAAAGGGCTGGTGCTGCTCATCAGCGTGAGCCTGGCCGCCGGTACGGCAAAGCTGGCAAAGAAGAAGGTGTTGGTGCAGAATCTGTATTCGCTGGAATCGCTGGCCTATGTCGATACGCTCTGTCTGGATAAGACCGGTACGATCACGACCGGAAAGATGACGGTGGAACAGGTGATCGACCTGGCTCCGCATACAGAGACGGATATGGAATACTGGGCCTCCTATCTGCATTACAGCGATGATAATAATGAGACGTATCAGGCGCTCTGCCGTCATTTTACGCCGAAGGATACACATGGACCAGACGCAAAGATCGCGTTCTCCTCTGCGCGCAAGTGGGGCGCCATGCGCTTTGACGGTTATGGCTGTCTGGTGCTGGGGGCGCCGGACCGTCTGCTGACGACGCTGCCACGGCAGCTGGAAGAGGAGATGGAGAAAGGGAGCCGGATCCTGATCCTGGCCAAGTGCGACGAACTGCCGGACAAGGAAGGCCGACTGGAAGCACAGGGGCTGTTTGCGATCGTGCTCAGCGACGTCCTGCGCAAGGACGTCGATCAGACGTTGGACTATTTCCGAAAAGAAGGCGTGGACATCAAGATCATCTCCGGCGATCATGTCAAGGCGGTCTCCGCGATCGCCCGCAAGGCCGGTTTTCAGGACTATCAGAGCTGTGTGGACATGAGCGATGTCCGCGAGGAAGACCTCGATGAGGAATTCGTCAACACACATGCGGTCTTTGGCCGGGTGACGCCAAAGCAGAAGAAACAGATCGTGACGATGCTGCAGAAGAGCGGGCATACCGTTGCGATGACGGGAGACGGTGTCAATGACCTGCTGGCGCTGCAGCAGGCGGACTGCAGCATTGCCGTTGCGGCCGGCAGCGATGCGGTCAAGCAGATGTCGCAGGTCGTCCTGCTGGAGTCGGACTTCTCCTCACTGCCTTCGGTGCTGCTGGAGGGCAGACGGGTCGTCAACAATGTGACCCGTGTTGCCGGCATCTTCTTCATCAAGACGCTGTACTCGGTCGCGGTGTCGCTCATCTGCGTGCTGATGAACATGCCGTTCCCGTTCATCCCGATCCAGGTGACGCTCATCGACTTTATGATCGAGGCCTGGCCATCGTTTGCGACGATGCTGGAGCCGGACCCGGCAAAGGTCAGCGGCCGCTTCCTGCCGACGGTCATGCGCCGTGCCTTCCCTTTTGCGGCGGCGGTCGTCGTCAGCATGTTCGTTCTGATGGCGTACAGCCCAAAGGGAGACTGGCAGAATACGCTGTATTTCGTCGTTGCCATCCTCTCGATGCTGGCCGTGATCCGTTCGCTGATCCCGCTGAATCTTCTGCGGGTCATCGTCTGTGTGTGCATGGTCGTCGGTTTTGCGGCGGCGGTCGCACTCTTTCCAAGACTGCTGCACCTGACACAGCTGGAGGCGGTACCTTCGCTGTTTCCGCTCACCTTTGTGATCGCCCTGCTCGTCAGCATCATCCTGTATGTGCTGTTCGCAAACGGACGAAAGCCAAAGCAGCGCTGATCGGATCGAACCGATAAAAAAACATTCGTTCTTTTCGCACTTGACGAAGAAAACGAATGTTTTTTGTTTTGGCGTGGATGCCAGAATCGGATCACTGTAAAAAGACGCTGTCTTCATTCCTCCATCTGGATCCACTCCTCATCGACAGCGATGACATAATAGGGAACATAGCTTGAGCTTTCTCCCATCTTTTGCAGCACATAGAACTTATAGTAAGGCATGTCGTAGGCATCGCTGAGGTAGCGGCCATAGACGACCTCCGTGTAAGCGATCTGCGCATCCTTTGCGATGGCAGGACTGGAAGGGGAGCATGTTCCATCATAGAGTTCCTGCAGCGCTTCCTGTCGGCTCTTGAGCGGATACTCGCCCAGGGGCTGAGCGGTATCGACAGCGATGCAGGAAATGCTTGCCAGATGCCCCTGTGGATCGAGCGTCAGCTGAAAGGCGTTCAGCTGCTGCTCGATGAGCGTTTCTTTCGGGTCATCCTGCTGTCGGCTGATGCGGATCTGCCAGCGGTTGGCGTTTGGCGTGTGCGCGGTCAGCGAGACATCGATGTATGCTTCATCGGGGTCGACCAGCGGATATTCTTTCAGAAACTGTTCGGTCTTGGCGATGACTTCCGCCTGGCTGTCGCCGTTGAGATCGTAAGCCTGCGGATCGGACAGGAGCAGATAGGCGCTGTCCCTGGAAGAGAGGATGAGCCTTCCGATGTCCGCCTGCAGATAAATATTGGAGTTGAGCATGCCGGTGGAGAGCTGTTCATGAAGATGCGCGATCTGGTACTCGTCTAACAGAAACCGTTTCGCAAACGTTTCCAGCAGCGGGAGCAGTTCCGCATCATCGGATTCGCTCAGATAAGGGCTCTCTTCGCTCCAGGGGTTTTCATAGACCGGCAGGACATCCCCTTCCTGAGGCATATAGGGCACATTGTGTGCCAGCTCTTCTGCGTTGTTTCCAAGGGTGCCGACCGTTCCCAGGTTGTGGGAACGGTCGGTTTCCTGTCGGTCGATCTTCAGCATCGGCAACGGTGCCTCGAAGAAGCCGGGCACGGACAACGTGATCGCACACAGGAGCAGCAGGCCCAGTGCCGTACAAAGGGCTGCCTTCAGATAAGGAAAGCGAAAGGATCCGCGCTTCTGTCGTGACATCGCATCTTTCAGCTGCTGCTTGAACGTGTCGGATGCCTGGATCCGGCCGACTTCCTGTCGGTAGCGTTCGTTCATCTTGTATCTTCTCCTTTCTCAAGCTGTGCTCTGAGCGCAGCGCGGCCTCTGGACAGCCAGGAGGAAACGGTTCCTTCCTTCGCATGAAGCAGCTGCGCGATCTCGCGGATGCTCATCTCTTCATAATAAAAGAGATAGATCGCGTTTCGCTGTCCCTTCGGCAGTGTGCGGATCTCCGCCAGCAGGCTGTTTTCCTGCTCTGGGGGCTGTGGCAGCGACAATGGCATGGCGCTGCGCATCTTTTGCCACCAGTGCCGGTGATAGCTGTTGCACGCATTGATCGTGACGCGATACAGCCATGCCTTTTCGTGCGCCTCATCAGTAAATGCGGTCGTGTGCTTCATGTATTTGAGAAACACGTCCTGCACGATATCCTGTGCCTGTGCCTGCTCCTGTACATGATGCATGGCCAGACGCAACAAAGAGTCGCTGTATCGCTCCACGACTCTTTCGATTTCCTGTTGTGACATCAAATGGATTCCCTTCTTTCAAGGTAAATTTAATCCATCGCTTTGATATTGTCAACGTAGATGACGTAGCGTCCCTGTGCATCGCTCTCCATCGTACCAATGATCGCGGCACGGCAGCCGCCCGTCTTGATCTCTCCTTTCAGAATGAGATAGCGGGAGTGATCGTCATTCCAGAGGACCATCTGCAGTTCGCCGTTCTCATCAGTGATGGGGGACTGTGGCAGATCGCCCTGGACCCATACCTGTACGCCGCTGCCGGCGTAAGCGGAGGCCTGTTTCAGCAGGTCGTCGACCCGCATAGGAGCGTTGTGCGGCGTTGTCTCCTCGTCTGTTGCCGGCAAAGCGCCTTCCGTTGCGGTCCCCTCGCTTTGTTCCTCTGGTGCGCGCACCGAGATCGTCAGCGTGTTGCTTCGGACATCGCCTTCGCTTAGAGTGATCGCATAAGTGCCCGGTTCCTCACTGGAGAACCATGCACTGCCTTCCTGCAGCGTGATCGCACCGCCGCTCAGCGAAAAAGAGTCTTTTGTCAGCGGGGCATCCGCCGGTTCGGTCGCATAGCGGATCTCGAGCGGTTCCCCGGTATCGACCCAGTCCTGTTCACAGGACAGTGTGGCGGCAGTGAGGGTGTTCTCCTCGCTGTTTCCCGCACATCCACACAGCAGAAGAATGATGGTGCTCAGACAGATACCGATTTGTTTTTTCATACGTTTTCCCTCCTTCACCCTATACACGAAGATGAGCACGGATTTCCTGCGGCCCAGCTGAAAATTTTCCGTTATTTTGTCTGTCTGAGGAAAAAAAGAGGGCAGAACGGAAGCGGATGGCCGGTCTGTCGCAGAAAGAACGGAGAAAATGATTTTTTTAGCACTGAGGGGTTGACAGTGCTAAAAATTCGGACTATACTGTTAGCAGACGTAAGGGATGAGTGCTAGAGAAGGGAGTGACGGTGATGCTGACACAACGGCAGATTGACATCTTCAAGGCAATCGTAGATGAGTTTACACGAACTGCTGAGCCGGTCGGCTCCAAGACGCTGATGAGCCTCCTGGACTTCCACTGTTCCAGCGCAACCATCCGCAATGAGATGGCCGTACTGGAGGACGTCGGTCTGCTGGAAAAGACCCATACTTCCAGCGGACGAATTCCCAGCCGCAAAGGCTATCGGTTCTATGTTGAACATCTGATGGAGAAGGAGCTGGACAACGAGGTCAAGCATTCACTGCAGCAGGTATTCAACGAACGTCATTATTCCATGGACGAGATCGTCAGGAAAAGCTGTGACATCCTTTCACAGATGACACATCTGACATCGGTCGTCTTGGGTCCTGAAAGCAAGTATCAGACGCTGCAGCACATACAGCTGGTGCCGATCTCCAGCCGCAGCGCGGTCGCGATCTTCATCACGGACCACGGACATACGGAGAACAAGACGTTTCACTTCGATACGGATGTGAGCGTCAAGGATCTCAAGACGTGTACGGATCTGCTCAACGACAAGCTGTGCGGAACACCGATCAAGGATGTCGTCGAAAAGATGCAGGAGATCGAGCCGCTGCTGGCGGCGCAGGTCGCCCGTCATGAGGTGCTCTTTGAAGCCTTCGTATCGGCTTTCATGAAGTTTGCCAGCGACAAGGTCTACTGCAGCGGACAGAGCAACATGCTCTATCAGCCGGAGTTCTCCGATATCAACAAGCTGCGCGAGGTCATGAAGGTGCTGGAAGACAGTTCGCTGTTTCGACAGCTGGCCAATCACGAGGGCAATGTCGCGATCGAGATCGGCGGTGACAATGAGCTGATCCAGGTGGATGACATGGCGGTCGTTTCCAGCAAGTTCCACTTGCCGGGCAACGAGGAAGGGCAGCTGATGATCATCGGCCCGACGCGGATGCAGTACAACCGCGTGGTCGCCCTGATGGAATACATGAGCAAGGCGATCGAAGATCTTTACAAGCAGGAAGAATAGGAGGGATTTGCGTGCAGGAAGAAATGAACATGAAAAAGGAAGCTGAGGCAGAAACGGATACGGCCGCAGCTGAGAAGGATACAGAACAGACGACGGATACACAGACACAGGAAACAGAACAGGAGCCTGTCCAGGAGAGCAAAAAAGAAAAAAAGCTCTTTAAGAAGGATAAGGTCGCTGAGCTGGAAAAGAAGATCAGCGAGCTGGAAGAAGAAGTAGCCAAGCAGAAGAACGCGTATTTCAAGGCGTATGCCGATACGGAGAATCTGCGCAAGCGGCTGCAGAGCGAGGCGGAGACGACACGCAAGTATCGCATCCAGAGTTTTGCGCTGGAGGTGCTGCCGGTGTTGGATTCCATGGAACGCGCCTTGGCGGTGCAAAGCGATGACGAGAACATCAAAAACTATGTAAAGGGGTTTGAGATGATCCACGATCAGCTGGTCGCCGTACTGGAAAAAGAAGGCGTGAAAGAGATTGATGCCCTCAATCAACCGTTTGACCACAATGTGCATCAGGCACTGATGCAGGAACCGGTGGAAGGTGTGGAAAGCGGTATCGTCGTTGAGGTGCTTCAAAAGGGATATATGTTGAAAGACCGTGTGCTGCGGGCAGCGCTGGTCAAGGTAAGTGAGTAAGGAGGAATCGTTATGAGCAAAATTATCGGAATTGACTTAGGTACAACAAACTCTTGTGTAGCAGTAATGGAAGGCAAGGAATGCAAGGTCATCACCAACCCGGAAGGCAACCGGACGACACCATCGGTCGTCGCTTACAAAAACGGCGAGCGGATCGTCGGTGATGCCGCAAAGCGTCAGGCCGTTACCAACAAGAACACCATCTCTTCCATCAAGCGTCTGATGGGTACGAGCGAAAAGGTGGAAATGGAAGGAAAGCAGTATACGCCGCAGGAAGTCAGCGCGATGATCCTGCAGTATCTGAAGGCTTATGCAGAGGACTATCTGGGTGAAAAGGTCGACAAGGCCGTCATCACCGTCCCTGCTTACTTCAATGACGCACAGCGTCAGGCGACCAAGGATGCCGGAAAGATCGCCGGTCTGGAAGTCGAGCGTATCATCAACGAGCCGACGGCTGCTGCGTTAGCTTATGGTATCGACAAGACGGAGAAGGAACAGAAGGTCCTGGTCTATGACCTGGGCGGCGGTACCTTCGATGTTTCCATCCTGGAACTGGCCGACGGAACCTTTGAGGTACTGTCCACCAACGGTGATACACACTTAGGCGGTGACGACTTCGATAACGTTTTGGTCGATTGGATGGTCGATACGTTCAAGAAGGAAAACGGCATCGATTTGCGTGGCGACAAGATGGCGATGCAGCGTCTGAAGGAAGCAGGCGAGAAGGCAAAGAAGGATCTGTCTTCCATGATGCAGACACAGATCTCGCTGCCGTTCATCTCAGCCGGCGCAAACGGACCGCTGCACTTTGAGGCGAGCCTGACACGTGCGAAGTTCGATGAGATGACGAAGCATCTGGTCGAGCGTACGATGGAGCCGGTAAGAAACGCACTGCGTGATGCCGGACTGACGAAGAACGATATCCACCAGGTATTGCTGGTCGGCGGTTCCACCCGTATCCCGGCCGTACAGGAAGCGGTCAAGAATACGCTGGGCAAGGAGCCGAATCACTCAGTTAACCCGGATGAGGTCGTTGCGATGGGCGCAGCCATTCAGGGCGGTGTCATCTCCGGTGATGTAAAGGATGTACTGTTGCTGGATGTTACGCCGCTGAGCCTGGGCATCGAGACGATGGGCGGTGTCATGACCGTACTGATCCCACGTAATACGACGATCCCGACCAGCAAGTCGCAGGTCTTCTCGACCGCTGCCGACAACCAGCCGGCCGTGGATATCCGCGTATTGCAGGGTGAGCGTCCGATGGCGGCAGACAACAAGGAACTGGGCATGTTCAAACTGGACGGTATCGCACCGGCACGCCGTGGTGTTCCGCAGATCGAAGTTACCTTTGATATCGATGTCAACGGTATCGTTCACGTATCCGCAAAGGATAAGGGAACCGGCAAGGAACAGTCGATCACCATCCAGAACTCCAGCGGTCTGAGCGACGAAGAGATCGACCGCATGGTACGCGAGGCAGAAGAGCATAAGGCTGAGGATGACAAGCGGAAGGAAGACATCGAGACCCGCAATAAGGCGGAAGGCTTCATTGCGCAGATCGATGCGACGCTGGCAGACAGCGGCGATAAGATCGATGCCAAGCAGAAGGAAGAAGTGCAGAAGCTGCGCGATGATCTGCAGAAGGCACTCGATGAGAACAACATGGACGAAGTCAAGAGCAAGCTGCAGATGCTCGAGCAGGCGATGCAGGCAGCCAGCCAGCAGATGTATCAGAACGCCGGAGCACAGCAGAACACAGATGCGAATGCCAGCGGCGGCAAAGATGACTTCGTAGACGCGGAGTTCGAAGAAAAGAAGTAAACAATGGTCGTACAAATCCTAGTGCTTGCGCTAGGTTTTGTGCTGTATGGAATCCAAAGAGGATCGACAGGACTTGCAAAACGATGAGCAAGCTGGTATCCTTAGGAGCATGCAGGATCTCCCGCATATGGGAGGTCCTGAGATAAAGAGAGGTGAGCCATGATGAGCGAAAAACGAGATTACTATGAGGTCCTCGGGCTGAGCAAGGGTGCCAGCGAGGAAGAAATCAAAAAAGCATACCGCAAAATGGCCAAAAAATATCACCCGGACATCAACAAGGAACCGGGGGCAGAGGAAAAATTCAAGGAGATCAACGAGGCGTATGAGGTCCTCAGCGATCCGCAGAAGAAAGCGACCTATGACCAGTTCGGGCATGCCGGCATGGATGGTGCCGGGTTTGGCGGTTTCAGTCAGGGCGGCGACTTCTCCGGTTTTGGAGGCTTCGAGGATATATTCGGCTCCTTCTTTGGCGGCGGTTTTGGCGGAAGCAGCAATCGGCGGGCCAATACCGGACCGCGTAAGGGAAACGACCGCTTCATGCAGATGCGCATCAATTTCATGGATGCGATCTTCGGAAAGACAGAGACGATCAACATCGATGTGGACGAACAGTGTAAGGAGTGCAACGGGACCGGTGCTTACAGCGCCAGTGACATCCATACCTGTTCCCGATGCAATGGCAGCGGCTATGTGACGACCCAGTCGCGAACGATGTTCGGTGTCATGCAACAGCAGACCGTATGTCCGGAATGTAACGGTACCGGTAAAAAGATCAGCCGTAAGTGCTCGAAGTGCGGCGGACGCGGTTACGAGCACAAGCGCGTCAAGCTGGATATCAAGATCCCTGCCGGTATCCAGAGCGGACAGCAGGTACGGGTGGCCGGCAAAGGCGAACGTGGCATCAACGGCGGGCCGAACGGAGACCTGTACATTGAGATCCTGGTAACGCCGCATAAGGTGTTCCAGCGGGAAGGTTATGATATTTCCATCAGCGTGCCGGTCAGCGCGATCGATGCGACCCTCGGCTGCAAGGTGGATGTGCCGACCGTCTATGGAGATGTATCCCTGACGATCCCGGCCGGAACCCAGCATGGAACCAAGTTCCGTCTGAAAGGCAAGGGCGTGAAGTCCCCGCGCGGTACGCAGGGCGACGAATACGTGGAAGTGCGCGTAGAGATCCCGACCAAGCTCAGCCATGAGGAAAAGGAGCTTTATGAACGCATCCGCAACAAGAAGGGATATGAATCACCGTTTGACCGTTTTAAACGGGCATTCCGATCTTAAATGATCCTGGCGCATGTGAATGGCATGCGCCTTTTTCTCTGGGCGAAACAGGCAAAGAAAAACGCAGCGATCGAAAAGACGCTGCGTTTATCCTGCCGTCTTGTGTCTGTGGCGGTCTGCATCCAGAAAGAACATCGTAAAGGTTGCCCGCGAAAGCAGGGTCTCGCTGTCGTTGAAGATGAATACTTCGTATACGCCGGTCGTGCGACCGCGAGAGATTTCCTGAGCGATGCCGATCAGTTTTCCGCCGGTGCCCGGTTTGATGTAATTGATGGAAGCGGACAATGTGACACTGTCGCGTCCGGTCGCAAAGCTGGCAGCTCCGGCAGCGGTATCGGCCAGGGAGAACAATGCGCCGCCATGGACAAAGCCATGAACGTTCAAGATCTGTTCATCGATGGTCATCTCCACCTTGGCATAGCCCTCGCGGACCTCGATGACCTGCATGTCGTTGCTTTGTAAGAACTGCGAAGAGCTGTTCAGCCGGGTGCGCAGCTGTTCCATCGTTTCTTTTTCCATGTGATCCCTCATTTCAGCTCTATTATAGCTGATTTTTTTCTGTTTGAACAGCGAATGGACCGGGAGGAGCGATGGACGTTTCAACGGAAATGCACAGGCGCGGCGGTGTGCATTGTGCTATAATGTTACCAGATCGATGATCTCACTGCGGCGCTCTGCCTGCACACAGATAGGATCATCGGCTTCATCAGGGAAAAGGGGGATGTACATGCGCACCAGAGGAGCGCTTTTTACGGTGCTGTCAGCGATCCTGTTTGGAATCACGCCGGCGTTTGCCAAATGGATCTATATGGATGGTGTCAACGCATCGACGCTTGTCTTTTTCCGCAATCTGTTTGCGATCGTGCCGCTGTATGTGCTGTGTCGATGGCAGCGCTGCAGCTTTCGCATCAACGTGCGGCAGGGGATCCATCTGGTCCTGGCGGCGGTGATCGGTCAAAGCGTAACGGCCGTCATGCTGTATACCAGCTATCAGTACATACCGATCGCGACGGCAACGACGCTGCATTTCTTCTATCCGGTCTTCATCACGCTGATCTGTGTGATCCTCTTTCGGGAACGTCTGACATCGGTGAAGCTGGTCGCACTGATCGCGGCGACGCTGGGCGTGGCTTGTTTTGTGGATGGCGGAGGAAAGAGCAGCATGACCGGCTTCAGCCTGGCGCTCGCTTCCGCTCTGACGTTTGCCTACTACATGGTGACCGTGGAGAAGAGCGGTCTCAACCGCCTGCATCCCTTTGTGATCACCTTCTATTTTGCTATCCTGGTGTCGGCCTCACTGTGGATCTACAACGGTGTCTTTGATCTGTTTACGATGCCGGGCGAATGGATGACCTATGGGAAGATGCTGCTGTTTTCCCTGCTGACCTCGGTGGCGGCCATGGGACTGCTGCAGTTGGGGATCCGTTCGCTGGGAGCCGGCGATGCGGCGATCCTGTGTATGTTTGAACCGCTGACCTCCTTTGTCAGTGGCACCCTCTTTCTGCATGAGGAAGTCAGCCTGCTCAAGGTGCTGGGCAGCGTGCTGATCTTAGGGGCGGTGACCTTCATGATCGTCATGAACCGCCGGCAGGCGCGCAGCCGTTCACAGGCATAGGTGCTTGGTTGTCAGCGATATGCTTTTATGATACGATGATAATGATCCAAAGGAGTGACGTATATGAAAAAGATGCGGTTTGAAAAGTGGCAGCTGATCGTGCTGTCGGTGTTTTATATCGTGTTCGGCATCATTTCCGCTGCCGTACCAAGAGAACAGTTTCTGACGTTTTTCAATATCCTCGGCCTGATCATCATGGTGATCGGCGCCTTTTCCATCTTCATCTACTTTCTTCGCAAAGATTATCTGGAGGAACATAATTTTCAGGTTGCCTTCGGTGCGCTGTACATCATGGCCGGGATGATCGTCTGGCTGAAGCCGGAGCTGATCGTTTCCAACTATCCGCTGGTCTTTGCCGGCTGTGTCGTCATCGACAGTGCCATTCGCCTGCAGTACTCCATGAACCTCTTCCGCATGAAAGATCAGGGATGGCTGTGGGTGTTCGTGAGCGCACTGGCGGCGATCGCACTGGCCGCTGTCATCCTGCTGGCGGACCTGGGACATGATCTGCAGCGGATCCTGCTGACGGTCCTGCTTTGTTTTGACGGCATCAGCAACCTCGCCACGCTGTTTTATGAGCGCATCGCATTAAAGAACTATTATCGCGGTGCCAAAGTAGAGGTGGAAGTGGTCGACGGCGAACGCATCGAGCACCGCAAATGAGTGCAGTGGACAGAGAGAAGATCGAAATGGAGGATGAACGGCGATGACCAGGATCTATATTGCGAGCCTGAACCGGGAGGTCAGAGAAAAGATCGGTCGGCAGGTCTATTCAACAGAGGAACTTCACCAGATCAAAGTGCTGCTGGAGCGCTCGCTGGATCAGAAGAAGAAAGGCTTTTCCAGAGCGGTGCTGATCACGATGCTCATTGCGATCGTGCTATTGGTCACCAGTGTCTTGCAGGCGGGAACGACCCCTGCGATCGCCGTTGCGGGCCTGGCGATCGGCGGGATCATCGTCATAACGCTGCTGTTTACCTGGTATGCCGCGATCGGACGGCTGAGAGAACAGTACAACCGTGCGCTGAAAAAGGGATACCCACAGTGCTGGGACGAGCTCCATCTGTGAACAGAATACAATTTTGCAAAGACAGCTGTCGGATACGGCTGTCTTTTTTATGAGAGGAAAGAACGGTCTTTGGGACCACGCTTGCATGTTTGGATGCATCCGCTTTGACAAATGATGCAATACGGTCTATAATGAGGCTGACACCCCCACCGAGGGGGCGGGGAGGTAGGAAAGATGAACGAGACAGGAAGAAACAATACGTTGCGGCTGTTACGGACCGCAAGCGGGCAGGTGGATGGCATCATCCGCATGCTGGAAGAAGGGCGTTACTGCATCGATATATCCAATCAGATCCTGGCAACGGAGGCACTGCTGAAAAAGGCAAATGCGCTGGTGCTGGTCAACCACCTGGATACTTGTGTCAAAGAGAGCATCGAGAATCAGGGTGATTATGAACAGAAGCTGGAAGAGATCGAACAGCTGATCCATAAGCTGGTACGGTGAGGAGGATGTTATGGTCGAAACATTTCGTGTGAAAGGCATGCACTGTGCCGCCTGCGCCAGTGCAGTGGAACGGATCTTGAAAAAGCAGGAGGGCATCCAGGATGCGCAGGTGAATCTGGTCAGTGAACAGGTGACGGTGACCTCGGATCGCTATCTGACGCTCGAACCGCTCGTGCAGGCGCTGGGAAAGGCCGGGTATGAGCTGGAGCGCATCGAGGCGCCAAATGAAGTGAATCTGGCAGTCGAAGGGATGCACTGTGCTGCTTGCAGTGCAGCGGTCGAACGCATCCTGAAGAAACAGCCGGATGTGATCGATGCCCAGGTCAACCTGGTGAATGAGCAGGTCTATGTGCGCTATGTCGGAGAGAAGGATGTCGCTCATTGGGAAGCGGCCGTCAGCAAAGGCGGATATCATCTGAAAGAGAAGGAACAGGAACAGTGGAAAGAGACGAACTTTCATATTTCCGGCATGCATTGTGCAAGCTGTTCGTCTGCCTGTGAGCGAATGCTGTCAAAGCTGGACGGCGTCAAAGAGGCCAGCGTCAATCTGGTGAACGAACAGGCGCATGTCGTCTATGATCCGCGCAGGGTCAAGCAGAGCGAGATGTTTGCGGCGATCGCCAAAGGCGGCTTTCAGGCCGAGGTGATCCGCGAACAGCAGGCAGCGAAGGAAGAAAAGGAAAGCAACCGGGGCATGATCCTCATGCTGATGCTGGGCGCACTGCTTCTCTACATCGGCATGTCGCATATGCTGCCGGTCCCGCTGCCGCTTCCGGACATCATCCACTATGCGACACATCCGCTGAACTTTGCGCTCATCCAGCTGATCCTGACGACGGTCATCCTGTTCATGGGCCGTGATTTCTATATTCGCGGTATACCGGCGCTGTTGCATCGGGTGCCCAACATGGATACGCTGGTCTCCATCGGTACGCTGAGCGCGTATCTGTATTCGATCTATTCGCTGACCCAGATCGCCGCCGGCAATCTGCATGCGGTGCACGCGCTGTATTTTGAGGGAGCCGGTGTCGTCGTCGCACTGGTTCGCTTCGGCAAGCACCTGGAGGCGGTTTCCAAGAAAAAGTCGATGGGAGCGATCTCCGCGCTGCTGCAGCTGCGACCGGATACGGCCGTCCTGTATAAGGATGGCCGGGAAATGACGATCCGTGTGGAGGAAGTGACCGTCGGAGATCTGCTGGTGGTGCGTCCCGGCGATCATATCCCGATCGATGCGGTCGTCGTGGAAGGAAGCGCCAACGTGGATGAGAGCATGCTGAGCGGAGAGAGCATGCCGGTCAAAAAGCGTGCGGGAGAAGAGGTCATCGGCGGAACGATCGACCTGGACGGCCGCCTGCTCATCCGCTGTACGAAGGAGATGGCGGATACGACCCTCTCACACATCATATCGCTGGTGGAGGAGGCGCAGGGAAAGAAGGCGCCGATCGCCCGCATCGCCGATCGCATCTCACTGGTATTCGTGCCAACGGTCATGGCGATCGCCGTTGTGGCAGGCATCCTGTGGTACATTGCCCGCGGTGACATCGCTTTGTCCATACAGATCTTCGTGAGCGTGCTGGTCATCGCCTGTCCGTGTGCGCTGGGATTAGCCACCCCGACGGCCATCATGGTCGGAAGCGGCAAGGCCGCCCAGCTCGGCATCTTCATGAAGAGCGGAGAAGCGCTGGAAAACGCCGGTGAGATCGATACGATCCTGCTGGATAAGACCGGTACGCTGACCGTAGGAAAGCCGGTCGTCCTCTCGATCGTCAGCGACGATCCAAAAAAGGCACTGTATCATGCAGGTACGCTGGAACAGGGCAGCAAACACCCGCTGGCTCATGCGATCCTGGAAAAATGCCGGCAGGAAGGGCTTCAGCTGCCTGCCATCGAACATGTGGAAACGCTCAGCGGTCTGGGCCTGCGTGCGGACAGTGAAGGTCATTCGATCGTACTGGGCAATCAGGAGCTGATGAAACAGAGCGGCTGCGACATTCGCTCTGCGCTGCCAGAGATGGAAGCGGCTGCCAGACAGGGATACAGTGTGATCGCCTTAGGGGTCGATCAGCAGTTCTGCGGCTTCTTCGTCATCGCTGACCAGCTCAAGAGCGATACGGCACAGGCGATCGCACAGCTGAAGGATATGGGGATCACGCCGGTCATGGTGACCGGAGATCATCCGCTGAGCGCCCATGCGATCGCCAGACAGGCAGGGATCGATGAAGTGATCGCCAAAGTGCTGCCACAGGAAAAAGGGGAAGTCGTCAAACGCTTCCAGAATGAACATAAAGTGGCCATGGTCGGCGATGGGATCAACGATGCCGTCGCGCTGACACAGGCCGATGTCGGCATCGCCATCGGCAGCGGTAGTGATGTCGCAGTGGAAAGTGCCGATATCATCCTGATGAAAGAGGGCATCGCGGATGTCGCAACGGCGATCCGACTGTCAAAGGCAGTCATCCGCAACATTCATCAAAACCTCTTCTGGGCCTTCTTCTACAATTCGATCGGTATTCCGATCGCCGCCGGTGTGCTTTATGCATTTGGCGGACCACTGCTCTCACCGGTATTTGCCGGTGCGGCGATGGCCTTCTCCAGCGTTTGCGTGGTGACCAACGCCCTGCGTCTTCGCCGTTTCAAAGCATAAACAGAAATGAAAACAGCCGATCCATCTGTCCTCGTACAGGAAACGGCTGTTTTTTTTGCGAAAAAAAAGGTTGCCGCCCGGCAACTTTCCACAGATTCGCGCATAGGTATGAAAGAAACTGCGCATGGCAGTTTCAAAAGGTAAACGTATTGATAACCACATCTCTATAAAATATTATACCTCCCAGACGACAGGAAAACAATCACCTGCGAGCGATTCCTCCGTTTTTTAAGAGAGAATCACTGTATTCTTATCGGAAATCCGACACTTTTTGTGCATGTCCATGAACATACGGGATTTGTAGAATTCTATCAAAAGGTTTACTTTTTGACAGAAATTTGGAGAGAGCCGACGTTGCGAAAATCGCAGATCGAACTCGTTACATCAGGAATGGGAGGAGAAAAACATGAACTATGTAAAACGAGCAGCGGCTTTGGCCATGTCGTTCCTGTTGGCGGTCGGTACGATATCGACGACCGTGTTCGCCCAGGATACGACAGCGGATGAACAGCCGGATGTCGCCTTTGATGCGGAACGATCCGGATTCAACAATGAGACACAGCGCTATGAATTGTATTTTGTCATCAATGAGAACACGGATGCAGCAGAGGTCGATGTAGAAGTCAGTGACTATTTTATACAGATGATCGATGCGCATGAAGCTTACCTGGTGCCGGGCGATAAGTTCCAGGCGGACGTGTACATCGAAAATGCGTCCGGACATACCTACGCTTACCAAAGCGGCGGGCTCTCTGTGAGCACACCTGGATTTGGCAGCGAGGAAGAGCTGAGCCCGTTTGTCGGCTTTGACGGCAAGCAGATCCCGTATGCGTCCATCGCCGCCATGAGCACGGACGATGAGGTGATCAGTTCGCTGTTTGGCGGCAGCACCCGTCTGCAGCTCAATGATTTGCTGGGCATTTATGACAGGCTGGCAGAGGAAGGCTATGAGGGCGAAGATGCACTGACGGCCTACACCCTGGACTATTATCGGACGAAAGACGGTGTCGATTATGCGGACTGGGCCGACTTTATCGAACAGAGCGGCCCAAGCTACGGCAATGACTTCGGTACCGTACACAATTCCATCTATGAAGTGCCTGCCGATGTCCTGGAAACGCTGCTGAGCCAGTATCCGGACATGGAACCTTTTGTCCGCACATCCGCTACGACGAGCGACGGGGATCTGCGGGTACAGGTGCTCTATCCGGAAGCAGAGCTGGCAACGATCCATTATGAGTATTTCTACAAGGATCTGATGAGCCTTGGCTTCTCCGAGGAGATCTGTGAGCAGATGAACCCGAATAGCGGAACCGACTTCACCAGAGTCCACGGTGTCGGTGATTACATGGATACGGACAGTGCGCTGTATGCGGAAGCAGATGCGTATTTCCTGTCACTGGCCAATGCCGATGCGCTGGACAAGGGAGAGACCCTGGGGGAGAATGGATTCCGTACGGCGATCGCGCTGGATGGCCCGGGCATGGGGAACTCCTACATGAACTATGCTTTTGGCTACAGCAATGTCATCACGCTGTCGCGAATCGATACGACGTATACCGTAGAACATCGTTATTATACGAGCACGGATGGTGGAGCGTACGTGCTGGATGGCACGGTCCTGAGCGATCCGATCAGCGGCAACGTCGGTGATGTGATCGCTGTCGCCGATATCGAAAAGGTCAGCGAGTACAACGGCAATGCGTACACGTGGGTATCATCGGAAGATGCGATCACGCTGACGATCCGTGCGGAAGATAATCACATCGTGCTGGAATACCGTCGGGATGTGAAGACGACGGATCCGACGGATCCGGTCGATCCAAATGAACCGCAGGATTCGCAAACGCCGACCGCACCGGATGATCCGGAAACGGGCATCGGGGACACGCTGGCGCTGTGGGGCATTCTGCTGGGAGCTTCTGCCGCTTTGGCAGCTGCGTTCGGCGTGAAACGCAAGATCAGCCGATAAGCTGAAAAAACAGACATGACATGATGAAACAGGGCAGTGGGGCAGCAGGATACATGCTTTCATACTGCCCTTTCTTCGATGGATGAGAGAAGGAAGGGGAGGGTCCATGCGAAAACTGACAAAAGAACAGAAGATCGAGCTGTATCAGAAGCGACAGACAGGAGCGACGATCGGTGAGCTGTCGAAAGCCTATGCACTGCGCAAGGAAGGCGTGAAGTATCTGATCCGACTGATCGATGAACACGGATATGGGATCCTGCGGGACGGACATTGCCGCAAGTACAGCGCGGCGGTGAAAGAGCAGGCGGTGCTGGAGGTGCTGAAAGGGGAGAAGAGCATCGGAGAGACGGCAATCAAATATGGGCTATCCAGCAAGACGGCCCTGACGAAATGGATCAAGGACTATCAGGCAAACGGCAATCAGATCATCGAACGCAAGCGCGGACGGCCGATCAAGGAGAAGGTATGAAAAAAGCTCTGTGTGCGGAAATCTCCGTCGTACAGAGCTTTTTCATTGGTGCATTACAGCAGATCGAGCGTCTTCATGACATGGATCAGGCGTTGATGCCGGTGCGGATCGGCCGGGACCTGACCATCCTGCAGATAACGCCCCAGGATATCTGCGTCCTTCAGCAGCTCGCTGAGCAGGTCATCCGTTCGCTCCTTGTGGGAATGGTGACGGATGGCCGTGGTGATCTGCTCGATCTCCGGTGTGGAAAAACCGGCATCTTCCAGATAGGGAACTGCCAGTTCGGCACTTTGTTCGCCATGGATGCCATGACGGCAGTTTTTGGTGTACAGTGCGATGTCGTGCAGCCAGGCAGCGGCCGCACACAGCGCACGGTCCAGGTGTCGGTGCATGGCCAGCATCGCCGCGGCATTTGCAGTCGATACCGTGTGGACGATCGCCTCGTGGCGAAGCGTCGGCAAAGCGATCGCATGAAAGTCATCCAGGATCCGTTTTGATAAGCGCTGACAGCGTTCCATCTGGTTCACCTCCGTAAGAAAAAAACACGCGTCTGCGTGTTTTATGCAACGACCGTTACGTTGGCAGCCTGCTGTCCGCGGTCGCCTTCTACGATGTCAAACGTTACGGTCTGCCCTTCTTCCAGAGAGCGGAAACCGTCTGCCTGAATGGAAGAATAATGAACGAATACGTCCTTTCCCTCATCGGTCGTGATGAAGCCATAGCCCTTTTCTGCGTTGAACCATTTTACCTTACCAGTGTTCATAAATTGATCATACCTCCTGTTTTCTGGTGAAATAAGTAATAATAAATAAAAAATTCATGTGCATCGATACCAGCAATCAAACATCCAACTCGCTATACTGATTTCTGGAATAACACACATGAAATTATACTTAAAGTTGCTTATGTTCACCTTTATCATAGCGGATGCCTGTGCAAATGTCAATCAAATCTTTGTAAAACCGATGCGTCCGCAAATAAAATACACCAAGGACAGCGGCGATTTGTGAAAGACCGGAAGTTTTCATTTTCGATTTCCCGGATTTAGAGTATAATAAGAATAGAAAACTGATGGCTGGGAGGTACTGTTTTATGCTCATAAAAGATGATATGCTGCGCGAGGTCATCGCCCGTACCCTGCGCATAACGGAAGAAGAGATCACGGAAGAAAAACTGCTGGAGCTGCACAATCTGTCGGTGCGCTATGCAGGTGTTTCCTCTCTGGAGGGACTGGAATATGCGGAGAACCTGGAAACGCTGGATCTTTGCGGCAATGACATCGAGATCCTGGATCCGATCCGCAATCTGCGCAACATCGAACGTCTGAACGTTTCCAAGAACCGTCTGCGCGATCTGCAGGCGCTGCATGGATTCCGACAGCTGAAGAAGCTGGATATCTCACGCAACAATCTGTATACGATGGACATATCGGCGGTCGCCGGCATGATCGATCTGGAAGAGCTCAATCTGGAGCGCAGCAAGATCGACAATATCATCTATCTGGAGAATACCAAAAAGCTGCGTGTGCTCTACATCGGCATCGAGAACGGACCATTCCCGGTCAGCATCCTGGGAACGCTGAAACATCTGAAGGAACTGCACATGAACAAGATGTGGCTGTACAGCATCGACGATCTGACCTACCTCAAGAGCGTGGAGGTGCTGGACCTGTCTACGAATCTGTTTTCCGATCTGTCGCCGCTGACCTCGATGGAGAACCTGCGGTCGCTGGATGTTTCCAACTGTCCGTACCTCAAGGATTACTCCATCCTGTGTGATATGAAGCATCTGGAGGTGCTCAACCTCTCCTACAACCAGCCGGAGAGCTTTGACTTTCTTAAGAGCCTGCCTTCACTGAAGGAACTGCGCATGGTGCAGACCGGCATCCATGATGTCAGCGTGCTGGCTTCACTGAAGGAACTGCGCAAGCTGGATCTTTCCGAGAACAAACTGACGAACTGCGATTCCCTGAAGCATCTGGACAACCTGATCTATTTCAAGGCGAGCCACTGCCAGTTGCGCAGCATCGATTTCCTGAAGCATTCTTCCAGCTTGGTGGAGCTCAATCTCTACACCAACCTGATCGAAAACATCGATATGTTAAAGGCCTGTAAGAAGATGACCGTTCTGAATGTGGGCAACAACGCCGTCAAGGACATCACCTGCCTCAGGGATATGAAGCAGCTGGAGATCCTGGGGCTGGAGAACAATAACGTGGCGGACATCACACCGCTCTCCGAACTGAAGGATCTGTGCAAGATCGACCTCTACAATAACATCATCACCGATCTGACGCCGTTAGCCAATCTGGAGTATCTCTCCTATCTGCGATTGGATCACAATGCGATCGTCGATCTGACGCCGCTCGCTTCTCTGAAGTATCTGCGTTCACTGACGCTGAAGGCCAACTATATCACAGATGTGACGCCGCTGAAGAATCTGACGCTGTTACAGGAACTTCGTCTGGATGACAATCCGATCGAAGATACCAGCGTGCTGGAAGAAATGGAGTTTTATGATCGTTTCTCCATGAAATAACGAATGTGGACGGGAGCTGCGCTCCCGTTTTTTCTGTGGGGGAAATGCATAAGTTAAATAACAGAAAAAGTTCACAAACAAAAGGAACTGTGTTATACTTTGGTTGGTGATGAAGATGGTGCATAAAAGTGTTCCAAAAGCAACCCTGCAGCGGTATCCCGTCTATCTGAAGGCGCTTCGCAAGCTGAAGCGAAACGGGATCGAACGGATCATGTCAAAGGAGCTGGCCAGTGTCGTCAATATCGAACCGACGACCATTCGCAGAGACTTTTCCTTCCTGGGCAACCTGGGCAAGCAGGGGTATGGCTATGATGTCAATCTGCTGATCGATATCTTCAATCAGGAGCTGGGCATGGATTTTGATGAAAAGATCATCCTGGTCGGTGCCGGTAACATGGGTCGGGCATTGATGAAATACAATCGCTGGGACTATGTTGTCGGAGAGATCACCTGCGCTTTTGATATCGATCCATCCCGCAGAGGGGAGACCTTCGGCATTCCGGTCTATTCCATGGATGAGCTGGAAGACAAGATCCCGGAGGGGTGCCGCATCGCGATCCTGGCGATCTCGATGAACATCCAGGCGACGGTGGACCGGTTGATCGCGTGCGGGATCATCGGGCTGATCGATTTTACCCATGAGCACATTCAGGTGCCGAAAGGGGTTGTCTTAAAGACCGTAGATGTGGTATCATCTATTCAAGAGCTTGTTTTTGAAACAAACTCGCTGAATGCAAGACGTTGAAGCAGAACCGGACAGCGGCGGTCAGAGAAGCGATTCTGTGATGGTGGAAGACAGAAAGGATACGTGCTGTTGCAGGAACGCCTGCGGAGTCAAGCCGGAGAACGACAGTAGACGGCTTCGTGGATGAGCGTTAATCATACAGAGATGCACATGGGCACATGTGAATCAGGATGGCACCGCGTAAGGTTTTTACGTTCCTGTTTACAGGAACTTTTTTTATATAAAGGGAGGATACACTATGTTTGAATTTATGACGATTCGCGAGCTGTATGAGATCGTATTGGGGGGATCTCATGTGGAGATCGATTCCATCGAGTATGTACAGCTGCAGGGCTGGGTGCGCACGAATCGCTCCAGCGGAAAGATCGGCTTTATCGAGCTCAACGACGGAACGTATTTCCGCAATGCGCAGCTGGTGTACAGCTCGGATCTCAAGGATTTTAACGAGGTGGAGAAATACACGACCGGTTCGGCGCTGACGGTGATGGGAAAATTCGTCTATACGCCGCAGGGAAAGCAGCCATTTGAGATCCAGGTGAAGGAGATCGAGCTGGAGGGTGCCTGCGATCATGATTACCCGCTGCAGAAAAAGCGTCACAGCTTTGAGTTTTTGCGGGAGATCCCGCATCTGCGCCCGCGTGCCAACAGCTTCTATGCGATCTTCCGTCTGCGCTCGGTGCTTTCGATGGCCATCCATGAGTTTTTCCAGAATCAGGGCTTTGTCTATGTGCATACGCCGATCATCACCGGCAATGATGCTGAGGGTGCCGGCGAGACCTTTACCGTGACGACCAGAGAGGATGCCAACTATGAAGAGGACTTCTTTGGCAAGCATGCGTCGCTGACGGTATCCGGACAGCTGCACGTAGAGGCGTTTGCGATGGCGTTCCGCGATGTGTATACGTTTGGACCGACCTTCCGGGCGGAAAATTCCAACACGACCCGCCATGCATCGGAGTTCTGGATGATCGAGCCGGAGATCGCCTTTGCGGATCTGGAGGATGACATGGACCTGATCGAGGACATGGTGAAGTACTGCATCAACTACTGTCTGGAAAATGCACCGGAAGAGATGAAGTTCTTTGAGCGGATGATCGACAAGGAGTGCATCGCGCGCATCACGAAAGTGCGTGACAGCGAGTTCAAGCGCATGACGTATTCCGAGGCGATCGAGCTGCTGAAGCAGGCCGATGTGAAGTTCGAGAACGATCAGATCGAATGGGGCATGGACCTGCAGAGCGAGCATGAGCGCTATCTGTGTGAGAAGGTCGTCAACGGACCGGTCTTCCTGACGGATTATCCAAAGGACATCAAAGCGTTCTACATGCGTCTCAACGATGACGGAAAGACCGTCGCTGCCTGTGACCTGCTGGTGCCGGGCGTCGGCGAGCTGGTCGGCGGCAGCCAGCGCGAGGAGCGCTATGAAGTGCTGGCCGCGCGCATGCAGGAGATGGGCATGGAGAGCGAGAGCCTGCAGTGGTACATGGATCTGCGCCGTTATGGCGGCTGCAAGCATGCGGGCTTCGGTCTGGGCTTTGACCGGATGCTGATGTATCTCAGCGGCATGCAGAACATCCGTGACGTGGAGCCGTTTGCCCGCACGCCGAAAAATCTGGTCTTTTAAACAACAGCGGTCCGCCGCTGTTTTCTTTTGTCGTACGCTGTGGGAAACGGACAACGGTTTTACCGCTGATACATTGTATTTTTTATGGTTTCTGCTATACTAATTATGCGATTGCCGCACGGGGTTTGACGGGCGGCATCCATCCGCTGAGGAGAGGGGGATCTGCATGCCGTATGTACCGAAAAAAAGGCGTTTTCATCTGACATGGAAGATGGGAATCGTTTTCGTCTGTATCGCCGTGGGGATCGCCGCGCTGATATTCTGGCGGATGGATCACAGTGAGGTGCAGGGGGAATTCCACGCCTGTGAGTTCACCAACTCCCAGATGCGTGATCTGGAGCAGCAGTCCACGCAGACCATCGAACTGGAGGATTATCTGTTTTATGGGGAGACGCTGTCGCTTTACATGGATCCCTATGATGGCGAAGAAGATGAGATCTATGGAAAGACGATGGAGCTGGTCAACATCTGCAGCGGGGAACAGTATAATTTTACGGTCGGAAATACGGCTGACCGTCAGATCTTTCTGCCGGATCTTTCGGATGGGACCTATGAGATCTATCTGATCGACAGCTTTCAGCGCAAGCGGGTCATCTTTGCGGATACCGTTTACAGCGATGCCTTTCAGACGATGCGCCGAAACGGAAAGGTGAAGGAAGCGACCCTGATCGCCGACCGCTCGGCGCTGGATGCGTATGGTGGGTCGCTCTCGGCCAACTATGCGTTCCTCAATGTGGAGACCGTGACGCCGGATGCGGACAAGGCCGATGTGCTCATCGATCCCTTCGGACTGTATACGACGGTGTGGGGCTGGACCGATGTCGGGTTCAAAGGCAATGGCATCGTTGAGTATGAGGAGGCATATGAAGTAGCTGTGGCCATGAAGGAACAGCTGGAGAGCTATGGCCTTAAAGTGCTGATCTCCCGTGACAAAGAGGAGGTCGTCGAGTACTATGGGGAGAATTCCCGCGCATCCAAAGGATATGAGGCGGATGCCAACTACCTCATCGGCATCGGCTTTACCTACGGCAGCGGCCATGCGGGGATCGAAACCTATCACGGCATCCAGTCTTCCACGCATCTGACCAATGACATCCTGTATGATTTGCTGCAGAACTATGGCATCGAGGGATCGCAGACGTACACCTCACAGACGAGCGTCCACGGGGTCTTCTCTTCCTCGGCCGTGGAAGGCGATGACGGCCGAACCGTCTATGATGGCATGCCGGTCTTTCGCGAGAGCGGCGGGAAGGCGACGCTGACCGGCCAGTACAACGAGCGCAGCGCGGCCAATCAGATCTATGCGGAGGAAAACGGCATGCAGGGCATCGAGCTCGATCTCGCCTGCCTCAGCGATGAAGAAGATACACAGTTTTACAAGGACAACAAGGAAACGATCATTCGCGGCCTGAGCGAGGGCTTCATCAACGCCCTGGATGTGGAATAGCTCAGAGGGCGGAAAAGATAAAGGAGGAAGAGACATGCGCTATCAGATCAACAAAGGATCCAAGGCATTTGGTGCATCCATCGTCTTCCAGGACATTCAGTTTGAAATCAGAAACAATGAAAAGATCGCCGTGGTCGGACGCAACGGCTGCGGCAAGACGACGCTGCTGAAGGTCATCGCACAGCAGGAAGAGCTTGACAGTGGTTCGATCCATAAAGAGAACGATGTGCGGATCGGCTATCTGGCACAGACGACCTTTCGGGATGAGAACGCCACCGTCCAAGAGGAGCTGGAATCCGTATTTGCCCGTGTGCGGCAGCTGGAGGAGGAGCTGGATCAGGCGGCGATGGCGATGGCAGAGCATGCGGATGAAAAAAGCATGGCGCTCTATGCCCGCATTCAGGAAGCGTTTGAAGAGGCCGGGGGCTATCAGTGGGAGAGCGAGATGATGAACATCGTCACACGCTTTGGCTTTGGTAAGGATGACCTGCGGCGGCGGGTCGGTGAATTCAGCGGCGGTCAGCGTACACGGCTCGCTTTTGTGAAGCTGCTGCTGTCCAAGCCGGACATCCTGTTGCTGGATGAACCGACCAACCATCTGGATATCGAGACGATCGAATGGCTGGAGGGCTATGTGGCCCGTTATCCGAAGGCGGTCGTGCTCGTCTCGCATGACCGTACCTTTCTCGATCATGTCTGTGACGTCGTCTATGAGATCGAATATGGCGTCATGCGCCGCTATCCGGGCAATTACACGCACTACGTAGAGACGAAAAAACAGGATATCGAGCTTCAGAAGAGCGCCTATGCTCGCCAGCAGAAAGAGATCGCCCGCATGGAGGAGCTCATCGAGAAGTTTCGCTACAAGAAGAATAAGGCGGCCTTTGCGCAATCGAAGATCAAGTATCTGGAACGCATGGAGAAGATCGAGGATCCAAGCGTGGACGATGCGACGTTCCATGCGAAATTCCACGCTGCCCGCCGCGGCGGCAGCCGGGTATTGGAGATCGCCGATCTGCAGATCGGATATGACCGTCCGCTGTGTACGGTGAACCTGCAGCTGCTGCAGGGACAGCGGGTGGCCGTCATCGGTCCCAACGGGCATGGAAAATCCACGCTCATGAAGACGCTGATGGGACAGGTCCCGCCCCTGGGCGGTTCCTTTCTGCTGGGACATCAGATCGATATCGGTTATTTTGATCAGGATCTTGCCCAGTTTGATTCTGCCAAGACCGTATTGGAGGAGGTGTGGGACAGCTTTCCGCAGCTGGACCGCACCCAGGTCCGCACCGCACTGGGATGCTTTCTGTTTACACAGGATGAGGTGTTCAAGACGGTGGACTGTCTCTCCGGCGGGGAGAAGGTGCGGCTGAGCTTTGTGAAGCTGATGTTGTCGCAGCCCAACTTCCTGCTGCTGGATGAGCCGACCAATCATCTCGATCTGCTGGGGAAGGAAGCGCTGGAAGAAACGCTGTCGGAGTATGAAGGGACGATGCTGTTTGTTTCGCATGACCGTTACTTCATCTCGAAGCTGGCCACCGCGATCCTGGAGATCAAGGATGGAAAGGCGACCTATCATGCGCTGAACTATGAGGAGTATCTGCAGCGCAGCAGCCATGGGGAAGAAGCGGCAGACACACCGGCACAAAGCGAGAAGAAAGGGTATGTGCGCAATTTCAACTATGGCAAGGCGGTCCGCCAGCTGGAAGAGAAGATCGCTTTGAAGGAGCAGGAGCTGGAAGAGCTGCGGTCGCTGCGCTTTGAGCCGGAGTATTATCATGATTTCAAGAAGATGAATGAACTGGATGAACGCATCGATGCGCTCCATGTGGAGATCGATCATTTGATGGAAACATGGGAATCGTACAGTGAACATCTGGAGTAGCATCTGACTCAGCAGGACGAAACTGCTGAGTTTTTTGTTTGTCGTATGCGGATGTGTACATACTGTAAACGGTGATGAGATGAAGGAATTGAGGGAGAGGCTGGAGGAAGCGCTGGCCGTCGATGCGAGCTTTGATCTGGTACGCCGGGTGCTGCAGGCGCAGGACAGGGCGTATTTCTTTTACTTTATCGATGGGTTCGTCAAGGATGAGATCATGGAGAAGATGATGGAGTTTTTGCTGGAGCGCAGTGATGCGGACGATCCTTCCATGCGGCAGCTGGAGAAGCGGCTGTTTCCGTATGTCGAAGTGGAGCTGTGCGCCGATGTGGATGCCTGTGTGCATGCGGTGCTCAGCGGTGTGCTGGCGTTGTGGCGGCAGGGGGATGACACATTCGTGCTCATCGATGCCCGTACGTATCCGACCCGTTCGATGAGCGAGCCGGAGGATGATCGGGTGCTGCGCGGTGCCCGGGACAGTTTCGTGGAAACGCTGGTGTTCAACACGGCGCTCATCCGCCGCCGGCTGCGCGATCCCCGTCTGCGCATGGAATACTTCAGCGTCGGAAAGACAAAGGATGACGTCGTGCTCTGCAGCATTCACGGCGTCTGTGATCCGCAGCTGCACGATCAGCTGGCCGATCGTCTGAAACAGCTGCAGGTCGAATCGCTGACGATGGGACAGGAGAGCCTGGCGGAAGCGCTCATTCCCCGGAAGCTCTGGCAGATCTTTCCGCTCGTCCGCTACACCGAACGTCCGGATGTGGCCAGCGCGCATGTCCAGGAGGGCGGTATCGCCCTCATCGTGGACAATTCTCCTTCTGTGATGCTGTTGCCGGCGGCGCTGCTGGATTTTGTCCAGGAGGCCCAAGATTACTATTTTCCTCCGCTCATCGGTTCCTATCTGCGCTTTGTGCGCATCCTCGTCTTTTTCCTTGCGCAGTTTCTGACCCCTGTGTGGTACTGGCTCAACCAGAACCCGCAGTGGATGCCGCAGGCGCTCTCCTTTACGCTGATCGAGGGCAGCGCCTACCTGGATGTCTTCTGGCAGCTGTTGTTGCTGGAGATCGGCATCGATGCGATCAAGCTGGCAAGCCTGAACACGCCCAGTTCGCTGAGCGGTTCTTTCAGCATCATCGGTGCGCTGATCCTGGGCGACTTTGCGATCAAGGCCGGGTGGTTTGACGCGGAGATCCTGCTGTATATGGCCTTTGTCGCACTGGCCAACTTCACCCAGCCAAGCTACGAGATGAGTTATGCGATCAAGCTCTTTCGCATGTGCATGCTGGTGCTGATCGCTCTGTTTCCCCGCTGGGGACTGCTCGTTTCTCTGGTGCTGCTGGCGTTGGTACTGAAGGGACAGGGCAAGGGCTATCTCGCACCGCTGATCCCCTTTCGGCCCAAACGGTTGATCCGTCTGTTGTTTCGCTTTTCAATACGTCATTCACCAAAGAGCGGCCATCACCGGAACTTTTAGGGCATTCCCTGTATTTTTTCGTATGAATCAGATGAAGGCAAAAACAGCGGTTCATGATGGTGCTGTCAAAGGAGGAAAACGATGGAGGAGATCGAGATGAAGCTGACGGACCTGTATCATATGTTGAAGATACATGCGCTGATGGCCAATGGGGCCGATGCGCTCAGCGTTACGACGCTGGAGGTGCAGGGGATGCTGCGCTGTTATCTGCTCTGTATGGAAGATGTGCTGTGCACGCTTCAGCGACAGGGCGGACAGGAGGAGAGAAAGGGGCGATGAGACATGCAGACGCTGCGTGCGATGGAACGACAGATGGACGGTTATCGGAAACAGTGTTATGAGCGATCTGCTGTGTCCGGAGGCTTTGTGCAGCAGATCCGGGATGAACAGCTGCACAATCGGATCGAAGAGGCGCTGTTTCGCTGTTCGCTGGAAAACGAGGTGCTGGTGCGAAAGGTCTACCTGGAAGGGCGGCCGCTGGTCGGACTGAGCAGAAAAGAGCAGAGAAAAAGGAAAAAAGCCGGACTGAGACAATTCTTTGATTGCTTCTGTCTGTGAAAAATGGTATCATAATGCTTGGAGAAGTATGTAAGCGATTTACTGCTTTTATCTGTTTGCTTAGCATATAAAGATAGTTCAGTAGAGGAGGATTTTGTATGTTAAAAGGTATTGCGGCATCGGCCGGTATTTCGATCGCTAAGGCTTATAAGCTCGAGTCTCCGAAGGTAGAGATCGTAAAGAAGGAAGGCGATCCTGCCGTCGAGGTCGAAAAGTTCAATGCGGCGCTTGAAAAGACGAAAAAGGATATCGAAGGGGTAAAGGAACGTGCGGCAAAGCGTCTGTCCGAAGAGGAACTGGCCGTATTTGATGCCCATCTGATGATGGCCGGCGACCCGGAGTTTGCCGGACAGATCACTTCGATGATCGAAAATGACAAGGTAAACGCGGAGTATGCGGCAGATACCGTCGCAACACAGATGATCACGATGTTTGAGTCGATGGATAATGACTATTTCCGTGAAAGAGCAGCGGATATCAAGGATGTGACCTTCCGTCTGAAGTGCAACCTGCTGGGTCTGACGATTCCGGATCTGACCGCGATCGATGAAGATTCCATCATCGTCGCTTATGACCTCACACCGTCCGACACGGCACAGCTCAATGAGTATGTCAAAGGTTTTGCGACTTCGATCGGCGGCAAGACCAGTCATTCCGCGATCATGGCCAACTCGCTGGAGATCCCGGCAGTCGTCGGCTGCGGCGATATCCTCTCGCAGGTCAGCCATGGGGATACGCTCGTTCTGGATGCGGTCGACGGTGTCGTCATCGTCAATCCGGATGAAGCGACCGTGAAGGAATATGAGGCAAAGGCGAAGGCGTTTGCGGAAGAAAAAGAAGCGCTCAAGGTCCTGGTCAACGCAAAATCCATCTCTACGGACGGACATGAGGTCGAACTGGCCGGCAACATCGGCGGCATCAAGGATGTCGAAGGCGTGCTGAAGAACGGCGGCGAAGGTGTCGGCCTGTTCCGTACGGAGTTCCTGTACATGGACAGCGATCACTTCCCGACCGAGGATGAGCAGTTTGAAGCATACAAGGCGGTGCTGGAAGGCATGGGCGGCAAGAAGGTCGTCGTTCGTACGCTGGATATCGGCGGTGATAAGAAGCTGAAGTATTTCACGTTCCCGGAAGAGATGAACCCGTTCCTGGGCTATCGTGCCATCCGTCTCTGCCTGGACCGCACGGACATCTTCCGTACACAGCTGCGTGCGCTGATCCGTGCTTCCGTTTACGGTAAGCTGTGCATCATGTTCCCGATGATCGCCACCGTACAGGAGTTCCGTGATGCGAAGGCCATCTATGAAGAAGAAAAGGCTAACCTGATCAAGGAAGGCGTTGCGGTAGCAGACAACATCGAAGTTGGTATGATGGTCGAGATCCCGGCAGCAGCCGTGCTGGCCGATCAGTTTGCAAAATACGCAGATTTCTTCTCCATCGGTACCAACGATCTGATCCAGTATTCCATGGCGGCTGACCGTATGAGCGAGAACGTCTCTTACCTGTATCAGCCATACAACCCGGCGGTCCTGCGTCTGGTCAAGATGACGATCGACGGCGCGCACAAGGAAGGCAAGTGGGCCGGTATGTGCGGTGCGATGGCCGGTGAGGAATATGCAGCGCCGATCCTGTTGGGACTGGGCCTGGATGAGTTCTCCATGTCTGCGACACAGATCCTGAAGGCACGCAAGATCATCAACTCTCTGAGCAAGAAGGAGATGGAAGAGGTTGCGGCCGAAGCGCTGAACAAGCAGACGGCGGATGAGGTACTGGCATTCGTCAAGGAAAAGCTGGCAAAATAACAACGAGCAAACAGACGGTATGTCCTGGGCGGGCATGCCGTTTTCTCTTTGTTGTACAGTTGGCACAAAAATGTGCAAGAAAGGACGCTAACAGTTTACTTTTGGGCAAAAATATCATAAAATTTAAGAGTACGTAAATTACTACGAGGAGGCCAATTATGAAAATTTCATCACTACAAGAAGCGAGATATGCGTATTCTCCGAAACTTCCGGGCATGCTGCGAAACGGCATCGCGGACATCTGTGTCAAAGAGGGAGAAGAGACGCAGAGCGTAGCGGATCAGGAAAAGATCAAAGCGCTTTTCCCAAACACTTACGGTAAGAAGGAAATCACGTTTCAGAAAGGGCAGAACACCTCTGAAGCAAAGAAGCAGGTCGTCGGTGTGATCCTCTCCGGCGGTCAGGCACCGGGCGGACACAACGTCATCTGCGGACTGTATGATGCGTTAAAGGCAACGAACAAGGAAAACGTCCTCTATGGATTCAAGAACGGACCGATCGGTCTCATCGAAGACGACTATGTGATCTTTGATGATGCATACATCGATCAGTACCGCAATACCGGCGGATTTGACATCATCGGTTCCGGCCGTACGAAGCTGGAGACGAATGAGCAGTTTGCCATCGTAGCAGAAGTCTGCAAGAAGCATGGCATTACGGCAATTGTCATCATCGGCGGTGACGATTCCAATACCAACGCGGCAGTGCTGGCAGAGTATTTCGCGGCACATGACACCGGTGTTCAGGTCATCGGCTGCCCGAAGACGATCGACGGCGACCTGAAGAACGAAGACATCGAATGCTCCTTCGGCTTCGATACTGCAACGAAGACTTACAGTGAGATCATCGGCAACATCGAGCGCGATGCAAACTCTGCAAAAAAATACTGGCATTTCATCAAGGTCATGGGACGCAGTGCTTCGCACGTTGCGCTGGAGTGCGCGCTGGAAACACAGCCGAACATCTGCCTGATCTCGGAAGAGGTTGCCGCAAAGAAGATGTCTCTGTCTCAGATCGCGGATTACATCGCGGATTCTGTAGAGGCGCGAGCTGCCAAGGGAATGAACTTCGGTGTAGCAATCATTCCGGAAGGCGTTGTTGAGTTCGTTCCGGAATTCTCCGTGCTGATCTCTGAGATCAACGAACTGCTCGCCGGCAGCAAAGCAGATGCGTTCAACGCACTGGCAACCTGGGAAGAGAAGTATGCGTTCATCAAAGAAGGCCTGAGCGAGGCTTCCATGGAAGTGTTCGCCATCCTGCCGCAGAGCATCCAGCAGCAGCTGTTCTTAGAGCGCGATCCGCACGGCAATGTACAGGTATCGCTGATCGAATCAGAAAAGCTGTTCTCCGCTCTCGTCAAGGACAAGCTGGCCGAAAGAAAGAAGGCCGGTACCTACAACGGCAAGTTCAGCCCGCTGCATCATTTCCTGGGTTATGAAGGAAGATGTGCATTCCCGTCCAACTTTGATTCCGATTACTGCTATTCCCTGGGTTATAATGCCTTCATGCTCATCCAGTATGGCTACAACGGATATCTCTCTAAGATCTCCAACCTGTCGAAGCCGGCCGCAGAGTGGGTTGCCGGCGGTATGCCGATCACGAAGATGATGAACATCGAGCGTCGTCACGGTGAGGACAAGCCGGTCATCAAGAAGGCGCTGGTCGAACTGGATGGCAAGCCGTTCAAGTTCTTTGAGGCGCATCGTGAAGAGTGGTCCAAGGAAACCTGCTTCGTCTATCCGGGTGCAATCCAGTATTATGGACCGGCCGAAGTCTGCGATATCACGACGAAGACGTTGGCGCTGGAGAAAGAATAATTCAAATCGAGTCATTGATGAAAACAGTCCGATCGGACTGTTTTCTGATTTTACCGGCAGACATGCAGGTTTTGCCAGCTTGCGTGCATCTGCGCCGATCTGTGTTATAGTGTAGGTGTCAAAGGAAGACGCTTATAACACAGCTTCTCGAGGAGTGCTTAGCGGGAAGAAAATAAGAGGTCTGTCGGGAAGACAGAAAGGAAGCAGGAGAGAAGCTGTTCAAACATCGATGGCGGCGGTATTTGATAGGAGAGGAAAAGAGTTCATCTGGGATCATAATTGCAGGATGATGAAGGAAATTTCCTCCTATCGAAAAGGGAAGGCCGGCATGGATGCGGGAGGAGAGGAAATGGATGAGACTGATCCGTTGGTGAAAGATACAGGAGGTCAGGAAGTCCAAAGAAAGGTACTCTTTCCCGGGTTATAGAGGAAAAGGGATGCAAATCGCATCTCTTTTTCTGTGCTTTGAATGGAAGATCGCTTCTTACAGACACAATGAGGACGGATGTGACGTTTCTATACTGAAAATAAAGGGAGATAGAGGTACATATTGTTGACTCTGACATAATTCAACTTTACGCTATATTGGAGGAAAACAGTACTTTCCAGATATTGAAAAGCGGCCAATCATAAAGACTGACCGCT